>CAXTCI010000001.1:0-84085 GCA_964242325.1 uncultured Acetobacteraceae bacterium
CGGCATAGCTCATCTTCAAGCCGGATGCCGCGCCGACCGGGCCGTCCAGCAGCTTGACCGTCAGCCCATGCTGGGCGAGCAGTGTCAGGCCGGCCGCGTGCGCGCCCGAAGCATAGAACACCGGCCCGGCACTGCCCGGCTTCGGTGGGCCGCCGATGATGCCCGCGTCAACGAAGCGAATGCCGCTCGGCGCAACCGCGGCCTCGACAAGCTTCACCGTCTGCGGGCTGACGGCATTGCAGTCCGCGTAGATCAGGTCCGGCTTCGCATGCTGCAAGGCCGGGGCAAGCTGTTCCGCCAGCGAGAGGGCGTCGCCCGGCGGCACGATGGATAGGATGACGTCGGCGGCTGCAATGCCTGCCATGTCCACGGACTGCATGCCGGATGCGGCTGCCCGCGCAACGCTGCCCGGGCTGCGTCCAGCCAGCAGCGTCCGCACCTCCGCCCCATGCTCGACAAGCACGCGGCCCACTGCCGAACCCATTGCACCCGCTGCGATGACGGCGATGACTGGCATGGCGTCTACCTCTCCTGTTCCGGCCTGACTGTGCCGGGCCAAGCCATGATAATCCAGCTAGGCGCAAACAAGATCCAGGCGCCGGCCGGCGTGCAGCCGTCCCTGGCCGATGGGGCAACGTCTACAGCAGCCAAACCGATCGGCCGGTTCCCAACGGGAGCACAGGGGTTTTCCTGCCGGGAACGAAGACGGCCGGGCACCCACTCACATGCCGTCGCCATACGGCAAGGCTGCCTTCACCGCGGTTCCCTCCCAGGGAAGGCCCGGTTCCCTCCCAGCAAAGGAAGCAGCACCCAAGCATAGGCAGCCCCTCCATCACCCGCTACCCTCTCCGGCCATGCGTCCTGCTCAGCCCCACCGTGCCCTCCTCGTTCTCGGGATGCATCGCGGCGGCACCTCCGCGCTCAGCCGGGTAGCCAGCCTGCTCGGCGCAGCCGGCCCGGCGCATCCTGTCCCGCCCGGTCCAGACAACCCGCGCGGCTTTTGGGAACCACAGCCGGTCGTCCGCCTGAACGACGAAGCGCTGCTCCTCGGCGGCTCCCATTGGGCGGACTGGACGCCGTTCGAACTGGGCCGCCTGCCACCCGCCTTGCAGGACACCCTCCGCCCCCGCATGGCTGCGGCGCTGCAGGCGGAGTATGGCGGCACCGGGCTGTTCGTGCTCAAGGACCCGCGGCTGTCCCGCCTGCTGCCCCTGTGGCTGCCTGTGCTGACCCCGCCCGCGTTGCCCGCCGCCCCCTGCGCACTGCTGGCGCTGCGCCATCCGGCCGCCGTCGCCGCGTCGCTTGCCGCCCGCAACGGCTTCCCGGCGCGGCTGTCCCTGCTGCTCTGGCTGCGCCACATGCTGGACGCCGAGCGTGCAACCCGTGGCATCGCCCGAGCCGTCGTGTCCTACGACGCGCTGCTGCAGGACTGGCGCGGCACGATGGCCCAGGCCGGCGCCCGGCTGGGCCTGGACTGGCCCGCCGGCCTGGACGCCCCCGCCGCCGACATTGACGCCTACCTCGATCCCGCGCTGCGTCACCTCCCGCCGCCCGCCGCCCCGAACACCACGCTGGCCGACTCCGCCTATGCCGAGGTTTGGACACGGCACGTATGGACGGCCCTGCACGCGCTCGAAACGGATGGCGAGAACCCGGCGGCGCTGGACACCCTGGACCGCGTGCGTGCGCAGTTCGACGATGCCTGCCGCCTGTTCGCCCCCGCCACTGCGCGAATGCCGGCCCGGCCGAACCTGCACCAGGTGACGCTGTGCGCCGCCGACAGCCGATATGTCCCACTGACGATGCTGGCCCTGAGCGGCTCCGCGATGGCCTGCCGCTTCGGCGACGCCGTGCTGTTCACCGACTCTCCTGATGCCACCCCCACTCATGCCAAGCCAGGAGGTGCGCCGGAGTCCCACCCGTTCCGCGTCCACCCCATCCCGCCGCTCGCCTCGCGGGACGCCTACTCGGCCTTCATGCTGCACGGCCTAGCCGGAAACATCGCGACATCCCACGCCCTGGTGGTGCAGTGGGACGGTTGGGTGACGGACCCCGCTGCCTGGGACCCGGCCTTCCTCGACTGGGACTACATTGGCGCTCCTTGGCCGGGCCTCGGCGTGGCAGGGGCGGGCAGGGAGGTCGGCAACGGCGGGTTCTCCCTGCGCTCCCGCCGGCTGCTGGACGTCCTGGCCGGGCCAGGCTTCGCGCTGGAGCCGGGCGTGGCGGAGGACGTGCTGATCTGCCGGACCTGGCGCAGAACGCTGGAACGCGAGCACGGCATCCGCTTTGCCCCGCCTGACATGGCAGCCCGCTTCTCCTATGAGCGCGTGCCCCCGTCCGGCCCCACCTTCGGCTTCCACGGCCTGTTCAACGCCTGGCGCCACCTGGACGACGCCGGGCTGGCCGGGATCGTGGCGCTGCTGCCCGGCCCGGCGCTGCACGGGCGGGAGTTTGCCGAACTGGCCGCGCTATGCTTCCAGCACGGACGGTATGCGGCGCTGCCAAGCATGGGCAGCCGATGGGCGGCGGAGCAGGATGCAGGCGCGATAGCCGGAGCGCTGCGGGGCGTTCTGGGAGGGGACGGCCTAGTGCAGGACTGCCTGCGTCGGATGGGCCTCAGGTAGGAACGCGGGACGGTGGAGATGTGGATCAGGCTCGGGCCGGGAACCCTCGTTTGGTTCGGCACTAAGCAAACCTCTGGAGGTTTGCGCACAGATAAAAAGCTAAGCAGGGCGCCGGTGCGTAGGCGGGCCAAGCTCGCGGCGGCAGCGGGACCAAGACGTCAACCAGTCAAGGCGTCATCCAGCCGGGCATCCGCTTGCCGCTTGCGGCCCGGCGTCAGGGCAGGCGAGCGCGCCTCCATGGCCTGATCGACTGCTGCACAGGTCTGCAGCACCTCTCCGGCTGGAACCGGGCGGCTGAACAGGAAGCCTTGCACCTCCGTGCAGCCGGTTCGCTCGAGCAACGCAAGCTGCTCCCGGGTTTCCACACCTTCGGCCGTCGTCACCATGCCGAGCTTCCCGCACAGGTCGGTAATGGAGCCGACGATCGCGTCGCTGTCGCCGTTGCCGCCGAGTCCCTCGATGAAGGAACGATCAATCTTGATCTTGTCGAACGGAAACCGGCGCAGGGAGCTTAGCGAGGAATACCCCGTCCCGAAATCGTCCATTGCGATGCTGACCCCGAGAGCCCTGAGCTGCCGCAGGGTTGCCAGCGTCGTATCAGTATCCTCCAGCATGGCGGTCTCGGTGATCTCAAGCTCAAGCCGCGCCGGTGCGAGGCCCGTTTCGTCCAGCGCAGCCGCCACGTCTCGGACCAGCGTCCGAGTGCCCAGCTGAACCGCAGAAAGATTGACCGCAACCTTGATGTTCGCGGGCCAGGACACCGCATCGCGGCAAGCCTGCAGCAACACCCACGCGCCGATCGGCACGATCAGGCCAACCTGCTCCGCCAACGGGATGAACTCCGCCGGAGAAATCATGCCGCGCTCGGGATGCCACCACCGGATCAGCGCTTCCATGACCGCGACGGTGCCAGACCGGACGTTGATGAGCGGCTGGTAAAACATTTCGAACTCGCGGGTCAGCAAGGCCCGCCGCAGGTCCACTTCCATCAGCCGCCGCGCCTGCATCAAGGCGTCCATCTCCGGTTCAAAGAAGCGATGGCGGCCGCGGCCGTCGGCCTTGGCGCGATACAGGGCGAGATCGGCGTTCTTTAGGACTTGATCCGCACTGTTTCCGTCGCTCGGGACGAGCGCGATGCCGATGCTGGTGCCGACCATGACCTGATGCCCGTTCAGGTGATAAGGCTCGCTCAAAGCCGCAATGACCCGCAACGCCAGGGATGTCGCGGCCGTGGGCTCGTCAAGACCCGTTTGGATAATGGCAAACTCATCGCCGCCCAGCCGGGCAACCGTGTCGCACTCCCGGACCTGCAACTGCAGGCGCCCAGTCACCGCCCGCAGCAGTGCGTCGCCGGTTGAGTGACCCAGCGTGTCGTTGACCGATTTGAATTGATCGAGGTCCAAGTAGAAGACTGCGCTCGGATCGCCCCGGTGTCCCCGGGCGATGGCATCCGTCAGCCGGTCATGGAACAGCACGCGGTTCGGCAGGCCGGTCAGCGCGTCGTGATGCGCCATATGCTGGATCTGAGCTTCGGCGCTGCAGCGCTCGGTGACGTCCTCGATGACCACCAGCCATCCGTTCTCTGCGGCCGGCTGGTAGTTGACCGCAAACGAACGGCCATCCCCGAACATGCAGCCCTCATTTCCTCGGGTGCCCGCTGCCTTCAACCGGTGTAGGATGCTGACGAGCTGCTCGACATCACGGGTTGGCAGGCCCGCGTCGGACGCCAGCCGGAACAGCGTCTCGAACGTGGTGCCGGAGGGAACCGCGGCTTCCCGCATGTCGAGCAACTCGTAAAGGCGCTGGTTTGCCACCACCAGGCGGTCGTCCACGTCGAACATGCACAGCGCATGCGACATGTTGCTCATCGCGACCCCGAACCGTTCGTTCTGGAGGTGCATCGCCCGCTCCACCGCGGCCCGCTCGTTCGAAAGTCTGAGCAGGCTTTCCGCGTTGAGCCTGGCAGCTTCCGCCGCGGCCTCGGACACCTGTGCCTGATGAAGGCGGCGTTGCCCGTGCACCATCCGAAGCAATATGAGGGCTGCCGCAACGATCAACCCGCCAAGAAGGGCGACTGCCCCGCCAAGGCTTGCGGCCTCCTGGCGCCAAGCTTGCAAAATGCTCGAGCTGGTGTTGGAAACGGTGAGCATGACTGGAAAATGCTGAAGCAGGCGGCGGGTGTAGAGCCGGTCCATGCCGTCTATGAGACTCGTTTGGTGGATGATCTTTTCCTGCGCGTCGGGGTCTTCGATGCCTTGGAATATGGGCTGTCGAGAAAACGAGTCGCCGATGCGGGGTTCGACGTGCGGATGCCGCGCCAGCAGCACGCCGTCATTGCGAAATAGCGCCACCGAGCCGTCTGGCTGGGGCGCCACTGCTCCATAAAGCCTTTCCAGGTAGTTCAGATTGATTGCCCCAACGATCAAGCCCAGCGTGGCGCCGTCTGCGGAGACGAATTTGCGCGCGATATACATGTTCCAGCTATTGTTGCTCCGGTTCTGAACTGGCCTGGCGACGAAGCTTACCGGGCCTGACGCGTCTTTCAGCGCCTTGAAATAATCCCGGTCGGCGACATTGACCGTGGGAATCGGCCAGAAGCGGCTGAAATTTATAACATTGCCATCGGTATCAACCGCAATGAGCGCATCGACTTGCGGCAGTCCGGCGATACGGTTGCGGAGCTGCTCGTGGACAGCCCGACCCTCCATCCAGCGGCGGAACTCATCGGGCGTATTGACGCCGTCGTTCTGCAACTTCTCCGCGATGCTCACTTCGATCAGCTCGACCGCCTCGAAGGCACGCTCGGCCTGGTCCGCCAGGACCACCGCCAAGCCTTTCAACTGGTTGCCGGCCGCGGTCAATTCATGGTTCCGAAGCTGCGTAATGACCGTGCCGGTCGTCGCCATAAGAACGAGAATAAGCACAACGACGATGGTCAGGATCTGGCTGGTTAGCCCAGCCCGTAGCCGAGACCGCCAACGGACAACATGCTCGCCCCTCACTGACGCATGTCCGCCTGCAAGATTGAACCGTTTTCCAATTCAGGTGCCATGCCGCAAGTCTGCCAATCCCGTGTTGATTTACCGTAAACGGGAGCGCCGTACATCCAGGACCCGCTTGAACCGGAGCCGATGGCGGTGCCGGGGGCGCGGCCGATGCGAGTGCGCGTCGGCACCTTCGTGATGACCGGTCGGCGCGCAACAGGCACGCGGGATGGATTGCCTTAGGGACGGGCGCTAGGCTGAGCTGATCCATTCCACCCCCGGCCGGGCAATCCCGACGAGCATCCTCGCGACCGGGACACTCCGGTTCAGCACTGCGGCAGGTGCCGCACCGCGGCGCGGCCCAGCCGTGTTGCTGTTGCAACCCTGGCGCAGCCGTTGCATGGATAATAGCGTGACCCCCGCGGAAACCACTCAGCTTCCGGCCGTCTCGGTGCCGTTTGCCGGATCCGTCGCCCCTGCCACGTCCCGGCGCAGGCTGCGAATTCCCGTGGCTTGGCTCGGCCTGGTTTCCGTCGCTGCGATGATCCTGGCCTGGTCAGGGCTGTCCGCCAGCGGCGCCGTGCAGCGCGACCTGCTGCCCACCCCCTGGGATGTTTGGGCGGCGGCACGGGAGATCGTGCGGGACGGCTACCGCGGCACGACATTGCAGGGCAACGCGCTGTCCACGCTGGGCCGGATGGCCGGAGGCTTCGGCCTGGCGACGGTGCTGGGCGTGCCGCTGGGCCTCTGGATGGGCCGGGTGCGTGCCGCCCAGGCCGCACTGGGCTGGCTGGTGCAGTTCATGCGCCCGCTGCCGCCGCTGTCCTACATGATCCTGCTGATCCTATGGCTCGGCACCGGCGACGGTTCCAAGACGGCGCTGCTGTTCCTAACCGCTTTCCCGATCATCATCGCGGCCAGCGCAGCGGGCGCCGGCACGGTGTCCCTGCAGCGCATCCAGGCGGCCCAGGCCCTGGGCGCCTCGCGCGCCCAGGTGCTGCGCCATGTCGTGCTGCCCTCCGCCGCGCCGATGGTGCTAACCGGTTTACAGATCGCCCTGGCAGCGGCATTCAGCACCGTCGTATCGGCCGAGCTGATGGCGGCAACCAATGGGCTAGGCTGGATGGTGATCTCCGCCAGCACCTTCCTGCGCAACGACGTCATCATCCTGTGCATCCTGTTGCTGGGCGCAATGGGGGTGACGCTGGCGTGGGCGCTGCGCCTGCTGGACCGGCGCTTCGTCCACTGGCGCGGCCGGCTGTGAGCCGCCCCGCGCCCCGATCTATCCCGTCCTGGGCCATCACCCTGCTCGCGATGGCGGTCGTAGCCGCCGCCTGGGTCGGCGCGACGGACGGCGGCTTCGTGCGCGACCTGTTCCTGCCCAGCCCGGCCGATCTATGGTCCGGCCTGCAGGAACTGTTCGACGAAGGCTACAAGGGCCGCAGCCTGGGCGAGCACATCGGCATGAGCCTGCTGCGCGTCGGCGCCGGGTTCGTGACCGGGGCGGTCGTCGGCACGCTGCTCGGGCTAGGCATGGGCACGGTCCGCTGGCTCGACGCCGCCGCGGCGCCGTTCATCGAGTTCCTGCGCCCGCTGCCGCAGCTCGCCTACCTGGTGCTGCTGATCGTCTGGCTAGGCATCGGCGAAAGCAGCAAGATCACCATGCTGTTCCTGGCGGCCCTGCCAGTCTCGGCCGTCGCCGCCCGCGACGGCGTGCGCAACGTGCCGCCGGAGCGCATCCGTGCCGCCCAGGCCCTTGGCGCGTCGCCATGGCAAATTTTTGTGCACGTGATCGCGCCCAGTGCATTGCCGGAAATCCTGACCGGCGCCCGGCTGGCCGCCGGCATCGTCTATGGCACGCTGATCGCCGCCGAGATCATCGCCGGGTCGAACGGCATCGGTTGGATGATCCTGGACGCTGGGCGGTTCCTGCGGTCGGACTACGTGTTCGCCGGCATCCTGATCATCGGGGTGGCCGGGCTGGCGATTGACCGCATCCTGCTGCTGATTGAGCGGCGGGTCGTGCATTGGGCTGGGCGCTAACCGGGGAGAAACAGCATGGGTTTAGTGACGACGCGGCGCACGGCGCTGGTGGGGATGGGCGCGCTGGGCTTTGCCGGGCGGGCACGGGCGGCCATGCCCGGCAAGGTGAACCTGGGCTTCTTTACCGAAACCAAGCCGACCATGATCGCCAAGGGCCTGGGCTGGTTCGACGAGGCCGTAGGCTCCAAGATCAACTGGACCGAGATGGGCAGCGGCGCCGAGATCAACACCGCCATCGTCGCGGGCAGCTGCGACATCGGCCTTGCCACCGGCTCCGTCGCCACCGCCGCCGGCATTTCCCAGGGCCTGCCGTTCCAGTTGATCGGCATGGTGGACAACATCGGCCCGGCGGAAGAGATGGTCGTCCGCACCAGCGCCGGCCTGAAGACCCCCGCCGACTTCAAGGGCAAGAAGCTGGCGACGCCCTTCGGCTCCACCAGCCACTTCCGCCTGCTGGGGTTCCTCAAGACCAACGGCATGACCCAGCGCGATGTGACGGTGCTGGACATGAAGCCCGCGGCGATCCAAGCGGCCTGGTCCAAGGGCGACATTGACGGCGCCTACGTCTGGTCCCCCGCCAAGAGCAAGCTGCTCGACGCCGGCGGCAGCCTGTACAAGACCTCCGAGGCGCTGGAAAAGGCGGGATACGTCATCGCCGACCTGATCGTGGTCCGCACCGCCTTCGCCCAGTCCTACCCGGATGCGGTGGTGGGCTTCCTGAAGGCTTACGGCCGCGCGCTGGACATGTGGCGGCAGAAGCCGGACGAGGCCGCGGAGATCGTCGGCAAGCAGGCCGGCGTCAGCACAGCGACCGCCAAGTCCGACATGGAGGAATACGACTTCGTGCCGCTGGGCGACCAGGCCGGGGCGCGCTGGCTGGGCGGCAAGGGCACTCCGGGCAAGTTCGCGGAAACGCTGAAAAGCACGGCCGACTTCCTGGTGGAGCAGCGGAGCATCCGCACTGCGCCGGGCCTGGACGTATTCCAAAAGGCGATCAACACGGACTTCATCGTCAAGGCGACCGCGTGACGTTACAGCCTGCCATCGCAAGCCGGACCCCCAAAACCGTCATCGCAAGCCGCTTGCAGCGTGGCGATCCCGGCGTCGCGAGGGCCAAGGCACGGTCCCACCGGCCCCTGGACCGCCGCGACGTCGCGACCCCCGCAGTGACAGGGCGATAGCATGGACATGCCGTCGGCCACCATGACCCGGCCCGACTTCGTAAGCTTCGCCGGCGTGTCCGTCCGCTACGGCCAGGGGCCGTCCGCGGTCCATGCGCTGGAGCACGCGGACCTGGCCTTTCCCGAAGGCAGCTTCGTCTGCATCGTCGGCCCTTCCGGCTGTGGCAAGACCACCCTGATGCAGACGCTTGCCGGGTTCCTGGAGCCGACGACGGGCACCGTGAGCCTCGATGGCCGCCCCGTGGACGGGCCGGGCCCGGAGCGCGGCGTGGTGTTCCAGCAGGCCGCGCTGTTCCCCTGGATGACGGTTGCCGCCAACGCCGGCTTCGGCCCGCGGATGCGCCGCGACCCTGGCACCGCCAAGCGGGTCGAAGGCTGGCTCCGCACCGTGGGCCTGTGGGAGTTCCGCGACCGCTACCCCTACGAGCTTTCGGGCGGGATGCAGCAGCGCCTGGCCATCGCCCGCGCCCTGTGCAACGAGCCGAAGGTCCTGCTGATGGACGAGCCCTTCGGCGCGCTGGACGCGCTGACGCGGGAACGCATGCAGGAGGAGCTGCACGCGGTCTGGCGCCGCACCGGCATGACGGTCGTCTTCATCACCCACAGCGTCGAGGAGGCGGTTTACCTGGGTACCGAGGTCGTAGTGATGTCCCCCCGCCCCGGCCGCATCGTCGAGCGCATCCCGGTGCCCTTTGCCCGCGACATGGCCGACGCCGGGATACGGGTGGTCAAAAGCAACCCGGACTTCGTGGCGATGCGCGAGCGCGTCCTGTCGCTGATCTGGGCCATGAGCGAGGATTAGCGCCATTCGCTGCGTGAGGCAGCCCGCCCTTGCGGCAAGGTTAGCCGGGGCAGCAGGACAACCCTTGCCGCCCCTGGACTGCCGCGGCGCTGCGCACCTCGCAATGACGAGCCGGAGAATGCTGTTGCTGTCACAAGTACAAAGGAGACCTTCGATGACCCCCAACTCCCTGCACGCCCGCGACATCGCCTCCCTGGTCCACCAGCAGACCAACCTGGACCACCACGCCCGCGACGGCGCCGTAATCATCCAGCGCGGCGAGGGCTGCCGGGTATGGGACAGCGAGGGCCGCGAATACATCGAGGCCATGGCCGGCCTATGGTGCGCCAGCCTCGGCTTCAGCGAGCGCCGGCTAGCCGACGCCGCGCACAAGCAGATGCTTGAGCTGCCGTATTACCACACCTTTTTCCAAAAAGGTCACACCCCGGCCGTCGAGCTGGCGGAAAAGCTGCTTTCCGTCGCCCCCGCCGGCATGCACCGCGTCCTGTTTCAGTGCAGCGGTTCCGAGGCAAACGACGCCGCCATCAAGCTGGCCTGGCTTTACTGGGGCATCCAGAACCAGCCACAGCGCACCAAGATGATCGGCCGCGTGCGCGGCTACCACGGCAACACCGTCGCCAGCGTCAGCCTGTCGGGCCAGCCGCACATGCACGTCGGCTTCAACCTGCCGCTGCCCGGCTTCCTGCACACGGACAACCCAAACTATTACCGCTTCTCGCAAGACGGCGAAACGGAGGAGGCGTTCAGCCAACGCATGGCGGACAGCCTGGAGTCCCTCATCGTCGCGGAAGGCCCGGAAACCATCGCCGCCTTCTTCGCCGAGCCGGTGCAGGGCGGCGGCGGCGCCATCACCCCGCCGCGTGGCTACTTCGAGCGCATCCAGGCGGTGCTGCGTAAATACGACATCCTGTTCATCGCCGACGAGGTCATTTGCGGCTTCGGCCGCACCGGCAACATGTGGGGCTGCGACACCTACGGCCTGCAGCCGGACATGGTGAGCTGTGCCAAGCAGCTTTCCTCCGCCTACCAGCCGATCAGCGCCCTAATGGTCGGCGGGCGCGTGCACGAGGCGATGCTGGAGGCCAGCCGGCGCCATGGCAGCTTTGGGCACGGCTACACCTATGGCGGCCATCCCGTCGCCTGCGCCGTCGCCCTGGAAACGCTGCGCATCTACGAGGAGCGCGACATCGTCGGCCACGTCCGCTCCGTGTCCCCGGCGTTCCTGGACGGGCTGGCAGCCTATGCGGACCACCCCCTGGTGGGCGACGTGCGCGGCGTCGGCCTGATCGCCGGCATCGAGCTGGTCGCGGACAAGGCGACCCGCACCCCGTTCCCGGCCAGCGCAGGCGTGGGCCTGCGGGTGCAGACGGAGTGCGAGGCCGCCGGGCTGATCGTCCGCGCCATCGGCGACCGCATCGCCTTTACCCCGCCGCTGATCATGGACGAGGCGGAAATCGCCGCGATGTGCAGCCGGTTCGGGCAGGGGCTGGACGCCGCATGGCGCGGGATGCAGACGGCACCGAGCCTGGCTGCGGAGTAGGGGAACGCAGACGAAGTGACGCACACGACGACGTTGCACCCGCACCTGGATCAGCCTTGGCCCATCGGTCCCAAGCCGGCGCCAGTGGCGGGCCGGTTCACAACCCGCCTGGCTGCATCGGGACGCGATACGTCCGCATCCCTACGGGCACTCACTCCGCCGCTTGCGCCGTGACGGCAGGCGCCGCCTCCACAGTCAGGAACCGCTCCGCCTCCAGCGCCGCGATGCAGCCCGTGCCCGCCGCGGTGATCGCCTGCCGCCAGTGCTTGTCCTGCACGTCGCCGGCCGCGAACACGCCGGGCACGTTGGTCTGCGTCAAGCCCGGCGGCGTCATGACATAGCCCTCCGCGTCCAGCTCGACCTGCCCGCGGAACACCGTCGTGTTCGGCGTGTGGCCGATGGCGATGAACACGCCGTCCACCGGCAGGTCCTGCACCACGCCGCTCTGCACATGCCGGATGCGCAAGCCGGTCACCACCTCCGGCGTGCCGCCGCCCAGCACCTCCTCCACCGCGCTGTCCCAGATCACCTCCACCTTCGGGTGCTCGAACAGGCGGCGCTGCAGGATACGCTCGGCGCGCAAAGTGTTGCGGCGGTGAACCAGCGTCACCTTCTCGGCATGGTGGGTCAGGAACAGCGCCTCCTCGACGGCGGTGTTGCCGCCGCCGATGACCGCCACCTGCTTACCCCGGTAGAAGAACCCATCGCAGGTCGCGCAGGCCGACACGCCCGCGCCCTGCAGCCGCTTCTCGCTCGGCAGGCCGAGCCAGCGGGCCTGGGCGCCGGTCGCGATCACCACGGTCTCCGCGAGGTAAATGTCGCCGCTGTCCCCGGTGCAGCGGAATGGGCGCCGGCTGAAATCCACCTCCATCACGAGGTCGCTGATGATGCGGGTGCCGACGTGCCGGGCCTGCTTCTCCATCTGATCCATCAGGAACGGGCCTTGGATCGCGTGCTCGAAGCCCGGGTAGTTTTCCACGTCAGTGGTGATCATCAACTGGCCGCCGGGCTGCAGGCCGGACACCAGGATCGGCTCCATGCCGGCGCGGGCACCGTAGATGGCGGCGGTGTAGCCTGCCGGCCCAGCGCCGATGATGAGCATGCGGGTGGAGATCGTTTCGGGCATCGGCGCGGGGTCCTTCGTGCGACCCGGTGAATATCGGGGCAGGCCCCAAGGCTTGCAAGCAACGGACGGCTTGCAAGCAACGGCCGGCGGTGGCCTGCCCCGCCCCGGCGTGATACCCACGGGCGGCACCAACACTGGACTCCAGCGGAATGGCCCATCCCCGGATGGACGCGCTGCGGCTGCGGCTGCTTGCCCACCTGCTCACCCGGTTCATCCGCAACGGCACCATGCGCCTGGTCGCGGCAGACGGCACGCTGCACCAGTTCGGCGGCCAAGGCCCCGGCCCATCCGTCACGGTGCGGCTGCACGACGCCGGGCTCTATACCAAGCTGTTCCGCAACCCGGAGCTGTATGCGGGCGAGGCCTACATGGACGGCACCCTGACATTCGAGGACGGAGCGGACGTCGGTGGCTTCATGGAGCTGTTCGCCGCCAACCGCGGCGGCCTGGCCGCGCACCCGGTACAGGCGTTGCTGCGCCGCGGCTGGCGCGCGATGAAGGGCATTCACCAGGCCAACCCCGAGCATGCCGCCAAGGCGAACGCCCGCCACCATTACGACCTTTCGACCGACCTGTACCGCCTGTTCCTCGACGAGGGCCTGAACTACTCCTGCGCCGTGTTCGACGACCCCGCCGCCGACACATTGGAGGCGGCGCAGGACCGCAAGCTGCACCGCGCCACCGCCAAGCTGCGGCTGCGCCCGGGCATGACGGTGGCGGAGATCGGCTCGGGCTGGGGTGCCTTCGCCATCCACATCGCGGCCACGACCGGCGCGCGGGTGACGGCGATCAACGTCTCTCCGGAGCAGTTGCGCATCGCCCGGGAGGCCGCCGCGACGGCAGGCGTAGCCGCCCTGGTAGAGTTCCGCGAGCTGGACTACCGCGAACTCCAGGGCCGCTTCGACCGCGTGGTTTCCGTCGGCATGATGGAGCATGTCGGCGTCGGCCACTTCGACGAATACCTCCGCAAGATACGCAGCCTGCTGGCGCCCGACGGCTTCGCCTTAGTGCATTGCATCGGCCGGATGCGCCCGCCAGGCAGCACCGGGCCGTTCATCCGCAAGTATATCTTCCCCGGCGCCTACGTGCCGTCACTGTCGGAAGTGTTCGCCAGCACGGAGCGGGCAGGCCTGTGGGTCGCGGACATGGAGGTGCTGCGCCTGCACTACCACTACACCCTGCAGCACTGGCGCCGCCGCTTCGCCGCCAACCGGGCACGGGCGGCGGAGCTGTATGACGAGCGGTTCTGCCGCATGTGGGAATGGTATCTCGCCGCGGTGGACGTAGGCTTCTCCAACGGCAGCAACATGGTGTTCCAACTGCTGCTGTCCGAGCAGATAGACGCCGTGCCGATCCTGCGCGACTACATCGTGGACGACCTGCGGGCGATGGCCGAGGCGGGATAACAGCCACCCGGCTGGTTGCGGAGGGTTCCCCCATCGCATTTCTTGTAATAAAGTTGCGCGATAACCTGGGCTTGACGACTTCATGAAGCTTGGCGCCGACCAACCGGACCTAGATGCAATTGACCGCCGCATCCTTATCGAGCTGCAGCAGGACGGCCGCATGACCAACGTCGAGTTGGCCCGCCGTGCCGAGATCACCGCCCCGCCCTGCCTCCGCCGGGTCCGCCGGCTGGAGGAGGCCGGGATCATCCGCGGCTACCACGCCGACACCGATCCGGCCCGGCTGGGCTGGGAGATCGTGTTCTTCGCCCTGATCGGCCTGGACAGCCAGAAGGAGTCGGTGCTGTCCGCCTTCGAGACCCTGGTGGACGGTTGGCCCGAGGTCCGCGAGTGCCACATGATCCGCGGTGGCGGCGACTTCCTGCTCCGCTTGGTGGCGCGGGACACGGCGCACCAGAACCTCTTAACTCAACGCCTGACCGGCGCCGTGGCGGTCAGCCGGGTACAGACGCTGCAAACCATACGCACCAGCCGCAGCCTGGCGGGGGTGCCGCTGTAACGGGCGGCTAAACCGGCGCCAAGAACCGGTCCACCGCGTCCCAAACCATCCGCCGATGCGCGTCATGCTCGCGCAGCAACTCATGCCGCGCGCCCGGGAACTCCACCAGCGTCCCCTGCGGCAGCCGGGCCGCGAACCGCCGGGTGGCGCCGTTGTCCACCAGCCGGTCGTCGCCGGCCAGCAGGACCAGCACCGGGCAGGTGATCGCCCGGGCAAAACTCGGGCGGTGCAGCGCCGCAATGCTGGCCGACGCCGCGCGCAGCCATCCCCAGGTCGCCCCGCCCACCTGCAGCCCCGGCTGATCCCGCATCCAGGCGGCGTCGGCGGCATAGCGGTTGGCGCAGCCGGTTAACGGATTGTCGTCGAATGGCCGGTCCAGCGGCGGCAGCCGGCTAGTGCCCGGGCCAGGACGCCCCGCCACCCCGGGGACCATGCACGCCGCCGAGGCCAGCACCCGCACTGACCTCAGTGATAATCCGCGCTTATGCCGGAAATCCATCATGGGCGCGGACAGGATCGCCCGCCCAAACACCGGTGCCCGCCGGGCCAGCAAGTGCGCGCCGAGGTGCCCGCCCATCGAGTGCGCCAGCAGCACCAGCGGCCGGCCTCCCGCATCCGGCAGCACCCGCCGGTCCAGCAGCAGGTCCAGGTCTCCCAGGTAATCGGTGAACCGCACGGCATGGCCCGGCACGGGATCGGGCAGCAGCCGCGACGACTGGCCTTGGCCGCGCCAGTCCAGTGACCACACGGCAAAGCCGCGGGACCGCAGCTCCGCCACCGGCTCCAAGTACTTTTCAATGAATTCTGTGCGCCCGTTCAGCAGCAGCACCGTCCCGCGTGGCCCGCCAGGCCAGGAGGCGGCACGCAGGCGCAGCCCGTCCGGCGTATCGAGCCAATGGACTGCGCCGCCGGACGCCTCGATGCCCAAGCTGCCCGTCCCCCTTAGAGCGCCGCAAACCTGGCCCGCATCACCGGCAAGGCCCGTGCCGGAACGCACTCAACCGGTCAGCGCGCACGCGCGATCAGCGCCCGAACGTTCGAGTCAAGTAGCTATGCTCGGTGGCTCCAGGTCCCGGACCCGACACTGCGGCGCCAGGAGGCAGGCTGTTCGGCGGCTGCGGTTCGCTGGCATCGTTGACCAGGCCGGTGCCGGGCGGCGTTTGTGCGGATACCAGGTCCGGTCCCTGCTGGATGACGCCGCATCCGCCCAGCATGGTGAGCAGCATCAGGACCATGCCGCGTGCCCCAATCAAGCCGCGCGCCGCCATCAATATGTCCTCGGTCTCGCGAACGCCCGATAGATCGCCAGTATGATGATCGCGCCGACGACCGAGCCGATGAAGCGTGCCCCCTGATACGGCCCGTACCAGCCCAGCGCCTGGCCCAGGAATGTCGCCACCACGGACCCGGCGATTCCCAGCGCGATGGTGATAAAGAAGCCGCTGAACTCGCGCCCGCCCATGATGAGCCTGGCAACTATGCCCGCCAGCCCGCCGATGATGACCGTATAAAGGATGCCGCCGCCGTTCATGTCCCCGTCTCCAATCAATGATCGTCGCGACGTAACACCCGAGCCCCCGATACGTTCCAGGTCTGCTCCCTCCCGGTCCGCTCCCCAACTCCGTTCCTCCGGTTCGCTCCCCAGACTTGACGCCGGCCCGGCGGGGGCAGATCGACAATCCATGTCCCGCCCTGCTCCTTGGCTGCTGGCGCTCGCAGCCCTGACCGGGCTGCGGCTGTGGGCCGCCGCCGTCCTGCCGTTGTCGGCCGATGAGGCGTATTACTGGATCTGGTCGCACGCCCTGGCGCCGGGTTACCTGGACCACCCGCCGATGGTGGCGCTGTGGATGCGGGCCGGAACCCTGCTGGCAGGGGAGGGCGCGTTGGGTTTGCGGCTGCTCGGCCCTCTATCGGCGGCGGCGGGGTCGCTGCTGCTGGCGCGAGCGGCGGACGCCGTGCGGCCCGGCGCCGGTATCCCTGCGGCGGTGCTGTTCAATGGGACGCTGCTGCTGGGCGCGGGCGCCATCACCATGACCCCCGACACGCCGCTGCTGTTCTTCTGGACCCTGGCGCTATGGGCGCTGTCCCGCCTGCTGCTGGGCGGACCCGGCTTCTGGTGGCTGCTGGCCGGTGCAGCGTCCGGCCTCGCGCTCAGCAGCAAATACACCGGCGGCTTCCTGGGCATCGGGATCGTGCTGTGGCTGGCCTGGGTGCCAAACCTCCGGCGATGGTTTATCAGTCCCTGGCTATGGGCAGGCGGAGCCATTGCCGCCGCCCTGTTCGCCCCGGTGCTGGCCTGGAACGCCGGGCATGGCTGGGCCAGCCTGGCGAAGCAGGGCGGACGCGCCGGGGACTGGGCGCCGGCCGCGGCGCTGCACCACCTCGGCGAACTGCTGGCCGGCCAAGCCGCACTGGCAACGCCGCTCGTCTTCGTCTTGCTTGCCGTCGGCACCGCCGCCGCCGCCCGCCTAGCCCGGAGGCAGGACCCCGGCTGGTCGCTGCTGGCCGCCATGCTGTTCCCGGGGCTGCTGGTGTTCGTGCAGCACGCCGTGGGCGACCGGGTGCAGGCAAACTGGCCGGCCATCCTATATCCCGCGGCGGCCGTTGCCGCCGGGGCCGTCGCGCTGCACGGCTGGCCCGCCCGGCTGTGGCGCCCGGCGGCAGCGCTGGGCCTGCTCCTGACCGCCGCCGCCACATTGCAGGCCACCGCCGCCCCCCTGGCCTTGCCCCGGCGCCTCGACCCGGCGCTGATCCGGCTCGGCGGCTGGGACACGCTGGCCCGCGACGCCGACGCCCTGCGCGCCGCGTCCGGCGCCGGATACATGGCCGCCGAAAACTACGGCGTCTCATCCCTGCTCGCCTGGTGGACGCCCGGCCCGGTGCTGGCCGGCGACATCCCCGGCGACGCCCGGCGCTGGTCCCTGCTCAGCCTGCCCCCCGCAGTCCCGTCCGCCCCCGGCCTGCTGCTCATCAGCCAGCGCCGCCGCGAACCGCCGGACCCCACCCAATGGGCCGAGGCCGTCCCCCTCGGCGAGCTTGTCCGTGCCCGCAATGGGGTGGAGGCCGAGCGCTTCCGCGCCTACCGTGTGCTGCCCCAACCCGGCGCCGCCTTCGTGCGCCTGCCCACTCGCGAGGACCGTTGATGCTCCCCACCCCCGATGACGTCGCCCAGGCCGCCCGCCGCTTGAACGGCCAGGTCGTCCGCACGCCGGCCATCCGCAACCCGCTGCTGGACCAGATGACCGGGGGCACGATCCTGCTTAAGGCCGAGTGCCTGCAACGCACCGGCAGCTTCAAGCTGCGCGGCGCCACCAATGCGGCGCTGCAATTGGACGACGCGCAACGCCGGGCCGGGGTGCTGACCTACAGCAGCGGCAACCACGGCCAGGCCCTCGCCTGCGCCGCGGCCTCCCTGGGTATCGTGGCCACGGTGTTCATGCCGGACGACGCGCCGGAGGTGAAGGTCGCCAGCACCCGCCGCTGGGGCGCCGAGATCATCCGCTTCAACCGCCGCACCGACGACCGCGAGGTGCTGGCCCGCGCCCATGCCGCCCGCACCGGCGCCACCGTGATCCCACCCTTCGAGCACCCGCACGTCATCGCCGGCCAGGGCACCCTGGCGCTGGAACTGGCCGAGGACGCGCCCGCCCCGCTGGACGCCCTGCTGGTCTGCACCGGCGGCGGCGGCATGGTGGCCGGCTGCGCCCTGGCGATGGAGGGCGCCTCCCCCGCCACACGCATCTGGGCCGTGGAGCCCGAAGGATCGGACGACACCCTGCGCTCCCTGCAATCCGGCACGCGCCAGGGCAACGCGCCCGGCGGCTCCGCCCTGTGCGACGCGCTGCTGTCGCCCATGCCCGGCGAGATGACCTTCGCCCTCAACCAGCCGCGCCTGGCCGGCGGGCTGGTGGTGTCGGATGCGGAGGTGCTGGCGGCGATCGCCTTCGCCTTCACCCACCTCAAGCTGGTAGTGGAGCCCGGCGGCGCCGTAGCTCTGGCGGCACTGCTGGCGGGGAAGCTGGACGTCCGCGGGAAGGTGGTCGGCGCTGTGCTGAGCGGCGGCAACGTGGACGCGGCGGTGTTCGCGCGGGCGCTGGCGGCGTGATCCCTTGAACCACCCCATGCACCCGTCATTACGAGGCGCCCAGCGCCGCGGCGACTCAGGGGCAGCCCACCGGGACGGCCCCGAGTACGGCCTCAGGGGCGGCTCCTGGAACGGCAAAGTGCCGCGCTGCCGGCGCCTGGATCGTCACGCGCCAAGTGCGGCCCGCGGTGACAAGTGCGGCCCGCGACGACGACTCTCGAAACCACTTCGCCAAATCAACTTACCATGGCGGTTTCCGTCCTGCCCGCACCACCGTCGCAACGCGCCCTGATGGAGCGCCTGCTCCAGCTCTACCTATACGACTTCTCCGAGTTCGCCCCGCGCCACACCCCCCACGGCGAGGTTGATGCCAACGGCCTGTTCCCCTACCCGCGCGGCCTGGACAGCTATTGGCAGGAGCCGGAACGGGAGCCCCTGCTGATCCGGGCCGACGGCGCAGTGGCAGGGTTCGTGCTGGTGAACCGCTGGTCGGCGCTGGACCGTCCGCTCGACCGGGCAGTGGCCGAGTTCTTCGTGCTGCGAAAATACCGCCGCGCCGGCGTCGGCACCCGCGCCGCGCACGCCACCTTCCTCCGCCATCCCGGGCAATGGGAAGTTGCGGTCGCCGCCTACAACCCCGCCGCGCTGCAGTTCTGGCGCCGCGCCGCCGGGTCGGTGCCGGGCGGGGCGCAGGAGCACCCCGGCGATGGCCGCCGCTGGAACGGTACCGTGCTGACCCTCACGGCTTAGCTCTTCTTTAAGCACCCGACCCTATCCTTCCCCGCATCCCAGGAGGGGACAAGGTTATGGCGGCCAAGAAGCGCGGAGACAGACCCATCGTCATCATCCGAAAGGAGGAGGTGGTGGAGGGTGGCCACCACGGCGGCGCGTGGAAGGTCGCCTATGCCGACTTCGTCACGGCCATGATGGCGTTCTTCCTGCTGATGTGGCTGCTGAATGCCACGACGGAGGAGCAGCGGCGCGGCCTGGCCGACTACTTCAGCCCTAATAACCAGATGGCCCGCACCAACTCCGGTTTCGGCATGCCGTTCGGCGGAAGGACGCCCAACGTTGACGGGTCGCTCGCCTCCGACAAGGGCGCGGTGCAGACGGTCATGGCGCCGCCGCACCCAGTGATTGACAGCGATGAGGACGAGGGCGACGTCCCCGCCCACAACTCCCCCCAGCGCGAAACTGGCCCGGCGCTGGTGCCGACGGCGCGGGAGGGCGGCACCGCCGCCGCCCTGCGCCCACCCGCAGGAGAGGCCGATCCGGACGCCGACCCGGCCCGCCTGGGCCGCCCCGACCTGCAAGGCCGCACGGATGGGCGAGACGGCCCGGCGCAGGCCGCCGCTCCCTCTGACACCCCCCGCGACGCCCTGGCCCAGGCCCGCGCCGCCGCAGACCGTGCCGACGCCGAACGGCAGGAACGCCAAATGCTGGAGCATGCGGCCCAGGCCATCAAGGACGCCGTGCGCGCCGACCCCACACTGGCCGCCATCGCCGCGCAGCTGCAGGTGGACCTCGTGCCCGAGGGGCTGCGCATCCAGATCGTTGATGCCGACAAGCAGCCGATGTTCGCGACCGGCTCCTCGGCGCTGAACGACCGGGCGCGGGCGTTGCTGGCCAAGGTGGCGCCGGTGCTGCTGCGCTTGCCGGAGGGCGTCAGCATCGCCGGGCACACCGATGCCCAGCCCTACCGCGGCAGCGACCGCAGCAACTGGGACCTGTCGGCGGAGCGTGCGAACGCCACCCGCCGCCTGCTGACCGACGCCGGCCTGCCGGAGGCACGCATCCGCGCCGTGGCCGGCCATGCCGAGCGGGAGCCGCTGATCGCCGCCGACCCGCTGGCCGCCGCCAACCGCCGCGTGGCCATCGTGGTGCTGCGCGACATCCCGCTGCGCAGCGCCCCGCCTGCTGCCCAGCCCGCCAAGTAGGAACGGGCCATGCTGACCATCGGCGGCCTGGTATTCCTGCTCCTCTGCGTGTTCGGCAGCTACATCATGTCCGGCGGCAACCTTGAACCGCTGATCGAGGCCATGCCGTTCGAGCTGCTGACCATCGGCGGCGCCGCCATCGGCACGTTTATAATGGGCAACTCCATGCATGACGTGAAGCACACGATCGGCGGCTTCAAGAAGATCCTGAAGGGCGCGACGTTCAAGAAGTCCCACTACGTGGACCTGCTGAGCCTGATGTTCTACTTCACCCGTCTTGCCAGCACCAAGGGCACGATGGCGCTGGAGACGCACATCGAAAAGCCCGAGAACAGCACGGCATTCAAGAAATTCCCCCAAATCCTGGCCAACCATCACGCGACCGCGATGATCTGCGACTATCTGCGGATGCTGGGCATGAACGCCGACGACCCGCACCAGATCGAGGACCTGATGGGCCGCGAGCTGAAGAAGACCCTGCAGGAGGAGCTGCACGCCCCGCACGCCTTGCAGTCAATGGCGGACGGCTTGCCGGCGCTGGGCATCGTCGCGGCGGTGCTGGGCGTTATCAAGACCATGTCCCACATCAGCGAGCCGCCGGCGGTGCTGGGCGCGATGATCGGCGGCGCGCTGGTAGGAACATTCTTGGGGGTGCTGCTGGCCTATGGGATGGCCGGGCCGTTCTCGGCCCGGTTGAAGGGGGTCATTGACGAGGAGAGCAAGTACTTTGAGGTGATCCGCGCCGTGCTGGTCGCGCACCTGCACGGCAACGCACCCCAAGTCAGCGTGGAAACCGGTCGGAAAATGGCGCCGAACCAGCACATGCCTTCATTCCAGGAAATGGACACCGCCATACAAGCCCTACAGATCGCCTAAACCCCTTCTCCCTTCCCCTCCGGGAGAGGGCCGGGGTGAGGGGGCGGGCAAGCACAACACTCTCAGAAAACAGGCCTCGACGCCGCCTGAACCGCCAACGCCCCGCGCCACCGATAAAACCCCTAACCCCAACCCTCTCCCAAAAGAAAACCCCCTAAACGATCCGCGTCGTCACCGTCCCAACCCCCGCCACCGTGCCCTCCAGCACATCCCCTCGAACGCAAGCTGCCACCCCCTCCGGCGTCCCCGTAAAGATCAGGTCCCCCGCCTCCAGCCGCACCAGCCGCGACAGGAAGGCGATGGTTTCCGCCACGTTCCAGATCAGCATGGACAGGTCGCTGGACTGCCGCACCGCGCCGTTCACCTTCAGCTCGATCAGCCCGTGCCCGGGATCGACCCCCGCAGCCGGCACCATCTCCCCAATCGGCGCGGAGTGGTCGAACCCCTTGCCCATATCCCAGGGCCGGCCGAGCTTCTTCGCCTCGCCCTGAATATCCCGCCGCGTCATGTCCAGCCCGGCGGCATAGCCCCAGACATGCGACAGCGCGTCCGCCTCGGCGATGTCCGCGCCGCCTGACCCCAGCGCCGCCACCAACTCCATCTCGTGATGCAGGTCGGACGTCATGGGCGGGTAGGGCATGTCGCCGCCCCCCGTCACCAGGCCGTCCGCAGGCTTCATGAAGAAGAACGGCAGCTCCCGGTCGGGATCGTGCCCCATCTCCCGCGTATGCGCGGCGTAGTTGCGGCCAACGCAGTAAATGCGGCGGACGGGAAAGCTGCCGCCGCCCCGGACCGGCACGCTGGCTGCGGTGGGAGGAGCAATAACGTAATCGTGGCCGGGCATGTGATGGAGTCCTGCTGTTCTCGTCCGAGTGACCCTAAACCCCCGCAACGTCGAAAAAAAGAGGTCGCCAAGCCCCACGTCATCCGGTAGTGGCGGGCGCAAGGAACAGGGAACGTCACATGGCTGACATGGGCAGGACATCGCCGCTTCGCACAACGCCCGCCGCAGGGGGGCCGCTCCGTGGATGACGTATACGGCGCCCGCCCGGCGCCCACGCTGGCGCCCCGCCAGCCCTGGTACAAGGTGCTGTATATCCAGGTCCTGATCGCCATCGCGCTCGGCGCGCTGCTGGGCTACGTCGCGCCGGAAACGGCGAAGTCCATGCGTTGGCTCGGCGACGCCTTCATCGCCCTGATCAAGATGATGATTGCCCCGGTGATCTTCTGCACCATCGTCCACGGCATCGCCTCCATGGGCGACCTCAAGAAGGTCGGCCGCGTCGGCCTCAAGGCGCTGCTTTACTTCGAGGTCGTGTCCACCTTCGCGTTGCTGATCGGCATCGTCGTGGCCGAGGTCGTCAAGCCGGGCTCCGGGTTCGGCGCCAACGTCGCCCAACTCGACCCGAAGGCCGTCGCCACCTACGCCAGCGCCGCGGCCAAGGACAGCACCGTCGCCCACATTCTGGGCCTGATCCCGCGCAGCTACTTCGACGCCTTCGCGGGCGGCGACCTGCTGCAGGTGCTGCTGATCTCCATCCTGTCTGGCGTCGTCATCAGCGGCCTGGGCGAGCGGGCCGCCGGCATCAGCCATGCCATAGACACCGCCGGCAAGGTGTTCTTCGGCATCATCGGCCTGGTGGTGAAGCTGGCGCCGATCGGCGCCTTCGGCGCGATGGCGTTCACTATCGGGCAGTATGGGCTGGACAAGCTGGGCAACCTGGCCGGGCTGATCGCCACCTTCTACCTGACCAGCATCCTGTTCGTGCTGCTGGTGCTGGGGACCATCGCGCGCATGGCCGGGTTCTCGATCATCCGGTTCATCGCCTACATCAAGGACGAGCTGCTGATCGTCCTGGGCACCTCGTCGTCCGAGACAGTGCTGCCGCAGATGATGCTGAAGATGGAGCGGCTAGGTGCGTCCAAGCCCGTGGTCGGCCTGGTCATCCCGACCGGCTACAGCTTCAACCTGGACGGCACCAACATCTACATGACGCTGACCACGCTGTTCCTGGCCCAGGCCGTGGGCGTGAACCTGAGCCTGGGGCAATACGCCACGATCCTGCTGGTGGCGATGCTGACGAGCAAGGGCGCATCGGGCGTGACCGGCGCCGGGTTCATCACCCTGGCCGCCACTTTGGCGGCGATCCCCGACAACCCGGTGCCGGTCGCGGCGATGACGCTGGTGTTGGGCGTGGACAAGTTCATGAGCGAGTGCCGGGCCCTCACCAACCTGGTCGGCAACGGCGTGGCCACGATCGTGGTCAGCGCCTGGGAAGGTGAGCTGGACCGCGACATGCTGCGGTCCGCGCTGGCGCACCCGGTGGACGTATCGACCCTCGTCGAGGCGCAGCCAGTGGACCGAGTGATCTAACCCCAGCCGCCACGCGCTTCAACCATTCCCGTCACTGCGCGGCGCGCATCGGAACCCAGGGGCTGCACGAACCAAGGTGTCCTCAGCCCCTGGATCGCCGCGCCGCAAGCGCCTCGCGCTGACGACGAGCCTGCGTACGGAGCGGAACCAGTGGGAGCTGGTGTAAGACCGGGCGCTCAAGACCAGGCAATCCAAGCAGGCCAGCCCCAGCCCGGCGCACGGCCGGCGTCACGCCGCGCCAAGCCGCAGCTTGTCTCATCCGTCCGCCCCACCCTATGCTGCCATTTATGCTGCACAAGCGAAGAGGTGCCCTGACCCGGGGCGTGCTGGTGGTGCGCGAGGCCTTCTTGCAGGTCGAGGACCACCTGGTGGACGCCGACCCCGGCCTGCTGCGCCTGACGCTCGCGTTGCGCGGCACGCTGTCCGTAGTCCTCACCACCCTGGCCGCAATCACAGCCTCCAAGCTGCTAGGCTGGCAAGTCCTGGACTTCGCCCCGGCAATCACTCTCAGCCTGATGGCGCCCTTCCTGAGCCGGGAGCCAACGCTCCGCCAGCGGCAGCGCACGCTGCTGGTGCTGGGCCTGACCGCCAGCGCAGCCACGACGGCGGCCACCTTGCTCCACGGCCAGGGTCCAGCCGGAGACAGTTGCTTCCTGTTCCTGGTGTTCCTGGGCTTCCTGTTGCAGCCGCGCGGGCCGCGGTTCCTGGGCATCGGGCTGGTGTCGGTTGTGGTGACCTATGTCGGCCTTTACTTGGAACTGCCGCTCGACACCCTGCCGCGCCAAGTGCTCGGGATCGCCGCGGCGCTGCCGGTGATCGCCTTCGCCTGCTTCGTGGCCGTTCCCGTCAACCCGGTGGCAACGCAGCGCCGGATGGTCGCGGCGGTGCAGGCGCGTGCGGCGCGCGTGCTGCAGACCGCCCGTGCCCAGGCGGCGCCGGCCCGTTTGCAGCACGAGCTGGTCCGGCTGAACGAGGCCGCGCTGGCCGCCGACGACCAGCTTGCCCTGATCCACCCCGGCGGACGCAGCGCCCTGCATGCCGGGCTGGTGGATGTGGAGCTGGCCGCCGCCCGTCTGGCCGTCGCACTGCAAAGCGGCCCTCTCAGCGGCGCCGCCTCTATCCAGCGCCATGCCGCCCGCCTCAAGCTGCACGAGCTTCGGATGCGCCGGGGCCGCCGCTACGCCATGGCGCGCGGCCTGCCGGACGCCGGGCTGCTGCGCGATGCCCTGCTGGGCCTGGGCCACGCCATCCACGGCCTGACCCTGGCCGCAGCCACCGCCCGCCCAGGGTCAGCCCGGCCGGCAGTACCGCCCGCGGGTCCGCTGGCCTGGAAGCCCGCCCTGCGCGTCACCTTGGCGGCGGGCTTGGCGATGGCCGGCGGCATGGCGCTATCGCCCCAGCGCTGGTTCTGGGCCGTCCTGACCGTCTATGTCGTGTTCCTGAACGCGCGGACCCGCGGGGACGCCATCACCCGCGGGCTGCAGCGCCTGGCCGGAACGCTGCTGGGCATCGCCAGCGGCCTTGTGCTTGCACTTGGGCTTGCCGGCAGCGTCGGCTCGCAGGCCGCAGCCTTGGCCGGGTCGGTTTTCGGCATGTACTACCTGTTCCTGGTCTCCTACACTGCAGGCATCTTCTGCGTGACCGTCATGCTCGGCCTGCTGTACGGTATGCTGGGAGCGTCGCTGGACACGGTCCTGACCCTGCGCCTGGAGGAAACGGCGGTCGGCGCCGCCGCCGCGATCCTGGTCGCCATGTTCGTGTTCCCGGCCCGGACCCGCGACCAGGTCGCGTTATCCGGCCGGGCGGTGCTGGCGTCGCTGGCCGCCGCGGTGCGCGCCAGCCGCAATGCGCTGCTCGGCGTTCCCGACATGCGGCCGACCGAGGCAATGCGCGGCGTGGACCGGCAGGTGGCGGACCTGCGCCTGGCCATGGCGCCCCTGGTCGCCGGTCGCGCGTTGCTGCGCCGCACTCCCCTGGACCGCCCGGTGCCAGCCCTGCTGGACTGCGTGCATTGGGCGCGGGTGCTGGCCGCGGCGGCCCAGGACCGCGAAGTCGTAGGCGATGCGGCCGGGCTGTCGGCACAGGCAGCCAGGATCGAGGCAAGGCTGGCAAGACTGGCCGGCGACAAGGATGTATCGGAACCTGACCCACCCGGTGCACCCCGCATTGCCGCTGCTGACATCAGCAGCGTGCAAGCCGCGCTGAACGGTCTGGACCAGTCCATCACCCTCCTGGCCGAGCGGCTGCAAGTCGGCACCCTGGACGGGTTCGCGCTCCTGCCCTGATGCCATGCAGGTAGTCTGGCCGAAACTTCTGCCAGAATGCGAAGCCCGGGGCAGGAGGGGGTGGCGCCGTGCCAGGGGCGCACGGCCGCGACCCGTCCGTAGTCATCCATCCGAAAACCCCATGGCGGGCAGCGCGAAAGCCGTCCGCCCAGCCCGGCACCCAACAAGTCCACGGCGCATTGAACTTCTGTTGAACAAATAGCCTCTATCCGGTCCCGCGAAACAGCCTGCGTCCAATGTTCCATACGCAATATACGTGCATAATCCCGAAGCATATGCCTAGAACATAATCAATAATGCATATACTGCAAGCATAAGCTCCATAATCCCTCATATTGCAGTGCAGCAGGTTTCTGTTGCATGCTCTTTGGGCATCAACCTACAGTTTGGTTGAGCGCACACCGGGCGTCCCGGTCGCGGAGGCATGATGCAGCGGAAATATCTCAAAATCCTACCGACCCTGGCCCTGGCCGGGATCGCATCGGCCACCCTCCCATGGGCGGCGCAGCCAGCCCATGCCGCAGGCGTCCTGACCGTCGCCATGACCGCCGGCGACCTCCCCGTCACCACCGGCAACCCCGACCAGGGCTTCGAGGGCTTCCGCTTCGTCGGCTGGAACCTCTACGACGCCCTCATCAACTGGGACCTGTCCAAGTCCGATCATCCCTCAGACATCAAGCCCGGCCTAGCGACCGAGTGGCACGTTGATCCGGCCAATCACAAGCGCTGGCTCTTTACCCTCCGCCAGGGCGTAAAATGGCACGACGGCTGCGACTTCACCGCCGACGACGTAGTGTGGAATTTCAAACGCATCAGCGACCAGAAGGCGCCGCAGTTCTTCATCCAGCAATTCGCCCTAGCCCGCGCCTACCTCACCAACTACGACGGCATCGAGAAGGTGGACGACCACACCGTCGCCATCACCACCAAGTTCGAAGAGTCCCTGTTCCCCTACGACATGTCCTACGTGCTGATGATCAGCCGCTGCCGTGCCGAGGCGCTGAACCTGAACTGGGACGCCTACGCCGCGCAGCCCTCCGGCACCGGCCCCTACCGCTTCACCAGCGCTACCGCGCATGAGCGCATGGAGTTGGCGCCGAACACCGCCTATTGGGACAAGGCGCGCGTACCCAAGCAGGACAAGCTGGTCCTGCTCCCCATGCCGGAGGCCGCCACCCGCACCGCGGCCCTGCTCTCGGGCCAAGTGAACTTCGTCGAGGCCCCGGCCCCCGACGCCATCCCGGTGCTGAAGCGGGGCGGCATGCAGATCGTCACCAACACCTACCCGCACAACTGGCCCTACATCCTGAACTTCACCCGCGGCCCATTCACCGACGTGCGGGTGCGCCGCGCCGCCAACTACGCCATCAACCGCGACGACGTCGTGGAACTGGTCGGCGGCATGGCAACGCCGGAATACGCTGAGGTGCCGCCGTCGCTGCCCTACTATGGCCATCCGATGACCTACCCCTACGACGTCGCCAAGGCGCGCGCCCTGCTCAAGGAGGCAAACTGCCTGCCGTGCAAGATAACGCTCGCGATCTCGACTTCCGGCTCCGGCCAGATGCAATCGCTGCCGATGAACGAGCTGGTCAAGCAGCAACTGGAGGACGCCGGCTTCCAGGTGACCCTGGACGTCATGGACTGGAACGCGCTGCTCGACGTCAGCCGGTCCGGCGTGCCGAAGTATCCGAACGTGGACGGCCTGAACGCCTCGCGCGGCCTGCTCGACCCCGTCAGCGCCATCATCAAGCCGGTCAGCACCGCCTACTGGTCACCCGCCGGCAGCAACTGGGGCCACTTCGGCACGCCGGCGGCGGACGCCCTGGTCAAGCAGATCTTCGAGGAGTTCGACCCGGAGAAGCGCATGGACCTGCTGACCAAGCTGCACGAATACGAGTCCGAGCAGGCGCTGATGATCTTCGTCGTGCACGACCTCAACCCGCGGGCGTTGTCGCCCAAGGTGCACGGCTTCGTGCAGGCGCAGAACTGGTTCCAGGACCTGACGCCCATCACCGTCTCGCCGTAAGGCGGGGTTGGTGCCCGCCCCGTTGCATCGGCCCGGCGCCCGTCATGACAAGTGGCCATGCAGCCCGGCAATCCAGCGGCCGCACAGGACAGCCCGGTCGGCCCACGGTTTGCATCGCCCCAGCACGGCCCGCAATACCAGCCCAGGGCCACACAAGGCTGGCATGACGGGGCCAAGCTAGGAGACGCCATGTTCGGCTACGTCATCCGCCGCATCCTGTTCGCGATCCCCATCGCGATCGGGGTCAGCATCGTCTGTTTCTCCCTGGTCTACCTGGCGCCCGGCGACCCGCTGCAGACCGTGCTGCCGCCCGACGCCACCGCGGAAACCATCGCCATCGTCAAGCACGCCTACGGCTTCGACCGCCCAATTCCAGTGCAATACGGCATCTGGCTATGGCACGTCCTGCACGGCGACTTCGGCCGCTCCATCTCCACCCAGCGCCCGGTAGTGCTGGAGGTAATCGGCTCCCTCTCCAACACCGCCATCCTGGCGCTGTTCGCCGTCCCTGTGTCCTTTGCCGTGGGCTACACGATGGGCGCGCTGGCCGGCTGCTTCCCGGGCGGCATCGTGGACCGCATCGTCACCGGCGCCGCCGTCGTCGGCGTCAGCCTGCCCAACTATTGGCTTGGCCTGGTGCTGGTGATCCTGTTCGCGGTCGAGTTCATGGTGCTGCCCGCCAGCGGCATGGGCCAGGCGGGATCGGGAGCGTTCAGCCTCTTCAGCCTGGAAGACGCCCGCTTCCTCGTGCTGCCGGTCATCACCCTGACCATGATTCCCATCGGCATCATCGCCCGCACCACCCGCGCCGCGGTGGCCGAGGTCCGCGGCCAGGATTTTGTCACCACCCTCCGCGCGATGGGCCTAGAGGAATCGGCGGTGATCCGCCACGTCCTCAAGAATGCCTCGCCGCAGGTGCTGGCGGTGATGGGCCTGCAATTCGGCTACCTGATGGGAGGCTCGATCCTGGTCGAAACCGTGTTTACCTGGCCCGGCAGCGGCTTCCTGCTGAACAAGGCCATCATCAACCGCGACATCCCGGTGCTGCAGGGGACGATCCTCGCCCTGGCCCTGGTGTTCGTCGCCACCAACTTAGTCGTGGACCTACTGCAAGCAGTGCTCGACCCACGGATACGCCGGGCATGAGGACGCTCACCGCCGGGACCGCCCCGGACGCCGCCGCGGACGCCACGCTCGAAGGAGCACCCGCCACCCAGGTCCGCGGCTACTGGCAATCGGTGCTGCGCCGGCTGAGCCGCGACTGGGTCACTCTAGGCTTCGGCGCGGTCGTCCTCGCCATCCTGCTGCTGGCGGTGTTCGCGCCGTTGGTGGCCCCCTTCGACCCCTATCAGCAGAGCGTCATCGGCCGCCTAAAGCCGTTCGGCTGGCGCGGCCACCCCTGGGGCACCGACGAGCTGGGCCGCGACATGCTGAGCCGCCTGATCTACGGCGGCCGCATCTCCCTGCTGATGGGCTTCGCGCCGGTCCTGGTAGCCGTCGTGATCGGCGGCACGCTCGGCGTGGTCGGAGGCTTCGCCGGGAAGTTCGCCAACGCGGCGATCATGCGCACCATGGACGTATTCTACGCCTTCCCCTCCATCCTGCTGGCGGTGGCGATCTCCGGCGCGATGGGCGGCGGCATCACCAACGGCATCCTATCCCTCAGCCTAGTCTTCATCCCCGCCATGTGCCGCGTCGCCGAGACCGCGACGGCGCAGGTCAAGAACCTCGACTACATCGAGGCCGCGCGGGCCAGCGGCGCCGGCACCCTGACCATCATCCGCCACCACGTCCTCGGCAACGTACTGGGCCCGGTATTCATCTACGCTTCCAGCCTGGTCAGCGTCAGCATCCTGCTCGCCTCCGGCCTATCGTTCCTGGGTCTGGGCGTGCAGCCGCCGGAGCCGGATTGGGGCCTGATGCTGAGCACCCTGCGGCAGTCCCTCTACGTGGACCCCATCGGCTGCGCCCTGCCTGGGGCGGCGATTTTCGTGACCTCCATCTGCTTCAACCTGGTCAGCGACGGCGTGCGCGCCGCGATGGACGTGCGCGGATGAGCGCAACGATGAGCACAACCCTCGCCGACCCGCACGTGGACGCCCGCGACCGCGGCGGCCCCGGCCAGCCCATGCTGATCGCCACCGGCCTGCAGCGCCACTTCCGGGTCAAGGGCTGGCAGGGCGCCGTGGTCCGTGCCGTGGACGGCGTGTCCTTCACCCTGTTCAAGGGCGAAACCCTGGGCGTCGTCGGCGAATCCGGCTGCGGCAAGTCCACCCTGGCCCGGCTGCTGCTCCACCTCGTCCGCCCCGACGCCGGCGAGCTGGTGTTCGACGGCGAAGTGGTGGACGCGCCCCGGGGCATCACCGTCGCGCAGTTGCGCCGGCAGGTGCAAATGGTGTTCCAGGACAGCTACTCGTCCCTGAACCCCCGCATGCCGGTACAAGACAGCGTCGCCTTCGGCCCGATGGTGAACGGCGCCGGCCGTGCCGAGGCCCGCCGGGTCGCCCAGGACATCCTGGTCAAGGTCGGCCTACGCCCGGACCTGTTCGGCCCCCGCTACCCGCACGAGTTGTCGGGTGGTCAGAAGCAGCGCGTCAACATCGCCCGCGCCCTGGCGATGGGCCCCCGCATGGTGATCCTGGACGAGGCGGTGTCGGCGCTGGACAAGTCGGTCGAGGCCCAGGTGCTCAACCTGCTGCGCCAGTTGAAGCGCACCCTGAACCTGACCTACCTGTTCATCAGCCACGACTTGAACGTCGTCCGCTACATCAGCGACCGGGTGCTGGTGATGTATCTGGGCCAGGTGGTGGAGCTAGGCCCCGCCGCGGAACTGTTCGCCACCCCACGCCACCCCTACACCCGCGCCCTGCTCGGCTCCCGCCTATCCATGGACAGCACCCGGCGGATCGAGGCGCCCCCCATCGTCGGCGACCCGCCCAGCCCGATCGCGCCGCCCTCCGGATGCCGCTTCCGCACCCGCTGCTCCCATGCGGAGGCAGTCTGCGAAGCCAATGCCCCCGTGCTGGGCGAGTGGAGGGACCGCGCCTCCCACGTCGCTGCCTGCCACATGACCGACCCGGCCTCGGGCCACAGCCTGGCAGGGACGGTATGATGGACGGCCCAATGAACGGCGCCCCGATAAACGGTGCCGCCGGCCCGCCGCTGCTGGAGGTGCAGGACCTATCCGTCCGGTTCACCGGCCGTGAGGCCACCGTGAACGCAGTGAGCGGCGCCACCTTCAGCCTGCGCGCGGGCGAGGTGCTGTGCCTGCTAGGTGAGTCCGGCTCCGGCAAGTCGGTCACCCTGCGGGCGCTGATGCGCCTGCTGCCCAAGCGCGCGCAGGTTGCCGGCCGCGTCAGCGTCGCCGGGCAGGACGTGATGGCGCTAAACGGCGCCGCGTTGCGCAGCTTCCGCGGTGGCACCGTCTCGATGGTGTTCCAGGAGCCGATGACCGCGCTCGATCCCGTATACACCATCGGCCAGCACCTGACCGAGATGATCAGCCGCCACAAGGGCGGCACCCGGGCGGAGGTGCGCGCCCGGGCGCTGGAGATGCTGGATCTGGTCAAGGTCCCCGCCGCGGCCCGGCGCCTTGACGCCTACCCGCACGAACTCTCCGGTGGCCTGCGCCAGCGCGCCATGATCGCCATCGCGCTAAGCTGCGGCCCGCGGCTGCTCCTGGCCGACGAGCCAACCACCGCGCTCGACGCCACCGTGCAGATCCAGGTGCTGATCCTGCTGCGCCGGCTGCAGCAGGAGCTGGGCATGGGCACGATCTTCGTCACCCACGACCTCGGCGTGGCCGCAGAAATCGCGGACCGAGTGGCAGTGATGTATGCCGGTCGCGTGGTGGAGGAGGGGCCGGTGGCCGACGTGCTGCGGGCGCCGGCGCATCCCTATACCGCCGGGCTGATGGCCTCCACCGTGCACGACCAGGCGCCGGACGAGGACATCGCGGCCATCCCCGGCAGCCCGCCCGACCTCCGCCACCTACCGCCGGGATGCAGCTTCGCGCCGCGCTGCGCCTGGGCCATGCCGGCCTGCCGCCAGGGATTCCCGGACCCGGTCTATCCCGCTCCCGGCCGCATGGCCCGCTGCCTGCGCGTAGCCGACGTGCTGCGCGCCAGTCCTCCGCCCCCCGGCGCCTCCCAACCCGGTCCTTCACAGCCCGGTCCTTCGCAACAAGGAGTCCACGCATGAACGGAGTGAACCTGCCGCAGTCGGTGGTGGACCGCGTCGTGGCCCGGCGCGGCACGCCGCACCCTTTCGACATCCTGGACCCGTCCCGCACCGCCCTGGTCGTGGTGGACATGCAGAACGGCTTCATGGACGACGCCGTCGGCCACGCCGTCTGCCCGGCGGCCCGCGACATCGTGCCTGAGATCAACCGCCTGGCCGCGGCAACGCGCATGTCCGGCGGCGGCGTGTTCTGGATCAAGAACACCTTCAACGCCGACAGCGCCCGTGAATGGTCCGTCATGCAGGACATGGCGACCCCGGAAGGCCGCCGCCGCCGCGCCGCCTCCATGTCCGAGGGCACGCCAGGCCATGCGCTATGGCCGGCACTGGAGGTGCGCCCAGAGGACGAGGTGCTGCTGAAATACCGCTACAGCGCCTTCCTGCCCGGCGCCTCCGACCTGCCGGCAAGCCTGCGCGCCCGCGGCTTCGACACCGTGCTGATCACCGGCACCGTCACCAACGTGTGCTGCGAGTCCTCGGCCCGCGACGCCATGATGACGAACTTCCGGGTGGTGATGGTCAGCGACGGCAACGCCGCCATGACCCCGGCCGAGCACGATGCCTCATTGATCTCGCTGTATCTGTCGTTCACCGACCTGATGGACACCGACATGGTGATCAAGCGCCTGGGCCGCCGGGCGGCACAGGCGGCATAACGCCGGCCACTGTCTGCTTTGCCCCTGTCCCGTCAGCGCCGGCCGCTTGCGGTGCGGCCGTCCAGGGCCGGGAACCGCCATCCCATGAGCCGCCGCATCACCGCATCCCCCGCAATGACGGACGGGTCAAGCCGAGAGCCCGCCCCAGGCACCGAAGGAGTACACATGCCACCCGACCCACTCCCAAACGACACGTTCGTTGACGCGACCGTGGCGATGATCGCCACCTGGCACGGTGTGAAGCCCCCCAACGACGCCGCGCTGCGCATGGTGGCCGACCTCCGCAAGATCATCGGCGACTTCGAAGCCCAGCGCGGCGCCCTGCTGTTCGAGGACGAGCCATCCAGCTTTGAAGCCGCCCTGCTAGAAGCCGCCACACCGGAGTCCATGCCATGAGCACCGTGCTGGACCTGGCCGACCTGTCCCTGGTGGACGCGGCGGAGGCAGTCCGCAAGCGCGAGGTCTCCTCCGTTGCGCTGCTGGAGGCATGCTTGTCGGAGTTGGACGCCCACGAGGCCCAGGTGAACGCAACGATCTGGGTGGACCGGGACGCGGCCTATGCCTCGGCCCAGGCGGCGGATGCGGCGCTTGCGGCTGGCGCGACCCCGGGTCCGCTGCACGGCCTGCCGCTGGCGCACAAGGACATGTACTACCAGGCCGGTCGCCTCTCGACCTGCGGCTCGGAAATCCGGCGCGGCTTCGTGCCGGAAGTGACGGCAACCGTGATCGCCCGCATGGCCGATGCCGGAGCCTTCGCCTTCGCCGGGCTGAACATGGCGGAGTATGCGCAGAACGGCACCGGCCACAACCGCCACTACGGCGACTGCCGCAACCCCTGGAACCCGCCCTATGTCACCGGCGGCTCGTCCAGCGGCTCCGGCGCGGCGCTGGCGGCGCGGTTCACCTATGCCGCGCTGGGATCGGACACCGGCGGCTCCATACGGCTCCCAGCCAGCGCCAACGGCGTGACCGGCCTCAAGCCGACGCAAACCCGGGTCAGCCGCTACGGCGTGATGCCGCTATCGTTCTCCGCCGACAACGTAGGGCCGCTGACCCGCAGCGCCCGCGACTGCGCCAGGGTCATGAGCGTCATCGCCGGCCACGACCCGCACGATCCGACCAGCGCGGACGTGTCGGTGCCGGACTACGAGGCCGCGCTGAACGGCGACCTGCGCGGGGTTCGCGTGGGCGTGCCGCAGACCTACTTCCTGGACGGCGTTGACCCGCCGGTGCTGGCGGCGTTCGAGGCCGCCCTGGACGTCCTGACTGGGCGCGGCGCGTCCCTGGTGCGCCTGCCGCTACCGCTGATGGACGCCGTGACCGCCTACGTCGCCGTCGTCTCCCGGGTAGAGGCGGCGACGATCCACGCCGCCTCCATGCGCGAACGTCCGCAGGACCTGGCGACCCACATCAACGCCCGCGTGTTCGCGGGCTACGCGATCCCCGGTGCCTACTACGTCGAGGCGCTGAGCCGCCGCGGCCCGGTGCTGCGCGCCTTCGCCGCCGAAGTATTCGGCCAGGTGGACATCCTGGCCTCGCCTACCATACGCACCTGCCTTCCCACCCTGGCGGAAACGGACATCGACGCGGGGCCGCCGGGGACCGAGGCCGTGGCCCTGGGCATCTCCGCCAACACCCGCCCGTTCAACTACCTCGGCCTACCGGCCCTCAGCATCCCGTGCGGGTTCGACCCACAGGGCCTGCCCATCGGCCTGCAGCTCGCCGCAAGGCCATTCGCCGAGGCGCTGCTGCTGCGCGCCGGCGATGCCTACCAGCGCGACACGGACTGGCACGCCCGCCGGCCCGCCATTGGAGAATACCGGACATGAGCGACGACACGGCCCTGATGACTGAGATGGAGATGCTGGCGCGCTACGCCGGCCTAGACATCCCCGGCGACCGCAAGGCAACCTTGCTGCAAGGCTTCAAGGACCTACGCCAAATGCAGGCCCAACTGCGCCAGCCGCGCGACGCCACGCACGAGCCTGCCAGCACCTACTCGATCCTCAGCGTCACCCGGGGGCTGTAGAATGGAACTGCACGAGCTTTCCGTCGCCGAGGCCGGCGCCCGTCTGCGCGACGGCACGGTAACCGCCGCCGCATTGGCCGAGGACGCGCTATCCCGCATCGCCGCCATTGACCCGGCCATCGACAGCTTCATCACCGTAACCGCCGATCGCGCCCGCGCCGACGCCGCCGAGGCGGACCGTGACTTCGCCGCCGGAGTGGACCGCGGCCCCATGCAGGGCGTGCCCTATGCGCTGAAGGACATCTACGACACCGCCGGCATACGCACGACCTGCCACTCCAAGCTGCGCCTAAACAACGTGCCAGAGCGGGACAGCGTAGTCGCAGCCCGGTTCCGCGCTGGGGGCGGCGTCCTGCTTGGCAAGGTCGCCACCCACGAATTCGCCCTGGGTGGCCCATCCTTCGACCTCCCGTTCCCGCCGGCGCGCAACCCTTGGAACCCCGAGCACATCCCCGGCGGCTCCTCATCCGGCTCCGGCGCGGCAGTGGCCGCCGGCCTGGTCCGCATGGCGATGGGCTCCGACACCGGCGGCTCCATCCGCGGCCCCGCCGCCTACTGCGGCACCGTCGGCCTGAAGCCGACCTACGGCCTGGTGTCCCGCCGCGGCGTGTTCCCGCTCTCCACCACGCTCGACCATTGCGGCCCGCTAAGCTGGACGGTGGAAGACAGCGCGATTGCCCTGCAGGTGATCGCCGGCTACGACAAGCTGGACCCGGCCAGCGTGGACCTGCCAGTCCCCGACTACCGCGCCGGGCTGCGGGACGGGGTGGAGGGCCTGCGGATCGCCCTGCCGCGCCACTTCTACCGGGACGCCGAGGGCCTGTCGCCCGAGGTCGCCGCATCCATCGACCAGGCCGCCGAAACCCTGTCCCGCCTGGGCGCAGTGGTCGAAGAAGTCACGCTGCCCCCCTACGAGCAGTTCAACGCCTGCGGCCGGGTCATCATGTTCGCCGAGGCCTATGCGATCCACGAGCAGGACTTCCAGCAGCGCCCGCTGGACTTCGCGCTGCTGACCTACCTGCGCATGGTGCTGGGCGCCTTCATCACCAGTGCCGACCTGCACCAGGCGATGCGGCTGCGGCGCGAGCTGGCGGTGGCGGTGAACCGGCAGTTGCTGACCCACGACGCGCTGATCACCGCCACGGCCCTCGCGCCGGCGCCGCGCTTCGCCGACTTCGAGCCCGGCATCCTACCCAACTGGCCCATCCAGACCATGCCGTTCAACGTCACCGGCAACCCGGCGCTGTCCGTGCCGACCGGCTTCTCGGCCACCGGCCTGCCCATAGGGATGCAAATCGTCGGCCGCGCCTTCGACGAGGCGACCGTGCTGCGCATCGGCGCGGCGTTCGAGGCTGCAACCGGCCTGCATGAACGGCGCCCGTCCCTGGCGCAGGCCGCACCGCAAGGCCGCGCCCCGGCAGCAAGGAGCTCCGTATCCGCGTGACGGCGGGGGGCTCGGCAGGGTCGTGACGTTAAGGGAAGTCAAGAAGGCCGTTACTTCGTTAGGCTCAGTCAGTTGTGATGTGCCTGACGAGGAATGGTCAAAACCGGGAGCCTGTAGTGTGACTTAACCTGACCGAACATGGCGTGATGCCCTGAGCCACGTCGTGCTTTCTAGCGCGATTGCGAACGAGGCCCGCCATGTCCGCCACTACATCCGACGTTCACCCTGCCGAGTTCACTCCTGATGAGGTCGCATACCTCACCCAGTGGGCCCAAGCAAACAAGCTTGCGGTCACCGTGGCGTCAGCCGGGGCCTCACTCGCTGATGAGGTCGCCCTCTTTGACGCCGTTGCCGCCCATGCGACCTGGACCATGCACCGGGCCGTAGGACACCTTTGGCTGTCGCTCAGGGAAGACCGCGTAGTGCCGGACTGCCGCGGCTGGACGGTAGCAGTCGCTTCGGTCGAGGAAGCAACAAGCCGGATCGCAGACGCCTCCGCGCGTGTCTGGCACTAGCTAACCTCTTCCCCCGCCGGCGCAGCCCCCACGCGGATCAACTCACAACACCCGCCATCCGCACTAACCGTTCCCCAGCAATCCCCGTAGGGCGTATAAGCGAAGCGCCATACGCCGCCTCCCAGCACTGCGTCGCGGCGGAAGGCGCTGAAGGTTGTCCGCCCTGCAAAGCCCGCCAACGCCAGAATGGTCAAAGCAAACGGCGGCCGGTATCAGCCACCAGCCCAGATCCGACCATCCCCCGGGCCAAGCCGCCAACCCTCGCCCTTGCAAAGGACTCAACACCAGCACAATACCCAAACGGCACGACCCTCACCAGCGCAGCTCAAAAACTGTTGCGCATGACGATGTTCTCCAGCGCCTCCTGCCGCCCGCTCCGAGGCTGCGGCCCGGTGCCAGCCCCCGCCGCGTGATCCGCCAAGTCCGCCAAGCTCATGCCCTCAGACAGTATCCCAACGCCGAGCGCCTCATCCCACCCGGCATAACGCCGTCCGCGAGCCTCGTCCAAACCGCCATCAACCGTAATCCGCTCCGCGATCAGCAGCGCCCGCGCCATCGTATCCACCCCGCCGACATGGGCGTGCAGCAGGTCCTCGACATCTATGCTTTGCCGCCGGATCTTGGCATCGAAGTTAAATCCGCCGTTGCCCAGCCCGCCAGCCCGGACCACCTCCAGCACCGCCAACGACAGGTCCTGCGCGTTCGTCGGGAACTGGTCGGTGTCCCAGCCATTCTGCGGATCGCCGCGGTTCATATCCACCGATCCAAGCACGCCAAGCGCCGCCGCCGTCGCGATCTCATGCTCGAAGCTATGCCCGGCCAAGGTCGCATGGTTCGCCTCGACGTTCAGCTTCACCTCGCCCAGCAGCTTGTGCCGGGCCAAGAAGCCATAGACCGTGGCGACGTCGTGGTCATACTGGTGCTTCGTAGGCTCCATCGGCTTCGGCTCCACCAGGATGGTACCCGCAAATCCGATCCGGTGCTTATGCTCCACCACCAGGTTCAAGAACCGCCCAAGCTGAGCATCCTCCCGCGCCAAGTCCGTATTCAGCAGCGTGTCGTAACCCTCCCGGCCCCCCCACAGCACATAGTTGCTGCCGCCCAGCCGGTGCGTCGCCTCCAGCGCATGCTTCACCTGCCCGGCCGCATAGGCAAACACCTCCGGGTCCGGATTAGTCGCCGCGCCAGCCATATACCGAGGATGGCTGAACAGGTTCGCAGTCCCCCACAACAGACGGACGCCCGTGCGCTGCATATGCCCCTCGATATGCGCCAGCACCGCATCGAGGTTGGCGTTGCTCTCCCGCAGGCTGGCCCCCTCCGGCGCCACATCGCGGTCATGAAAACAAAAGAACGGCATCCCGAGACGCTCAAGAAAGGCGAACGCCGCGTCCGCTTTCTGCATCGCCGCCGCCATTGGCTCCCCGGCGAACCAGGGCCGCTCCTGCGTCGGCGCGCCAAACGGATCAAGCCCGTTGGCGACGAACGAGTGCCAGTAGGCCACCGCCGGACGCAGCCAGTCCTCCATCGAACGGCCCAGCACCATGCGCCCCTTGTCATAGTAGCGCAGTGCAAACGGTCCAGTGGCGTCCGGCCCCTCGAAGCGGACATAGGGCAGGTGGTCGAAAGCTGTCATGGCTGGCATCCAAACTCGAAGAAAACGCGTGTCGGCGCCGGGCAGCGGCCCCGGACGGCGGCCCGGCTCAGCAGCAGCCGGCCGGCCCGCGCCGTACCCAGCCCGCTCCGCCACGGCTGGAGCATGGCGTCGCCCACCGGCGCCGCCGCTCGGCAATGCGGGCTGGCATCAGCGGTCGCCAGGACCGCCCCGGCGCCGGACCCAACGCGGTCAATGGCGGGGGACATCAGGCGTCAAGCCCAGTCCAAGCGGAGTCCGCCCGGGCCGAGGCAAGAGCCGCCGCAATGAACCGCATCCCGCGCAGGCCGTCCTCCAACCCAGGCACCAGCAGGCACGCCGGATCGGGCGCACGGCCCTCGATGCGGGCGCTGATCTGCTCCGCCGTATCGCGGTAAAGCTGCGCGAACCCCTCCAAGTAACCTTCCGGGTGTCCCGCCGGTATCCGACTGGCATGCGCCGCGACAGCACCCGCCCCCGACCCGGCCCGGCGGATCAGTTGCGGCGGCTCGCCAAACGGAGTGAACAGCAGGTTGTTCGGCTGCTCCTGCGACCAGTCCAGGCCGCCAGTCTCCCCATAAACCCGCAGCCGCAACGCGTTCTCGTTTCCCGGCGCAACCTGCGACGCCCACAGCATCCCGCGCGCACCGCCGCCGAAGCGCAGCATCATATGCGCGTTGTCATCCACCTTGCGCCCGGGAACAAAGCTTGCCAGGTCGGCCGCGACGCTCTCGCACCGTAGGCCGCTCACGAACTCGGCCAGGTTGAACGCGTGGGTGCCGATGTCGCCGGTGCATCCGGCCGCGCCGCTGCGCTCCGGATCGGTGCGCCACGACGCCTGCTTGTGCCCGGTGTCCTCCAGGCCGGTCGTCAGCCAATCCTGCGGATATTCGACCTGCACCAAGCGGATCGTCCCCAGCCGTCCCGCCGCAACCATCTCGCGCGCCTGCCGCACCATCGGGTAGCCGGTATAGTTGTGCGTCAGCGTGAACACGACGCCGCTCCGCCGCACCGCATCCGCCAGCGCCACCGCGTCCTCAAGCCGGTGCGTCATCGGCTTGTCGCAGATCACATGGATGCCGCGCTCCGCAAACGCCTGCGCCGGCGCGGCATGCATGTGGTTCGGCGTGACCACGGCGACCACATCTATTCCATCGGCACGCCCGGCCTCACGCTCCGCCATTTCCGCGAACCCGGCATAGCTCCGGTCCCCCGCGATGTGCAGCTCGCCAGCGCTGGCATGGGCGCGCGCCGGGTCGGATGACAACGCCCCGGCCACCAGCTCATACCGGTCGTCCAGCCGCGCCGCGATCCGGTGCACCCCCCCAATGAACGCCCCCTGGCCGCCGCCGACCATGCCGAGCCGCAGCCGCCGCGCAGCCGCCGCGCCCGCCGTCCCCTCAATCGCCATCTCAGCCGATCCCCAGCATCGCACGGTTCGCCACCTGGTCGGTGCCACTCGCAGCGAAGTCGTCGAAGGCCCGGGCCGCCACCTCGATGATATGCGACGCGATGAACGGCGCCCCTTCGGCCGCACCCTGTTCGCTGTCCTTGATGCAGCACTCCCATTCGAGCACCGCCCACCCGTCAAACCCGTATTGCGAAAGCTTGGAAAAGATGCCGCCAAAATCCACCTGGCCGTCCCCCAGCGAGCGGAACCGCCCGGCGCGATTCACCCAGGGCTGAAACCCGGAATAAACCCCCTGCCGGCCACTCGGATTGAATTCCGCGTCCTTCACGTGGAACATCCGGATGCGCTGGTGGTAGATATCGATGAACTGCAGGTAGTCGAGCTGCTGCAGCAGGAAGTGGCTAGGATCATACAGGATGTTGGCGCGCGGATGATTGCCGACCCGCTCCAGGAACATCTCATAGGTGATGCCGTCGTGCAGGTCCTCGCCCGGATGTATCTCGTAGCAGACGTCCACCCCCGCCGCATCGAACGCGTCCAGAATCGGCCGCCACCGCTGCGCCAACTCGTCGAATGCCGTCTCCACCAGCCCGGCCGGCCGCTGCGGCCAAGGATAAACAAACGGCCACGCCAACCCCCCCGAGAAGGTGACATGCGCCGTCAGCCCCAGGTTGCGCGACGCCCGCGCCGCCATCATGAGCTGCTCCACCGCCCACTCCTGCCGCGCCTTTGGATTGCCCCGCACCGCCGGGGCGGCAAAGCCGTCGAATGCCGTGTCATAGGCCGGATGCACCGCGACAAGCTGCCCCTGCAGGTGGGTTGACAGCTCCGTCAGCTCCACGCCTGCCTCAGCCAGGACGCCCTTAACCTCGTCGCAGTACGTGGTGCTTTCGGCGGCACGGCCCAGGTCGAACAGCCGGGCATCCCAGGACGGGATTTGCACCCCCTTGTAGCCATGCCCGGCCGCCCACGCGGCAATCCCAGCCAGGCCATTGAACGGCGCCGCATCACCCGCAAACTGCGCGAGAAAGATGGCCGGTCCCTTGATGGTCTTCATGTCGGATGCGTCCCCCGATGGTTTTCTTATGGGTTGGCGACGAACGGACCGCCACGGCACTGCTTCAGGTAATTCAGCGCATGGACCTGCCCGGTCATCTCCAGATCATCGCGGTAAACCGGGTCATGCCAGCCCTCGATATCAATCGAGCCGTCGTAACCGCCCAGCCGAAGCTCGCTGATGACATCGGTCCAGTTCGTATCGCCAAACCCCGGCGTCCGGTGGAACGCGAACGGCACCTTGCCGAATATCCCGTGCTTGCGCACAACGTCCCAGCGCACCGTCGCGTCCTTGCCGTGCACATGAAAGATCTTCGGCATCCAATCGAGCAGCTGCGGCATCGGCTCGATCAAATAGAAAAGCTGGTGGCAAGGCTCCCATTCCAGCCCGATGTTCTCGTCCGGCAACGCGTTGAACATCAGCTCCCAAGCCGCGGGACTATGCGCGATGTTCCAATCGCCGGTCTCCCAGGTGCCCAGCATCGGGCAGTTCTCGAACGCGATCCGCACGCCCTTATCGGCAGCCCGGCGCGCCAGCTCGCCCCAAACCTCCTTATACCGCGGCAGGCTCTCAGGCAGCGGCTTGCCCCGAATGCGCCCGGTGAAACCAGCGATCACCGTCGCCCCGAACAGGTGGGCGTTGTCAATCAGCTTGACCCAGCCCTCATGGGTTTCACGGTCAATATCGGTGCCCTCCAATGGGTTGCCGAACATCGCCAGCGTCGGGATCGTCACGTCGGCGTTGCCGATCGCCTCCTTCACCCGTTCGGCCAGCCGCGGCAGGTCGTGCCGCATATGCTGCCACCACATCAGTTGCAGGCTTTCGAAGCCGTGCGGCAGGATCTGGCGTATGTAGTCCGGCGCCTCCACCCGGTTGCACCGGACCATCGTGCCGATCCGGTTCTTCAGTTGTGCGTTTTGCATGGTCATTCCGCTTCGGTGATGTGGACGAGCTGCCCGGTCTCGGCGCTCTCGATGGCGCCGGCCACCATGGCCAGGCTCTTGATATTCTCAGACCCCGTGGTCTCCGGCGGCTGGCCCGTGCGTATCGCCTGGATGAAATCCTCGATCACCCCGCGATGCCCGCCCACGCGATCCCCAGGATCGAGCGCCGGCACGGTAACCGGATCAAACTCCGAGAACAGGCCAGGCGGCCCGCCGACCCGGCGCACCACCTCGGCGCGCACGTCGTCCTCCCCGTCCCACAGCAGCGTGCCGCGCGTCCCGGTGATCCGCCAAGCGCTTTCCCAGCTCGTGCGCAGCCCCTCCGCGCACCAGCTTCCCCGGTAGTTGAACACGGCGCCGCCACCCATCTCGAACACCGCAATTGCCGAGGCGCCATCCGCATACCAGGAGTTCACCGGGTTCCACTCGCGGCACCAAACGCTGGCCGCCGCCCCGCCGGCGAACAGGCGCCCGACGTCGAAGGTGTGTATCGCCATGTCCAGCAGCAGCACGTGCCGCATCTCTTCGCGGAAGCCGCCGAAATGCGGCCCAAGGAAGAAGTCGCAATACAGCCCGGTCACCTCGCCAATGCCCCCGCCGCGCAGAAAGCGGGCAATACGGCGCACCCCGGGGTGGTAGCGCCGGTTCTGGATAACGGCATGCACCCGCCCAGCGGCGCGCGAAGTGCGGATAAGATCGCGCGCATTCTCCAGCGTGTCGGCCATCGGCTTCTCGGTCAGCACGTGGCAGCCGTGCTCCAGCGCCGTGGTCGCGACCTGGTGCCGCACGCTCGGCACGACAATGTCGAACACCGCCTCCGGCTGCTCCTGCGCCAGCATGGCGGCAAGGTCAGGCCCAACCGCCGCCCCGTCCAGCGACAGCTCGGCCCGCCGCTCCTCGGCGCGCCCGACCTCGGGGTCCACCAACCCGACGATCTCGACCTCACCCGTCGCCAGCGCCGCCTTCAAAAAGTTGGTGCTCATCCGCCCGCACCCGGCGGCCACCACGCGTATCCCACTCATTTCAAAGCTCCTGCCGTCAGGCCGCTCACGATCCGCCGTTGCAGCAGCATGAAGACGATGATGACCGGGGTGACGAACACGCTGGCAAAGGCCATCGCGTTGCCCCAGTCCGAATAATCGGCGCCCACAAAGCCATACAGCCCGACCGTAGCCGGCTGCAGCGCCTTCCGGTTCAGCAGCGAGACCGGATAAACGAACTCGCCATAGGCCAGCAGGAACACCAGCGCTCCCACGACGATGTAGCCGACCCGCGCCAGCGGCAGCGTGATCCGCAGGAACGCCATGACGCGCGACGACCCATCCACCCGGGCCGCATCCTCCAGGTCCACTGGCACCTGGGCGAAGCTGGTGCGCAGCATAACGATGGCGAACGGCAGCGTCTTGGTCGTGGTCGCAAGGATCACGGCGAGCTGGGTGTTGATCAGGCCGAGCTGCCGGAAGATCACGAACATCGGCGTCACCAGCAGCGGCGGCGGCAGCACCTGCGACAGCATCACCCCGACCAGCATCGCATCCATCCACAGCGACGTCTTGCGCGCCAGCGAGTAGGCGGCCCCTGTCGCCAGCACCAGCGTAAGCACGGTGACTCCCACGGACAGCAACACGCTGTTGCCCATGAACAAAGCGATGTTCTCCCGCTCGAAGATCCAGCGGAAGGCGGCGAGCGTCGGGGCATGCGGCATAAGCGTCGGCGGGCTGGCATTCAGCTCGTCCGACGTCTTCAGCGCCGACGCATACATCCAATAAACCGGGAACAGATACAGCGCGGAGACCCCAGCCCCGACGCCGGTGAGCAGCCAGCGGCGCATCAGGACAGCCGCTCCGCCCGGACGCTGCGCACATAGATCAGCGTCACCAAGAACACGACCACCAGCATCACGGTCGAGATCGCGGCCCCGCCGCCGAAGTCGAACAGCTCGAACGACAGGCGGTATGCCCAGACCGGGAAGATGTTGCTGGAATCCACGGGACCGCCATGGGTCATGGTCCAGATCAGGTCGAAGGCCCGCATGGTGTAAACGGTCGAAAGCGCCAACAGCGCATAGATCGTCGGCCGCAGCATCGGCACCGTCAGCGAAAAGAACCGCCGCACCGGCCCGGCGCCGTCCAGCGCCGCCGCCTCATACATATCCTGCGGCAGCCCGGCGAGCCCCGCCGCCAGCAGGATCATGTTGAACGGCACCCCGAACCAGATGTTGGCAAGCGTCACGCCGAACAGCGAAGTCGCCGGGTCGGAAAGCCAGTAGATCGGCCCGGACGCCAGCCCAAGGCTGCGCAGCGCATAGTTGATGACCCCGTTGTCGGAGGCCAGCAGCCACTTCCAAACCGCGCCGATCACCAGCGGCGGAAGTATCCACCCTGCGAGGATAAGGCCGCGAAAGAAGCTCGCCCCCGGGAACGGCTGCTGGAAGAACAGCGCCAGCGCCAGGCCGCCCAGGAACTGCAGCGCGACGTTGCCGACCACGAACAGCAGCGTGTTCTGCAGCACGATGGCGAACAGCGGGTCGCCGATCAGCTTACCGTAGTTGTCCAGGCCGACGAACGGCCGGAACACGGTGCCGATGTTGCCGAGCGTAACCTCCTGCACGCTCATGATCAGGTTATACAGGACGGGGTAGCCGACAAAGAACATCAGATACAGCGCGCTGAACCCGACCATCACCGGCCAGACCGCCTCGGAGTCGAGCGCACGGTCCCGCCTGCGCCGTCTCGCGCTCACGCGCGGCGGCGCGTCTGGCCAGGCGTCGGCGGGCACCTACAATCCCACCATGGGCGTCCGGTCGAGAATCGGCGTGATCACCCTGGATGCCTTCTGCAGCGCCACCTCAGGCGTGGAGCGGCCCGTCAGCGCTTCCTGCACCGCCGTCTGCACCGCCGCCGAGATATCGGGCCAGCGAGGATGCGGCCCGCGCGGCCGGGCCACCTCCATCTGCTTCCGGAAGGTGGCAAACGCCTCCGGAAACGCCGGCTGATCCACCTGCATATCCTTGATCGGCGCCAGGCGGCCGCCGGTCCAAGCTTGCTGCATCTGGGCAGGTTCGGACATGAACTCGATCACCTTGAACGCCGCCGCCACGTTGCGGGCGCCCTTCGGCACGCCCCACACATAGCCGCCCAGCGCCGACGCCTCGATCTCCTTGCCCTCACGATGCGGCAGGGTCGCGACGCGCCAGTTGAACTTGACCTCCTTCATGCGCTGCAGCTCCCAAGGGCCGCTCACCACCATCGCCGACCCGCCGGCCAGCCACGAGCTGGTCATCTCGAACTGCCGCTTCACCAGGACGTCGCGGGACGCCTGGCCCTTACCCACGAAATCCGTCCAAAGCTGCAGCGCCGCCGCCGCGTCCGGCGAGGTCAGCGTCTTCAGGTTCGCGCCGGACTGCTGCAGGAACGGCAGGAACTGGAACGTCCCTTCCTCGCTCTGCACCGCGCAGAACGCCATGCCGAACACGTTGTGCTCCTTGTCCGTCAGCACCTCCGCCGCATGCCGCAGCTCCGCCCAGGTCCGAGGCGGCTGGTCGGGATCAAGCCCGCGCGCCCGAAACATATCGGCGTTGTAATACAGCGCGAGCGTGTTGGCCTCGCCCGGCACGGCATACTGCTTGCCGTCCCACAGCGTCGTCGCCCAGCTTCCCGGATAATACTCTCCGGGCTTGATGACGCCGGACGCCTTGACCAGTGCCGACAGGTCCTCCAGCGCCCCCTGGGTCGCAAAGCTGGCGACGTTGGGATTATCAACCGTAATCAGGTCCGGCACGTCGCCGGTCGCGATGCCTTTGATGAGCTGCTGCGACAACTGCCCGAACGGCACGAACTTCTGGTCAATTGGCAGGTCGGCGTGGGCGTCGTTCCACCGCTTGATGTTCTTGAGGCCGGGTTCGGTTTCCGCGCCGAAGATGTGCCACATCGTCACCGGCTCGGCCGCCGCCGCCCGCCGCGCACCGCCCAGCAGCGCCAGCGTGCCCAAGGCCATGCCCTGCTTCAAAAAATCCCGTCTCATGGTCGTCCCCCCGTTTGCCGCCGTCGTTCGCAGCGGTCATTTTCAGCGTCGTTTTTATGATCTGAGCGTCTGGCCGCTCGCAGTGTCGAACCCGTGCAGGCTGTCCTCGTCGAACGCAAGCTGGATCGGCGTGCCCGGCGGTGCGCGGAACCGCTCCCGCACGCTGGCCGTCACCTGCACCCCGCCGAACCGGCACAGGATGAGCGTGTCCACGCCGGTCGGCTCGACGTCCACCACCTCTGCCGCGATGCCGGACTGCGCCGGGCGTATGGCCTCCGGACGCACACCCAGCGTCACCGCCTGACCCTCCCGCCCATATCCGCGCGGGAAGGGCAGGGTGGTGCCATCCTCCAGCACCACCCTGCCACTCCTCAAGCTGCCTGAAATAAGGTTCATCGAGGGCGAGCCGATGAACCCGGCCACGAACAGCGTCGCCGGCCGGTCATACAGCGTCTCCGGCGTGCCCTGCTGCTCGATCCGGCCGCCGTTCATGACGATGATCCGGTCCGCCATCGTCATCGCCTCGACCTGGTCGTGGGTGACGTAGATGCTGGTGCTGCCCAGCCGCCGGTGCAGCGCCTTGATCTCGGCCCGCATTTGCACCCGCAGCTTCGCATCCAGGTTGGACAGCGGCTCGTCGAACAGGAACAGCCGGGGATGGCGGACCATGGCCCGGCCCATCGCCACCCGCTGCCGCTGCCCGCCGGACAACTGCCCCGGCCGCCGCCCGAGCAGCGGCCCCAGGTTGAGCACCGCAGCCGCCCCCGCCACCGCCGCCGCAACCTTGTCCGCAACGACCCGCCGAAGCCGCAGGCCAAAGCCGATGTTCTCCGCCACCGTCATATGCGGATAAAGCGCATAGCTTTGGAACACCATCGCCACGTCGCGGTGCATCGGCGGCATGTCGTTGACCCGCTCGGCACCGATGGAGATATCGCCGCCGCTGACCGACTCAAGCCCGGCGATCATCCGCAGCAGCGTGGACTTGCCGCAGCCGGACGGCCCAACCAGCGTGATGAACTCCCGGTCCGCCACGTCCAGGTCAATCCCGCTGATGACGCTCAGCGGACCATAAGCCTTGCAGACTCCGCGCATCGTCACCGAAGCCATGACGCGCCCCCACCGCACACGACGGTCACGTCAGGTTGTCCCGAATGAAGATGTCAATCCGGATGCGCTCCTGATCCGGCATCAACGGCTGCTTCAAGCAGTGCGCCAACAGCACCCGGGCTGCGGAACGTACCTCATGTCCCGCATCCTGGTTAATGCAGGCGTCCATGATCCCCCGCACCAGGAACCGGCGCGTATGCGGCGTCAGCTCATGGCCGATGTAGACGACATCCTGCGCCCGCCCGCTCGCCTCGATGGCGGCGGCGACCCCGCGGTTGCCGGCGCCGATGTTGTAGATCCCGGCCAGGTCCGGTATCGCCAGCAGCTCGCCGGTGATCGCCTGGTTCAGCGCCTCGTCATCCCGGCCCTCCCGGACCGGCAGCACCGTCAGCCCGGGATACTCGGCCCGGATGACCTGCAAGAAGCCGAACCGCCGCTCCGCATGGTCGCGCAGCGCCAGCGACCCGGCGATCAGGCCCACCGTACCAGCCCGCCCAGCCAAGAACCGTCCCATCAGGCTGCCTGCCGTCCGCCCAGCCGCCGCATTGTCAATGCCGACATAGCGCAGCCGCCGCGCGGCAGGCGCATCCGACACCAGCGTCACCACGGCGACACCCAGGCTGGCAAGCTCGTCCAGGGCAGCGCGCACGCGCGGGTGATCCAGCGCCACGGTCGCCACGCCCTGATACCGGGTGCCGAGGCCTTCGAGGCGCGATGCCAGGGCGACCGGATCAAACACGTCCACCATCACGGTTTCGATGTAGGCGCGCTGCGGCGCCAGCCACTCCGCGGTCAGCCGGACCTGCTCGGACAGCAGCTCGACGAAGCTGGTGGCGCCGACCGGCAGGACGAAGCAGAACAGGAACGCCTGGTTGCGGGACAGGCGGGCGGCAATCGGGTCGGGGCGGTAATTCAGCTTGGAAATCGCCGCCTCGACGCGGCTGAGCGTCCGGCTGTGCACCCCGGGACGCCCGTTGATGGCGCGGTCCACCGTGGCGATGGACACGCGGGCTTCCCGTGCGACGTCTTCCAAAGTCACTCTTTCGGCGACCGATCCCATGGTGCAGCCATCGCATCAAAATCTGAGGGCCGCAAGTCAAAGTTGCCCCCGCGTTGATCGCGGTGCCCGCATCAGGCCGGAGCTATGGCCCTTGCCCCCCGGCACCGCTAAATCCAGCTACGCCCCTCGCAACACCAGATGCCCGGGAACAACGGCCAGTTCTCCTAATGAGCGCCCATCAGGGTCGGCCTTCCCTGCTTGGCGCAAGAGCGTCGAGCTACCGCTGCTTGTGCACGGGTCAAATGCGAAGCAGGCCCGTCCGCCCGGCTACAACCACAGGCCCCCATGTGACAGGCCGCGCAAGCCTGTTTAGCTAACCCCCGCCGGCCAGCGCGCCGCAGCCGTCCATCCACCGGAGACGCCATGAACCAGACCTACCAGTTCGGCATCGAGGAGGAGTACTTCCTCGCGGACGCCAAGACCCGCGGCACCCCCCGGCGCACCGTCAAGGCGTTCCACGAAGACGCCCACACGCGCCTGCCGCAGGCGGAGCGCGAGCTGCTGCAATCGCAGATCGAGGTTTCCACGCCGCCCTCGACCAGCTTCGCCGAGGCGCGCGAAACCCTGGCCGGGCTGCGGTCCGGCCTCGCCGAGGTCGGGCAGTCGCATGGCATCCTGGTGCTCGCCGCCGGCACCCACCCCGTCGCCCGCTGGACCCGCCAGACCAACACGCAGAAGGACCGGTATGAGAAGCTGATAGACGAGCTGCGCATGCTGGGCCGGCGCAACGTGGTCTGCGGCATGCACGTCCACGTCGAGGTGCCCCGGCCCGAAATGCGCGTGGACCTCATGAACCGCCTGCTGCCCTACATGCCGCTGCTGCTGGCGCTGTCCACCTCCTCGCCGTTCTGGCAAGGGCGCAACACCGGGCTGGCCGCCTACCGCATGTCCGCCTTCGGCGAGATGCCCCGCACCGGCCTGCCGGACCTGTTCGCCAGCATGGGAGAGTATGAACGCTACGTGCACGTCATGACCCAGGCCGGGGCAATTGCCGATGCGACCTTCCTGTGGTGGACGCTGCGCCCCTCGATCCGCTACCCGACGCTGGAGCTGCGCGTCTCCGATAGCTGCACCCGCCTGGACGACACGCTGGCCATCGCCGCCCTGTATCGCTGCCTCGTCCGCCTGGCCGACCGGCGGCCGGACCTGAACCGCGGCCTGACCGGCGCGTCGCGGGCCATCGCCGCCGAGAACATGTGGCGCGCCCAGCGCGACGGGGTGCGCGCGGAGATCATCGAGGAGGAACCCGGCAAGGCCACGCCGTTCCACGCCTACCTCGACGCCACGCTCGCCCTCGTGGCCGAAGATGCGCATGCCTTGGGGTGCGAGTCGGAGGTGGCTAGGCTGCGCGGCCTCATGGCCGAGGGCACGAGCGCCGACCGCCAGCTTGCCGTCTTCGCCGATGCCCGCGCGCGCGGCCTTGCCGAGCGCGACGCCCTCGGCGCCGTCGTGGACTGGCTTGCCGAGACAACGGCTGGACGGCACGCGTCCTGATCGCCGCCGGGCGGGGACAGCCGGACCGGCGCCCTCCCATGATGCCAACCAACGTCGCACCGCAGCGGCCAACGTGTTACGGCATGTCGCCCCATGGTCCCAAGGAGGAAAACGCGATGGACGAAGACAACTTCAACATGGCGCTGCGCAAGTTCCTCAAGGAGGTCGGCGTGACCTCGCAGCGTGAAATCGAGAAGGTGGTGCGCGACCATGCGGGGCAGGGCGATGCGCTCCGGCTGCGCATGGTGCTCACCTCGCCGGACGCCCCGGCGCTGAACCACGTGGTCGAGCAAACCATCCCGCTCACCTGAATTGGGGCACGGGCGGCCCTGCCCGTTTCAAAGGGACTGTCACCGCAGCGAGGGAGGACCATCACCGCGGCGGTCGCGACCGTCCCACAGGCGAATCCGGCATCTCCCTCCGCCTGCGCCGCCGCAACCTGTGATGCCCTGCCAGGCCCATCCAACGTGGCATCGCCCGAGCCCGGCATCGCCCCCACCTGGCATCCCACACCTGCCTTGCCCATGTTTCGCCGCATCCACCCCGGAGGACGTCATGCTGAACCAGATTGCGACCCTGCCGCTGCGCGACCCAAGCCTGCTCCGCCAGGCCTGCTGCATAGACGGCCGCTGGGTCGAGGCCGATGACGGCGCAACGCTCACCGTCCGCAATCCCGCCACCGGCGAAACCGTCGGCACCGTCCCCGCCCTGGGCGCCGCGGAAACCCGCCGCGCCATAGACGCCGCCAACCGCGCCCTGCCGGCCTGGCGCCGCATGCTGGCCAAGGACCGCGCCATCATCCTGCGCCGCCTGTTCGCCCTGATGATCGAGAACCAGGACGACCTCGCCGTCATCATGACCGCCGAGCAGGGCAAGCCGCTGTCCGAATCCCGCGGCGAGATCGCCTACGCCGCCAGCTTCATCGAGTGGTTTGCCGAGGAAGGCAAGCGCATCTACGGCGACACCATCCCCCCCAACGCCCCAGGCCGCCGCATCATCGTCACCAAGGAGCCGATCGGCGTCTTTGCCGCCATCACCCCCTGGAACTTCCCCGCGGCGATGATCACCCGCAAGGTCGGCCCCGGCTGGGCCGCCGGCTGCACCGGCGTCGTCCGCCCGGCAAGCCAAACCCCATTCTCCGCCCTAGCCATCGCCGTCCTTGCCGAGCGCGCCGGCATGCCGCCCGGCGTTTGCAACGTCATCACCGGCCCCAGCGGCCCCATCGGCGCTGAGCTGACCGGCAGCCCCATCGTCCGCAAGCTGACCTTCACCGGCAGCACCGAGGTCGGCGCCAAGCTGCTGGCCCAGTGCGCCCCCACCATCAAGAAGACCAGCATGGAGCTAGGCGGCAACGCCCCCTTCATCGTGTTCGACGACGCCGACCTGGACGCGGCGGTCGTCGGCGCCATCGCCAGTAAGTTCCGCAACGCCGGGCAAACCTGCGTCTGCGCCAACCGGCTGCTGGTGCAGGAGGGAGTCTACGAAGCCTTCACCGCCAAGCTGCGCACCGCCGTCGAGGCGCTCCAGGTCGGCAACGGCATGGACCCCGGCGTGACCCAAGGCCCGATGATCAACATGGAAGCGGTCGAAAAGGTCGAGGCCCACATCAAGGACGCCGCCGGCCGCGGCGCGCACGTCATCACCGGCGGCGCCCGGCACCCCTTGGGCGGCACCTTCTTCCAGCCCACCATCCTGACCGAGGTGCCGCGCGAGGCCGACATCTTCCGCGAGGAAACCTTCGGCCCCGCCGCCGCCCTGTTCCGCTTCAAGGACGAGGCCGAGGCGGTCGAGATGGCCAACGACACCGAGTTCGGCCTGGCCGCCTACTTCTACAGCCGAGACGTCGGTCGCATCTTCCGCGTGGCCGAGGGCCTGGAATACGGCATCATCGGCATCAACGAGGGCATCATCTCGACGGAGGTGGCGCCGTTCGGCGGCATGAAGAGCAGCGGCCTCGGCCGCGAAGGCTCCAAGTATGGGATCGAGGACTACCTGGAAGTGAAGTACCTGGCGCTCGGCGGCATCGGCGGCTGATCGTCGTTTCAACGTTGCTCTAGCACAGCGGCGCCGGACGGGGAGGGGGTAGCACCCCGCCCCGTCCGGACCGCATGGAGCGGCCCCGTCTAGGAGCCGTGCCGCACCCTCAACGCCCCCGCCGCTGCAACGACAGCAAGTATAACCCCGCCGCAATCACCACCACCCCGCCGATCATCGTCCAACGGTCCGGCACCTCCCCGAATACCACCCCGCCCAGCACCGCCGCCCACAGCAGTTGCGCGTAGCCGAACGGCGACAGCAGCGACGCCGGCGCCCGCCGGTGCGCCAAAATCAGCAGCCAGTGCCCAAGCGAAGCCAGCGTCCCCATCGCCAGCGTCACCCCCCAGCCCAGCAAGGTCGCCGGCGGCTGCCACGTGAACGGCAGCACCGGCAACGCCACCGCCGCACCCACCATGCCGGTATAGAACATCGTCGTCCGAGTGCTGTCCCGCCCCGCCAGGAACCGCGTCGCCACCACATACAGCGCGTTCGACCCGGCGGTCCCCAGCGCCAGCACGCTCGCCAACTGCATCCCGGCCCCCGGACGGGTGATGACCAGCACGCCGCCGAACCCCGCCAACACCGCCACTGCCCCGCGCGGTCCGATCCACTCCCCCAGCAGCGGCCCGGCGATCACCGCCACGATCAACGGCGCGACAAAGGTGATTGCCGCCGCCTGCGTCATCGGCAGCGCCTGGTAGGCGTACATGGAGGTCACGGTGGCGATGATCAGGAACCCCGCCCGCGTCACCTGCAGCACCGGGCTGCGGCTGCGCGGCAGCCCGGCGCGGCCCCAAGGATTGATGAACAGCCCAACCAGCACAAAACTGAGGACATAGCGCACCGCCGCCGTTCCCACGGGATCGCCCGTCTGGTTCAGCCACTTGCCCGTAGTGTCCAACGCCGCGAACGCCGCAGCAGCGCCCAGCATCAGGGCGATGCCCGCCAGCGCCCGCGTCGCCGTGTCGTCCAGCGCAGCCGCAACGCCGGCCTCAATGGGGATCGGGATGTCCACGGTGCTGCTGTCCGGCATGCGGCGTCTCCTGCGCCATCCCGGCGCGGATGGTGCGGAGCCGGCACGATAGCGGGCCAAGGACCGGGCAGGCAAGCAAGACCCCGGCATCCCCGCCGATATCACCACGTTCCGCCCGGGCTGACCTCCGCTACGCCCTCCACCTCAAGCAAACCTCTGGAGGCTGGCTCACAGACGAAAAGCCAAGCAGGCCTACCCGGCCCGTAACACAGATGGCCCGGCATGGCCGCAGGTCATCTGTGTGACAGGACGCGCAACCCTGCTTAGCATAACGAGACCGCCGGGGTAGGACAGGCTGCAAATCCCACCCCATATCAGCATCCGGCAGCATCAATCAGGGACGGCGTCACGATGGCCCCCAAGGCACACGACTCCACATACGACTACGACCTGTTCGTCATCGGCGGCGGCTCCGGCGGAGTGCGCTGCGCCCGCATCGCCGCCGGGCACGGCGCCCGGGTCGGCATCGCCGAGGCCGCGCACTGGGGCGGCACCTGCGTCAACGTCGGCTGCGTGCCCAAGAAGATCATGGTCCAGGCCAGCGAGTATGCCCGGCACGCCGCCGACGCCGCCGGCTTCGGCTGGCATCCCGCACCTGGCAACAACGGGCGCATGCTGCACGACTGGCCCGCCTTCATCGCCAAGAAGGACGCTGAGATCTTGCGCCTGAACGGCATCTACGTCCGCATGTTGGAAGGCTCCGGCGTCGTCCTGCATCACGCCCGCGCCGTGTTCACCGGCCCGCACACCCTGGACATCGGCGGCCAGACCGTCACCGCGGAGCGCATCGTGATCGCCGTCGGCGGCTATCCCAGCATCGAGCCGCGCATCGAGGGCATGGAACTAGGCATCACCTCCGACCAGGCGTTCCACCTGGCGTCCATGCCGCGCCGGGTGCTGATGGTCGGCGGCGGCTACATCGGCATGGAGTTCGCCGGCATCTTCCACGGCCTTGGCGCCCAGGTGGACGTGGCCTACCGCCAGCCGCTACCCCTGCGCGGTTTCGACGGCGAGCTGCGCGAAGCCCTGGCAACCGCCGTCACCGAGCAGGGCGTGCGCCTGCACCCCAGCCAGACCGTCCACAAGGTCGAGGACGCCGGCGGCGGCTCCCGGCGCGTCACCCTCACCAGCGGCCACGTGGTCGAGGCCGACCTGGTGTTCTTCGCCGTCGGCCGCGCCCCCAAGACCGCCGGCCTGGGACTGGAACACGCCGGCGTCGCCCTGGACGCCAAGGGCGCCGTGACCGTGGACGCCGAGAACGCCACCAGCCAGCCCCACATCTTCGCCATCGGCGACGTCAGCAACAAGCTGAACCTGACCCCCGTCGCCATCGCCGAGGGCCACCACCTCGCCGACCGTCTGTTCGGCCCCGGCCGCCCCCGCACCTGGGCGCTGGACCCCGTCGCGACCGCCGTGTTCAGCTTCCCACCCTTGGCCACCGTGGGCCTGACCGAGGAGCAGGCCGCCGAGCGTGGCCCGGTGGACATCTACACCGCCCACTTCCGCCCGATGCGCCACGTCATGTCCGGCCGCACCGGCAGGACCTTCATGAAAATGATCGTGGACCAGCCGACCCAACGCGTCCTGGGCGTCCACATCTTGGGCGACGACGCGCCCGAGATGATGCAAGGCATCGGCGTAGCCCTCGTCGCCGGCGCCACCAAGCAAGACTTCGACCGCACCATCGGCATCCACCCCACCAGCGCCGAGGAGCTGGTAACCATGCGTACCCCAACCCGAACCGCCGGCGTCCGCCAAGCCGCCGAATAATGTTGCTTCTCCCTCTCCCTCCGGGAGAGGGCCGGGGTGAGGGGGTCTTGGCTGCGGAGCGGAGCCCACCCTAGCTGCCAGGACGCAGCCCCTTCCTGACCGACTCCCCCCTATGCCCACCCCCTCACCCCAACCCTCTCCCGAAGGGAAAGGGACCACCCCGCCCCTCCGTCCCACCTCCTCAACACCCCGCCAAATCAGGCCCTCCACGGCTCGGGTGGCATTCGCCCGCGAAACCCGCGATAACTGCGCCCCTGGACCCATGCGGTGCATGGGCGCTGCGCGTGGAAGGCAACGGGGATGATGGACGGAATCAGCGGCATCGGCAGTCATGGCAACGACGGCTGGACGCCCGGAAGCTGGCGCACGCACCCCGTGCTGCAAAGCCCGGCCTACCCGGACCCCGCAGCCCTGCAAGCGACGGAAGCCCGGCTCGCCGGCTATCCCCCCCTGGTGTTCGCCGGCGAGGCCCGCCGCCTCAAGGCCGCCCTAGCCCTAGCTGAAGCCGGCCAGGCCTTCGTGCTGCAAGGCGGCGACTGCGCCGAAAGCTTCGGCAGCTTCACCGCCAACATCATCCGCGACACCTTCCGCGTGCTGCTGCAGATGGCGGTCGTGCTGACCTTCGGCGCTGGCGTTCCAGTGGTGAAGATGGGCCGCATGGCCGGCCAGTTCGCCAAGCCCCGCTCGTCCGACAACGAGACGGTCGGCAGCGAAACCCTGCCGTCCTACCGAGGCGACATCATCAACGGCCCCGCCTTCACCGCCGCCGACCGGGTGCCCGACCCGGCGCGCATGGAAACCGGCTACTTCCAATCCGCCGGCACCCTCAACCTCCTGCGCGCCTTCGCCAACGGCGGCTACGCCGACCTGCACGAAGTCCACCGCTGGAACCTAGACTTCGCCGCCCGCTCCCCGCTCGCCGCCCGCTACCAGGACCTGGCAGCCCGCATAGACGAGACCCTCGCCTTCATGCAGGCCTGCGGCATGCAGAGCATGAACACCCCGCAAATCCGCGAAACCGAGTTCTACACCAGCCACGAGGCCCTGCTGCTCCCCTACGAGCAGGCCCTGACCCGCACCGACAGCACCAGCGGCGACCCCTACGCCTGCAGCGCCCACTTCCTGTGGATCGGCGACCGCACCCGCCAGCTCGACGGCGCCCACGTCGAGTTCCTGCGCGGCGTGCGCAACCCGATCGGCCTCAAGGTCGGCCCCACCATGAAGACTGACGAGCTGCTGCGCCTGATCGACGCCCTGAACCCGGCAAACGAGCCCGGCCGCCTGACCCTCATCAGCCGCATGGGGGCGGAGCGCGTGGCCCAAGCCCTGCCGCCGCTGCTGAGCGCCGTAAAGCGCGCCGGCTGCCGGGTGGTCTGGCTATGCGACCCGATGCACGGCAACACCATCTCCACCCAGGCCAAGGTCAAGACCCGCAGCTTCGACAGCATCCTGGCCGAGGTCCGCGGCTTCTTCGACGCCCACGCCGCCGCCGGCACCTGGGCCGGCGGCGTCCACGTCGAGATGACCGGTCAGGAAGTGACGGAATGCGTCGGCGGCGCCCACCGCCTGACCGAGGCCGACCTGGGCGCCCGCTACGAAACCTTTTGCGACCCCCGCCTCAACGCCGAACAATCCCTAGAACTGGCCTTCCTAGTCGCCGAAGAACTAAAAACCCGCCGCCGCGGCATGCCATCATGAGCAACACCTCCGCCGCTAAAAACGCTAGTCCCTTCTCCCTCTCCCTCCGGGAGAGGGCCGGGGTGAGGGGGTCTCACGCCCCGACGCGAGCCATCGCATGCCACCAGCTCCTAACCCCTCCAAGCCGCAACCAGCGCCCCAAGACCCCCCCACCTCCTCCCGCACAAAAAGGGAGCAGCCCAACAGCATGACCGCCCTAGGAGAAGACATCGCCCGCCGCACCGACGCCTACTTCAACCGCACGCGTGAGGTCGTCGCCCATTTCGGCGACCGCACCGTCACCTACGCCGTGTTCCTCCGCCGCCCCGTCATCTCCGCCCCCGGCAAGATGCTGGACTGGCTGCAGGAGGTCGCGGCCTCCCGCAACGTCCGCTTCACCATCGACCCCGTCCACCCCGAGGGCACCTGGGTCGGCGCCGGCGAACCCATCGCCTACATCACCGGCAGCTTCCTCAACCTGGCCGACCTGGAAACCCTGTTCCTGCAAAAGCTCGGCGCCGCCTGCGTCGCCGCCCACAACGTTTACCAGATGTGCCTGGCGCTGCCCGGCGTCGTCTTCCTCGCCATGGACGCCCGCCACTGCGCCGGCGCCGAGATGCAGGACCTCATGGCCTACGCCGCCGGCGTCGGCAGCCGCGCAGCCCAGGCGGAGGGTGCCCGAGGCTTCACCGGCGCCAGCACCGACCTGGCCGCACCCTACTTCGGCGCCCAACGTGGCGCCGGCACCATGCCCCACGCCCTGATCGGCTACGCCGGCTCCACCGTCCGCGCCGCCGAGATGTTCCGCGAGGCCTGCCCGGACGTAGCCCTGACGGTGCTGACCGACTTCTTCGGCGCCGAGGTCACGGACGGCCTGGCTGTCTGCCGAGCCTTCCCCGACCTGGCCGCGGAGGGCCAGCTTTCCGTCCGCCTCGACACCCACGGTGGCCGCTACCTGGAGGGCCTGGATCCCGCCACCAGCTACGCCGTGCTGGACCGCCGCGCCCCCGGCGCCATCCGCCGCTACCGCAGCGACGCCGAGCTGCGCCACCTCGTCGGCACCGGCGTCTCCGCCGCCGCGATCTGGCGGATGCGCGAGGCGCTGGACGACGCCGGCTTCCCCCGGGTTCGCATCGTGGCCTCGTCGGGCTTCGGCGTCGCGAAGTGCCGGGTGATGTCAGACACCAAGGCACCGATAGACGTGGTGGGCACCGGCAGCTTCATCCCCGACGACTGGCACGAGACCTACGCGACGGCGGACATCGTCGCCTATGACGGGGAGGCCCGGGTGAAGGTCGGGCGCGAGTTCCTGCTGCGGGCGGCGGACAAGCGGCAGGCGGAGCGGGGGTAGCCCTATAGTCCTTCGGGCCAGAAGGTAGCTGGGCAGTACTCACGCCAGTCTCTACAGTGTAGAGACTGTTCGTCAGCAAGGGGCGGCTCATGCAGGGTGTGGTGAAGAAGTGGGGCAACAGCGCCGCCGTGCGCATCCCCGCAGCCGTGCTGGACGCCGCCCACGTGCGTCTGGACCAGCCGGTGGACGTGCGCGAAGAAGGCGGGCGGATCATCATCGAGCCACTTCAGCCGGCGCATTATGACCTCGACGCCCTGGTAGCCGGCATCACGGACGACAACCGTCACGAACTGGTAGAGACAGGCAAGCCCGCCGGCAGGGAAATCTGGTAGTGGCGCCGGGCTACGTCCCAGATGCCGGTGACATCGTGTGGCTGCAATTCGATCCGCAAGCGGGGCACCGCCCAGCGGTTGTACTCAGCCCATCCAGCTACAACGGGCGCGCGGGCATGATCGTCTGCTGCCCGACGACGACCCGGATCAAGGGCTACCCGTTCGAGGTGGCGCTGGCCGGAACGCCGTCGAGCGTCGTGTTGGCGGACCAGGTGAAAAGCCAGGACTGGCGCGCACGCAACGCAACGCGCAAGGGACAGGTCAGCCCGGCCGAACTGGCCCAAGTGCGTGCAAAGCTGAAGGCGCTGATCGGATAGCCACAGTACCCGAGGTGCTGATAACCTAATCCTTAATCGCCGGCGTCTGGCTGGCCGCTCCAAAGCGATCGGCTCAACGACGTTGTCTGCCCGAAAACTGCCCTGCCTCGTGCCGTCCACCCCAGAAAGCAGGTACCTCAACCACCCCATCCCCGCGTTGATTCCCACTCCCCCCACCCCAGGTTTCCCCCATGCCTGAAACCCTCCGCATCGCCCTGGCCCAGATAAACACCCACCTCGGCGAGGTCGCGGTCAACGTCGCCCGCATCCGCCGAGCCCGCGCCGAAGCCGCAGCCGCCGGCGCCCACCTCGTCGTCACCCCCGAGTTCTCCATCGGCGGCTACCCCCCCGAGGACCTCGTCCGCAAACCCGCCTTCGTAGACGCCTGCGAAGCCGCCATCGCCGACCTCGCCCGAGACACCGCCGACGGCGGCCCCGGCCTGATCGTCGGTGGTCCCTGGCGCGACGGCGGCCTCCTCTTCAACGCCGCCTTCGTCCTGGAAGGCGGCCAAGTCATCGCCCGCCGTGCCAAGCACGAGCTCCCCAACTACGGCGTCTTCGACGAAAAGCGCGTGTTCGACGCCGGCCCATCCCCCGGACCCGTCAACTTCCGCGGCGTCCGCCTGGGCCTCATGGTCTGTGAGGACTTCTGGCTCCCCGCCGTCTCCGAAACCCTCGGCGAATCCGGCGCCGAACTCCTCCTCTCCATCAACGGCAGCCCCTTCGAGGACGGCAAACAGGCCCGGCGCATCGGCCTAGCCGTCGAGCGCGTAGTCGAAACCGGCCTCCCCTTCATCTTCCTCGGCCAAGTCGCCGGCCAGGACGAGCTGGTGTTCGACGGCGCCAGCTTCGTCCTGAACGCCGACCGCAGCCTCGCCATCCAGATGCCCTACTTCGAGGAAACGGTCACCATCACCGAATGGACCAGGGACGGCGACCGCATGGGCTGCACTCCCCAGCCCCTGCCTCCCGAGCCAGACCGGCTGGAGCTGATCTACCGCTGCATGATGCTCGGCCTCGGCGATTACGTGCGCAAGAACCGTTTCCCCGGCATCCTGCTCGGCCTGTCCGGCGGCATAGACAGCGCGCTCTCCGCCGCCGTCGCCGTGGACGCCCTGGGCGCCGACAAGGTGCGCGCCGTGATGATGCCCAGCCCCTACACCAGCCGCGACAGCCTCGACGACGCCGCCGAGTGCGCCCGCCTGCTCGGCATCCACTGCGATACCATCCCGATCCAATCGGCGATGGATGCCTTCGGCAGCGCGCTCGCCCCCGTGTTCAACGGACGCCAGGCCGACATCACCGAGGAAAACATCCAATCCCGCAGCCGCGGCCTGATCCTGATGGCCATGAGCAACAAGTTCGGTGACATGCTGCTGACCACCGGCAACAAGTCGGAAATGTCCGTGGGCTACGCGACGCTCTACGGCGACATGTGCGGCGGCTACTCCGTGCTGAAGGACGTTTATAAAACAACGGTTTTCGCCCTCTGCCGCTGGCGCAACGCCCACCATCCCCAAGGCTCGCTCGGCCCGGCCGGCGCCGTGATGCCCGACCGCGTCATCACCAAGGCCCCCTCCGCCGAGCTGAAGCACGACCAGCGTGACGAGGACTCCCTACCGCCCTACGTGGACCTAGACGCCATCCTTGAGGGCCTAGTCGAGGGCGAGCAGTCCGTGGACGCCCTTGTCGCCCGCGGCTTCGACCGCGCCACCGTGCTGCGGGTGTGGAAGATGCTCGACCGCGCCGAATACAAGCGCCGCCAGGCCCCACCCGGCGTCAAAATCACCCCCCGCGCCTTCGGCCGCGACCGCCGTTATCCCATCACCAACGGCTACACCGGGCTCGTAGCATGAGCGACGCCCCGCCGCTGTCCACCATCCCCGCCATCCGCGTCCGAATTCTCGACCTGTCCGGCGGCGCCGACGAAGGCATCGTCGAGGAAGTCGGCCCCTTCCCGGACGTGGAAACCGCCAACGCCTTCGCCCGCCGCTACGTCCGCGACAGCATGGAGCGGTGCCGCGCCCAAGGCATGGAGCCCCAGGCCGTCCTAGACGCCTGGTTCGCCTTCGGTGAGGACGCCGAAGTCCTGGGCGCCGAGGGTGGCTGGCGCAGCGCCGCCGAACTGCCCACCTTCGCGGCCCACCGCGCCACTCTCCCCGACCGCGACTGGCGCAGCATAGACCCCCGCCTAACCACCTCCGAGGAAGACGAAGAGTGAAAAATTCTTCCCTTCCCCCTCTCCCTCCGGGAGAGGGCCGGGGTGAGGGGGTCTTGAGGCGCGAACGTCTCCGATGCAAAACCTACCCCCAATGAAACCCTCAATCACCACGTCGGCCTCCACCTACCCCAAATCCCAACCCTCCCCTAAACGGACCGGAAACCGGACCCCCCAGACCCATCTGCTGCCTCCCACCCCATGAAAGTCCGCGTCCCCCCCCGCCCCACCGGCCCGCTCCACGTCGGCAACGCCCGCATCGCCCTGGCGAACTACCTGCTGGCAAAACGCCACGGCGGCCAGTTCCTCCTACGCCTCGACGACACCGACACCGAGCGCAACCGCCCGGAATACGAGGACGCCATCGGCTACGACCTCCGCTGGATGGGCCTGTCCTGGGACGAGACCTTCCGCCAATCCGACCGCCTAGACCGCTACGCCGCCGCCGCCGAAAAACTGAAGGCATCTGGCCGCCTATATCCCTGCTTCGAATCCGAGGAAGAACTAGCCGCCAAGCGCGACCAGCGCGCCAAGCGCCACCAGCCCCCCCTCTACGACCGCGCCATGCTCAAGCTCACCCCGGAGCAGCGCGCCAAGGCCGAGGCCGGCGGCAAGCGCCCCTACTGGCGCTTCCTCCTCTCCGGCTACCCGGCGGAATGGGGCGACATGGTGCTCGGCCCCCGCACCGTGAAGCTGACCGCCGTGTCCGACCCCGTGCTGATCCGCGCCGACGGCACCCCGCTCTACACCTTCACCAGCGTGGTGGACGACCTCGAATCCGGCATCACCCACATCGTCAGGGGCGAGGACCACGTCACCAACACCGGCATCCAAATAGACATCATGGCGGCCCTGAACGCCGGGCGCATCGGCCGCCCGGCCCTGCCGCGCTTCGCCCACCTGCCCCTGCTGGTGGACGGCGAGGGCGGCAAGCTGTCCAAGCGCTTCGGCGCCCTGTCCATACGCAGCCTGCGCGGCGACGGGATCGAGCCGGTGGCCTTGACCGGCTACCTCGCCCGCCTCGGCACCGCGGACGACCCGGCGCCGGAAGCGCCCGACGTCATGGCGCAAACCTACGACCTCAGCCGCGTCTCCCACTCCGCCGCCCGCTTCGACGGCAAGCAGCTCCTGGGTCTGAACCGCCGGGTCCTGCACGGCCTGCCGTTCGAGGCGGTGCAGGATCGCCTGCCGCCCGCCGCCACCCCTGCCTTCTGGAACGCCATCCGCGGCAACCTAGATTTCCTGCGTGAGGCCCGGGGCTGGTGGGACGTCGTTGCCGGCAGCATCGTGCCGCCAGTCCTGGAGGGCGAGGCCGACTTCCTAGGCCAGGCCCTAGAGGCGCTGCCGCCAGAACCCTGGACCAACCAGGTCTGGCCCGACTGGACCGACGCCCTCAAGGCCGCCTCCGGCCGCAAGGGCAAGCGCCTATTCCTACCCCTACGCCAAGCGCTGACCGGAGAAGACCACGGCCCAGAACTACGCGACCTCCTACCCCTGATGGGCCGAGCCCGCGCCGAAGAACGCCTACGCCTGGCAGCAGCGTAAGCAGCCGAAAGGAAACAACTGCCCCAGGTCGTTCCTCGCTGCGGGTCCCCCCAAAGCCCACCAGCCTAGTGCGTCATCAATTAAGTGAAGCCGAATGCCACTATTGCTCCCTCTCCCTGCGGGAGAGGGTCGGGGTGAGGGGGTTCTTCAGGCGCAGAGTTCCGCCATTAGGCCTATATCCCGCCGACACCATCCGCGCCCTGCTCCGCAGCCAAGACCCCCTCACCCCAACCCTCTCCCAGAGGGAGACGGAGCCGAGCAGCCCCGTCAAGCGGCAGACCCAGCGCAAACCGCACCATCCCCCTCACCACCCCAAGCCCGCCAGCCCCCACCCGCGCGCCCCGGAGACGCCCACATATGCCCACCCGCCTAGCGCCCGAAACCCACGCCTTCGCCTTCCACCACGCCGCGGACGCGCAGGTGTCGCCGGACGCGGCGCGGCTCTGCTTCGTGCTCACCCGGCGCGACCCTGCCACCGACCGCCGCGTCGCCACCCTCATGCTGTCCGACGACCGCACCACCTGGCGCGAGCTGCCCGACAGCACCGGCGCATCCCAGCCGCGCTGGTCCCCCGACGGCGCCCGCCTGGCCTACCTGCGCCGCTCCGGCGAGCAAATGGCCGTGGTCGTCGCCGACACCGCCGGAGGCTCGACCATCCTGGCCGAGGGCCCGGCAACCCTGCGTGACCCCGCCTGGTCCCCCGACGGCCAGCAACTCGCCTGGCAGGCGCACGTGGAAGCCGCACCGCCCCCCTGGCTAAACCTGCCCCGCCCTCCCGATGGGTCCGACTGGGCACCCCCCTTCGCCGTCACCGAGCGCCTGCTATGGCGCCACGACACGGTTGGCGACCTCGCCGAGGGTGGCTTCCAGGTCATGCTCGCCCCGGCGGACGCCAGCGTCCCGGCGCGTCAACTGACCGACGGCGTATGGTCCAGCGGCTTCATGCGCCCCTCCGGCTTAGCTTGGACGATGGACGGCTCCGAGCTCCTATTGGCCGCCACCCGCCGCCCAGACTGGGACCGTGCCCAGGACGAGCGCGACATCTACGCCATCCCCGTCTCCGGCGGCACCGTGCGTCGCCTAACCAATCGCCCGGGTCAGCAAGCCGCCATCGCCGTCTGCCCGGACGGCCTCCGGATCGCCTTCACCGGCGTCGCCCCCCTGAACCGCAGCGCGGAGCGGCGCATCGCCTTCGTCATGAACCTGGATGGCAGCGGATTGCGCGAACTGCTGCCGGGCCTGGACCGCAGCATCGAGGACCTGGCCTGGCACGGCGACGGCGCCACCCTGTTCGCAAGCTTCGACGAGGAAGGCGGCCGGGTGCTGGCCCGCATCGCTGGGGACGGGCGCCTGACCCGGCTCGTCCGCGACATCGGCGGCCCAGGGATCGAGATGCCCTATGCCGGCGGTGGTTTCTCCGCCGCCCGAGACGGCACGCTCGCCTACGTCCGCACCGCCGCGACCGTCCCGTCGGAGGTCGCCGTCATCTCACCGGACGGCTCGCCAGCAACGCTGACGACGCTGAACCCCGGGCTGTCCGAGGAAGTCGGCGGCTTCGCATCCACCGAAGCCTTCTGGACCACCGCTCGCGACGGCCACCAAGTACAAGCCTGGCTAATGCTCCCGCGTGAGGCCACAGACGGCCCGGTGCCCCTGGCGCTAGAAATCCACGGCGGCCCCTTCGCCAGCTTCGGCGACCGCTTCTCGATCAAGCACCAGATGCTGGCCGCTGCAGGCTATGCCGTGCTGGCGGTGAACCCGCGCGGCTCGACCGGCTATGGCGAGGCATTCCTGCAGGCGCTGCACGACCGCTACCCCGGGCCGGACTGGGACGACCTGATGGACGTGCTGGACGCCGTGGTGCGGCGACCGGAGGTGGACCGGGACAACCTGTTCGTCGGCGGCGTCAGCGGCGGCGGCACGCTCACGCTCTGGACCGTCGCCCACACCGCCCGGTTCCGCGCCGCGGTGTCCATCAAGCCCGTGGTCGCCTGGGAAAGCTGGGTGTTGACCGCCGACATCGGCCCGTCCGTCGGGCGAACCTGGATGGGCGGCGACCTGCCCTGGGAAGCGCCGGCCAAGTATCGCGACCGCTCGCCGCTGGCCCACCTGCCGCGCGCAACGACGCCCACGATGGTAATGGCCGGCGAGGCCGACAGCCGCACCCCGGCAAGCGAGGCCCTGCAAGCCTTCACCGCCCTAAAACTGGCCGGCGTCGAAACCGCCCTGGTGCGCGGACCCAACGTCACCCACAGCTCCGCGGTCTACCGCCCCTCACACTTCGCAGCCGAGGTCGCCTGCCAACTCGCCTGGTTCAACCGCTTCCGCAAACAAGCCAGCAATTGATGGCTGAACTGCTCACCCCGACCCTCTCCCTCCGGGAGAGGGTCGGGGTGAGGGGGTCTTGGCTGCGGAGCGGGGCACGGCTGGTGCTGACGGAACGCGGCCTTCTTTGGGCAAGAACAGTGCATGCAGTCTCCCTTGCCCCAACCCTCTCCCGGAGGGAAAGGGAACAGGTCCAGCCCACCAAACCACATGCCGCATTGCGGCCCCCCGCCCTCCCACTTTGCATACCCACGCCCGCCGCAGGTCTGCTACAGCCAGGTGAACTCCCGGAGACCCCGATGCTCGCCACCCTGAGCCGCTGGTTCGCCCCCCGCCAGCCTGACCCCGCGCCCCCGCTAGCCACCGAACCCGAGCCGCCCCCCGCCCCCCTCCACCAGGGCTACCTCGACGAGCGCAGCACCCACCACGTCCGCGGCTGGCTGCGCGACGGCAACGACCCCACCGCAATCATCCCGTATGAAGTCGTGCTGCCCGGCGAAGTCGGTGAGCGCGTCCTGGCCCGCGGCGCCGCCAACCAGCCCGGCGAGATGCTGGACGCCATCGGCGTCGGCCCCCACGGCTTCCTGACCCTGTTCGACCCGCCGCTCGACCCCGCCCAGCGCGACCGCGTCCTGGTCCGCCCCGCCGGTGGCGCAGCCCTGGAACACGCCCCGGCGCTCACCGCCCGCCGGCCAGAAGCCATCCCGTTCCGCATCGTCGGCTACATAGACGAGCGCAGCCCGCACCACCTCGCCGGCTGGGCCTGGAACGAGGCCAACCCAGCGGAACGCCTCCGCTACGAAGTACTGCACAAGGGCCGAGTAATCGCCGGAGGCGAAGCCGGCGACTGGAGCAGCCAGCTCGCCAAGATGGGCATCGGCGACGCCCGCTACGCCTTCCGCGTGCTGCTGGACCAGCCCGTCGCCGACCCCGCGGCCCTGGAACTGCGAATCCAGGACACCCCGGTCCTGCTCCCCTTGGCGCCGCTGCTGAACACCGCCTTCCAGCCGATCAGCCACGTGGCGATGGACATCGTCAACAACTGCAACCTGCGCTGCCCCTTCTGCACCTTCGACTACGAGGGCGTCCGCACCACCCGCTTCATGTCGGACGAAACCTTCGAGGGCGCGCTGCGCCTGCTGCCCTATGTCACCGAGGGCAATTTCTGGCTGTCCTGCCTGCACGAGGCGACCATCCACCCGGAGCTGCTGCGCTTCATAGACATGGTCCCGCCCGAATACCGCGACCGCCTGATGTATACCACCAACCTCGCCAAGCGGATGCCGGACGCCTACTTCGCCCAGCTCGGCGCCAGCGGCATGCACCACCTGAACATCTCGGTCGAAAGCCTACAGCCCGAGATCTACGAGCGGCTCCGCAAGGGCGCCCGGTTCCGCATCTTCGGGGAGAACTGGGCCAAGCTGCTGGACGCCTGCCGCACAGGCTCGGCGCCCCCACGCATCCGCTACAACATGATGGCCTACCGCTCCAACCTGCACGAAATCCCCGGCCTGGTGGAACTACTGTTGCAGGAGAAGCTCGCCTGGCAGGTGGAGGTCCGCTACACCTTCGACGAGCCGCACATCCCCGACAGCTTCCGCCAAGCCGAGTATCTGCGTGACGAGGACTGGACCTGGCTGGCCCTGCAACTGGCGCATCACGATTCCCAGCGCGTGGTGCTGGTGCTGCCGCCGCCGGAGAAGCGCATCCTCGCCGTGCCGATCAATCGCGCCCCGGCACCGTCCAGCCGGGACTCGGATGCGCCGTCCCCTGCCAAGCCGCGCCCATCCTATCCCCTGGGCATGCGGGTGGACTGGGACGGCACCCTGACGGTTTACAGCGAGACTATCGGCCCCGACGGCAACCTGCTGCACACCAACCATGCCGAGCTGACCATAGCCGACGTCCATGACCCCCGGGCACTGGTGACGGACCTCCTGCGTTGAGCCAACCCTCCCCGGAACCCAGCCGAAACCCGCTCCTTCTCCCTCTCCCTCCGGGAGAGGGTCGGGGTGAGGGGGTCTTCGCCGCGGAGCCGGGCGCCGCGGAACCCACTGGAACCAGCCCCCTCCCAGCCCAAGTTCCGCGCTTAGCAACTCCCTCACCCCAACCCTCTCCCGCAGAAAAAGGCAACAACCAACCAGCCCCCGCCGAACGATACCAGCACTTGGACGGCCTGCGCGGAGTAGCCGCCCTAGCGGTGGCGTTCTGCCACTTCGCCTACGCCTTCCAGCCGGCGCTGCTGAGCGGCAACCCGGCGCAGGGCGCTGCCGCGGCAGCAACCGGCCTATCCAAGACACCGCTGATCCTGCTGTGGTCGCCAGATTGCGCGGTGATGGTCTTCTTCGTGCTCAGCGGTTTCGTGTTGCAGGCGTCGGTGGCCGGCGCCCCCGGGGACAGGCCGGTGCAGCACCTACTAGGGTCGGTGCTGCGACGCTGGGTGCGCCTAGCCGGCCCGATCCTAGGCAGCTCCCTGCTGATCTGGACGGTGGTGGCCGCGGGCGGCCTGCGGAACGCGCCGGCCGCGGCGGCGAACGGGTCAAGCTGGCTGGCGATGCACTTCGGCTGGCTGGCCTGGCAGTCAAACAGCCTGCCGGCGCTGGTGGAGCAATCCTTGTTCGGCATCTTCGCCACAGCCACCCATTGGTGGAATGCGGCGCTATGGACCATGCCGGTGGAGTTCTGGGGATCAGTCGGCATCTTCGTCTTCCACGCCGTGCTGAGCCGGGCGCCGGGCTGGTTACGGGCGTCGGTGCTGGTCGCGGTGACCGCCGGGCTATTGTCGGGGCTGGCCGGCGCCGGGGCGGCAAACGGCGCCGGGTTCGGCTTCGGCGCCCTGTTGTGGGAAGGACGCCGCCGGGTGTCGGCCCCGGGCCGCCTGGCCTGGTGGGCTGGGGCGGCGGCGTTCACCGCCGGCGTCGTGCTCGGCGGAATGCCCTACGACCTGCTGGGCACCCCATACTGGCCCGGCTTCGTCTTGGCATCGGCCTGGCTGACCGACCCGGTGCTGACGGCGCACCGGGTCGGTGCCGGGCTGCTGGTCCTGGCGGCGCTGGCCTGGCCGCCGCTGGGCTGGGCGTTGCGCCGCCGGCCGGTGCTGGCGCTGGGGCGGGTGTCGTTCATGGTTTACCTACTGCACATCATCCTGATCTGCTCGTTGGCGTCGTGGCTGGTGCTGCGCCTGACGCCGGCCTGGGGCTACGACGGCGCAACGGCCGCGGCGTTGGCAGCAACGCTGGCATTGCTGTTCCCGCTGGCAACGGCAATGACCTGGGCAGCGGACCGCCCCGCCATCGCCTGCTCCCGCCGGGTAGAGCGCGCGGTGCTGACCCTACGTGCACGGGCGGGAAGCATCCGGCTGCCATCCCCTTCTCCCTCTCCCTCCGGGAGAGGGCCGGGGTGAGGGGGTCTCGCTGCGGAGCGGGGCGCTGCCAGCGAAACCGGCACAGAACCCTGCTTCGGCAGGGATGGCGCTTGAAGACTCCCTCACCCCAACCCCCTCCCGGAGGGAAAGGGAGAAGATGACGCCCGTTTGGCCTACAGGCACGCAGCACGCCCGCTGCCCCGTCTGCGTGCTCGAAGCCGCACACACCGTCGCCGTCGAGGTCCCGACCAGACCCTCCTCGATCCGCTTCCTCCGCTGCGCCGCCTGCGGCACCGTGTTCACCCCCGGCGCCCTGCCGCCCTCCTACGAGAGCGACGGCCCGCTGGACGAAACCGTCCAGTATTACGTCGAGCAACTGGCCGCCATAGACACGGTCGTGGACCCGCTGTTCACCCTGGACCGCACCCGGGTGCGCCGCTACGCCGAGATCGGCTGCTCCTTTGGCTTCGCCCTAGACTTCGGGCGCCGCGAGTTCGGTTGGGAGGTGCGTGGCGTAGACCCCTCCGCCCTGGCCGCTGCGGGCGGCCCCCTGCTCGGGCTGCCCATCGAAACCCGGTATTTCACCGAGGACGAACCCCTGCCGCCTCCGCCCGCCGACCTGCTGGTGGCCTCCGAGGTGGTGGAGCACGTGGCTGATCCCCATGCCTTCATGCGGGCGCTCGCGGCGTCGCTGGCGCCGGAGGGCGTCCTGGTGCTCAGCACGCCCAACGCCGCCGCCGTGCATCCGGACACCCCGCACGGGGCGCTGATGCAGGTGCTATGCCCGGGCTATCACCTCCTGCTGCTGACCGCCGCCAGCCTGCGCCGGCTGGTGAAGGCGCACGGCTTCCGCCATCATCAAGTCCGCGAAACCCCGACCGGCCTGACCATCTTCGCCGGACGCCAGCCCTTCGCCTGGGCGCCGGAGGGCCGGACGGACCGGGCGGCCTACGTCCGTTATCTGCAGGGCCGCCTGGCCGACGCGCCGCCGGGCAGCGCGCTGGAGTGCGGAATGCTGTATCGCCTGCTGCGCGAACACGCGGCCTTCGGCCAGTGGACCGAGGCCGAGGCGCTGACACCCCGCGTCACTGCCGCCTATGCCCGGCGCGGCGTGGACCTGTCGCAGCCCGGCGCCTGCCGGCCCGCCTCCACGCCCGCCGCGTCCTTCACCGAGTTCGCGCGTAGCCATCCGATGAACGTCGGCGGCGTCCTGTTCGCCCTGGGCATGGTGGCCATGCTGCACCGCGAGGACGGGCCGCGCGCGGCGGCGCTGTTCGACGCCGCCGCGGCCTGGCTGGGCGCGGTGCGCCGGGTGCTGGCGGGCTTCGGCACCACGGACGCGGAGTCCGACGAGTTCGAGCTGCAGGCGACGGAGCACGCGATGGTGCTGACCGCCCGCACCGACCAAGCTGCCGCGGTAGCCCGGCTGGACGCCATGCTGAACGGGGACCCGGCCGTGGATGGCGGGCGCGCCGCACGCTTGCCCATGCTGCTGTTCATCGAGCTGGTCAATGCCGGCGACCATGCCCGGGCGGCGCCGCTGCACGCCGCTGCGGCGGCAGGCCCCGACGTGGACGCCGTGCTGGACACCAAGCGCCTGCTGGCCCTAGGCATCCACGCCCTGAACGGCCGCGCCGACCCGGCAGACGCCCGGCGCTGGCTAGGCGCCGTGTTGGCGGCAACGGATGCGGCGCCGGCTGATCCCGTGCTGGCTGACCTTGGCCGGGCCGCCGCGGCGGCGCTATGGGTGGCGCTGCCGGAGGCCGTCCCAGCGCCCCCGCGTCCTGCCGCCCCGCCGCGTCCTGCGCCACGCTGGCCCGCATGGCTGCGTCGGCGCCTCGCCCCAGCCGGTCAGGGCAGGGAGTAAGAGTCTGCCTCCTAGCCGGCGCGTCTGGCTAAGAGCCCACCGGAGTCGGCTCTAAACCTCCACCTCGACGCACACCGGCACATGGTCCGACGTTTGCGGCCAGTCCCGCGCCGCCGTCAGAACCGTGCTGCTCCGTAAGCCCCCAGCCAGGTCATGCGACACCCACACATGATCCAGCCGCCGCCCGCGGTTGGCAACGCGCCAATCGCGGTTGCGATAGCTCCACCAGGTATAGAGCTTCTCGTCATCCGGCACGAAGCGGCGCATCGCATCGGTCCAGCCCGTCGCCATCCAGCCCTGCATCGCCTCGACCTCGACCGGCGTGTGGCTGACCACGTCCAGCAATTGCTTGTGGCTCCAAACGTCGTGCTCCCTGGGGGCAATGTTCAAGTCGCCCACAAGGACGCTGCGGGCCGGAGGCCGGGTCGTGAAATGCTCCGTGACCTGCCGCACGAAGGCAAGCTTGTGCGCGAACTTGGGGTTCTCCGCCGGGTCCGGCACATCCCCACCGGCAGGAACGTAGAAATCGTGCAGTTCCACCGGCCCGGCAGGCGCGTCCAAGGCGACCGCAAGGTGGCGGCAATCACCCTTCTCGCACCAGTCCGGCGACGCCTCGTCCAGCCGCAACGGCAGGCGGGACAGGATGGCAACGCCGTTGTAGCCCTTCATGCCCCGGCGCGCGACGTGCGGCAGGCCGAGCCGGGCCGGGGCGTCGTCGGGGAACAGCGGGTCCGGCACCTTCGTTTCCTGCAGGCACACCACGTCCGGCCGCAGCTCGGCAACCAGCCGCTCCAGCAGCGACAGGCGCAGGCGGAGGGAATTGATGTTCCAGGTGGCGATGCGAAGCGCGGGCATCGGTGGGGCATGGCCCGGCAGCGGAGGCGTGACAAGGGGGCAGGTTCGCGTTGCTGAGAACGACGCCACGTCACTGAATACAGCAGCAAGGAACGGGAAGCGCCGGACCTGCAGACCCGTCAAGGTCCATCACAAGGAGGACCATCCCATGACCGCATTCCACTGCATCCCGATCCCAACCGGCACCGCCGAGCGCTTCCGCGGCACCGGCCAGGACGACAACGGCAACACGGTCCGCCGCGTCGTGGCGGAGGGCGGCGGCTCCCCTGCCGCCATTGCCTGCGGTTCGCGGCGGCCGGCGAGGCCATGTTGCTCGGCTCGTACAACCTGCCCCGGCCACGCGGCATCTACTGGACGCCAAGCCCGATCTTCGTCCACGCGGACGACTGTCCGCAGTTCGCAGCCCCCGGCATGGTCGCGCCGATCATCGCAGGAGGGGTGCTGGTGTCCGTCCGGGCCTACGACGCCGCCGACCGATGCATCTACGATCTGGGCCAGGTGTGCAGCGGCGCGGACGTGGCCGCGCCGCTCACCCGGGCGCTGGACGACGCCAGGACCGCCTTCGTCAACGTCCACACCGCCCGGCCCGGCTGCCTGCTGTCCCGGGTCGAGCGCATCGCCTGACCCGTCTTGATCTCCCGGACGCATCCGGTAGGGTCCGCCGCAACGAATTGGGGACCCAACCATGCACCGCAGGACCTTGCTTGCCGCCGCCGCGGCCATCTCCGCCGGCACCGCGCTGCCGGTGCTGGCGCAGGCGAGCGGCCCGGTGCAGGTCGGCGCCATCGAGATCCTGTCCGGCCCCAACTCCGCCTACGGCGCCGCCATACGCGACGGCCTGGCGCTGGCGCTGGATGAGGTGAACGCAAAGGGTGTCCTAGGCGGGCGCAAGATCAACCTCATCATCGAGGACAGCGCCGGCAACAAGGACCAGGCGATCAACGCCGCCCGCAAGCTGATCGGGCGCGACAAGGTGGTGGCGATCATCGGCCCCACCTTGTCCAACGAGATGTTCGCCGCCGGCCCCATCGCCAACGAGCGCAAGATCCCCATCATCGGCACCTCGACCACCGCGGTCGGCATCACCGGGATCGGCCCTTACGTGTTCCGCACCAGCCTGCCGGAAAGCGACGTGATCCCGGTGACCCTGGCCCGCGCCAAGGCGCACGGGGTCAAGACCATCGCCTTGATGTATGCGAACGACGACGCCTTCAGCAAATCCGGCTTCGACACCATGAAGGCCGCCGCAGAAAAGGCCGGGCTGAACATCGTCACCATCGAGAGCTTCGGCAGCAAGGACACCGACTTCAGCGCCCAACTCACCAAGGTAAAGGGCCTGCATCCCGACGCCATCGGCATCTCCGCCCTGGTGGAGCCGGTGTCGGGCGTGCTGCTGCAGGCGCGGCAGTTAGGCTTCGGCAAGGAAACGCTGTTCGTCGGCGGCAACGGCAGCAACTCGCCCAAGCTGGGCGACATCGCCGGCCCGGCGGCGGACGGCCTGATCGTCGGCAGTCCCTGGTTCGTCGGCAAGGACGACCCGCTGAACCAGGCGTTCGTCAACAAGTTCAAGGCCAAGTACGGCAAGGAGCCGGACCAGTTCGCCGCCCAAGCCTATGACTGCATGGGCATCCTCGCCGACGCGCTAGACCGCGCCGGCGCCGCAGAGCCGGAGAAGATCAAGGAGGCGCTGCTAACGACGAAGTACAGCGGCGTCATGGGTCCCTTCACCTTCACCCCCGGCCGCGACCCGGCCAGCACGGAGGGCGTGGTGGTGCTGGCGATGCAGGGCGGCAAGTTCGGGGTGGCGCCGCAATAGGGCAGCGCCTCTGCCCCCTGGTGCAGGGTCCAGGCACACCGCGCCGTCATACGACTTCGGCCTGGGGATCGGAGCACCAGCCTCAAGCAGGTATAGACCCTTATCCCTCTCCCTCCGGGAGAGGGCCGGGGTGAGGGGGCGGGCAAGCACTCCCCCGACCGATGTAGGGCTTGGGTCCGGCGGCAGAGCCAATCCTGCATAACTGAGCAAGACCCCCTCACCCCAACCCTGTCCCGGAGGGAGAGGGAGACCGAACCCTCCCAGCCATCCCGCTGCCAAGTTGCGCCTTCTGCCAAGCAGGCTTCCGCCCAGCGTCCCACGGCGGTAAGAAGCCCCTTTGCCCCGCCCCGGCGCGGCTTCACCAAGGATAAACACCCCGCGATGCTGGCGCAGCAGCTCGTCAACGGCGTCCTGCTCGGCGCCACCTATGCCCTGTTCGCGCTCGGCTTCACGCTGATGTTCGGTGTGCTGCGGGTCATCAACCTGACCTATGGGTTCTACTTCTCCGCTGGTGCCCTCGTGGCGCTCTGGCTGGCGCGGGCCGGAGGCTGGCCCATCTGGGCGGCGCTGCCGGCCGCAGCCGTCGCATCCGGTGTGCTGGCCGTCGTGCTGGACTGGCTGCTGCTCAGCCGCCTGCGCCGCATCCACGCGCCGGAGCTATCCTCGCTGATGGTGACGCTAGGCGGCGTGCTGGCACTCTACTCCGCGCTGACCGCCTGGCTAGGCCCGGACATACGCCGCCTGCCGCCCGACGCCATCAGCGCAGATGCATTCCAATTCGGCGACGTCCGCGTCACCGCGGCGCAACTGCTGATCCTGGGCGCAACGGCGGTGCTGGTCGGCGCGCTTCTGCTACTGATGCACGGCACCCGCCTGGGCCTGGCGATCCGCGCAATGGCGGAAAAGCCCGATGCGGCGCAGCTCATGGGCATCAACACCGGACGGGCGGCAGCGCTGGTGTCATTCATCTCGGGTGCCCTAGCTGGGGCAGGGGGGGTGCTGATCGGCCTGAACTTCAACGCCATCCACCCCTACATGGGCGAGCAGATGATGCTGCGCGGCTTCGTCGTCATCATCGTCGGCGGGTTGGGCGACATACGCGGCGCGCTGCTGGCCGGGCTGGCGCTAGGCATCCTCGAAGTACTGACGGCAGGGTTCGTGTCGTCGTCGCTGAAGGAGGCGGTGCCGTTCCTGATCCTGGTTGCGGTGCTGTGGACCCGGCCCGCCGGTCTATTCGGCCGCGCCGTGGTGCGGCGCGCGTGATGATCCCCAACCGCACCGTCCCGCTCCTTCCCCCTCTCCCTCCGGGAGAGGGCCGGGGTGAGGGGGTCTTGCTTGCGGAGCCAGGCACCGCCAGTGCTGTCAGCGCATGGCCCTTCACTGGAATGGGCCGTGCGTGCCCACCCCCTCACCCCGACCCTCTCCCGGAGGGAGAAGAAGCAGCAGCCCGCACCCTGGCGTCCGGTGTCGTCGCATGATCCCCCCCTGGCTCGACGACTTCCTATGGACCTACCAGAACCTGATCCACGCCCTGGGCATCAACGGCCTGTTGGCACTGTCCATGTATGTGGTCCTTGCCGTCGGGCAGCTCTCCCTGGGGCAGGCGGCGTTCATGGGGCTGGGCGCCTACTCCTCCGCCCTGATGACGCTGCAGCTCCATCTGCCGTTCCTGCTCGTGCTGCCGCTGTCGGTCGTGGTCCCCGTGCTGTTCGCGCTCGCCATCGGCGTGCCAACGCTGCGGCTGGCGGGCGTTTATCTCGCCATCGCCACCATCGGCTTGGGGGAGGTGCTGCGGGCGGTCTATCTCAACGTGGACCTGTTCGGCGGGGCGCTCGGCCTGTCCGGCATCCCGGAGCGCGGCGAGACTTGGATGATCTACGGCCTGCTCGCCATCGCCGTCCTGGCGCTGTGGCTGATCGGACGCAGCGGCATTGGCCGGGCGATGGAGGCGATGCGGGAGGATGAAACCGCGGCGCAAGTCATGGGCGTGCCCATCCGCCGCTACAAGATGGGCGCGCTGCTGGCCTCCGCCGTGCTGGCGGGGCTGGCGGGATGCCTGTCCGCCCACGTCAGCAGCTTCATCGGCCCGAACGAGTATGGCTTCGAGCCTGCGGTGACCATCCTGTCCTACGCGCTGCTGGGCGGGCTGGGCACGCCGTTGGCGCCGGTGCTGGGCGCCTGGGTGCTGACCCTGTTGCCGGAGTTGCTGCGCGGCGTTTCCGACATCCGGCTGGTGCTGAACGGCGTCATCATCGTGTTGGCGGTGCTGTTCCTGCCCGGCGGCCTGCTGCCGCTGCGCATGAAGCGGCGTGCCGCATGATGACGCCCCACAGCCATCATTGCGATGCGCGCAGCGCCGCGGCAATCCAGGGGCCGCCAGCACCGCCCTTGCTGCCCCTGGATTGCCCCGCCGCAGTCCGCACGCAATGACGGATCACCAGCCCCTGCTCGAACTGCGCGGCCTGACCCGGCGCTATGCCGGCCTGGTCGCGGTCGCCGCCGTGGACATGCAGGTCCAGCCCGGCGGCGTCCACGCCGTCATCGGCCCCAACGGCGCCGGCAAGACCACCCTGTTCAACCTAGTCAGCGGCCTGGTCGTGCCCAGCGCCGGGCGCATCCTGCTGGACGGCCACGACGTAACAGCGCTGCCGCCAGACCGCCGGGCCGCGCTCGGGCTGGGGCGCACCTTCCAGAACATCCGCGTCTTCACCGGGATGACGGTGCTGGAGAACGCGCTGACCGGCCTGCACGCCCGCCTGCGCGCCGGGCTGCTGACGACCGCCCTGCGCCTGCCGCGCTTCCGGGCGGAGGAACGCGCCGCCGTGCAGCAGGCCCGCGCCGCCCTGGACCTGGTCGGCCTGGCCGACAAGGCGGACCAGCAGGCCGGCGCCCTGTCCTACGGCGACCAGCGCCGCCTGGAGATCGCCCGCGCCATGGCCCCCAACCCGCGCCTGCTGTTGCTCGACGAGCCCGCAGCCGGCATGAACCCGGCGGAAACCGAGGCCCTCGCCACCCTCGTGCGCTCCCTGCGCGGACGCACGACCGTGCTGCTGGTGGAGCACGACATGGGCTTCGTCATGGACATTTCCGACCGGGTGACGGTGCTGAACTTCGGCCGGCTGATCTACGAGGGCGCGCCGGCGCAGGTGCGGGCGGAGCCGGCGGTGATCGAGGCCTACCTGGGCCACAAGGTCGCGGCCCAACTGGCTGCCGGCGCCAAGTCCGGTGTCCGTGGAGCCGGGCTGCGGGACGCCGGATGAGCGCCGGGCTGGAAGTCGAGGGTCTGCAGGTCGCCTATGGCCGCACCCGCGTTCTGCACGGCATCACGCTGCAGGTCGGGGCCGGTCAGGCCGTGTGCCTGATCGGCGCCAACGGGGCGGGCAAGACGACGACGATGCGCGCCATCTCCGGCCTGGTGCGCCCGCAGGCCGGCCGCATCCGGTTCGGCGCGGATGACATCACCGGCCACCCCGCCCACCGGATTGCCGCCGCCGGGCTGCGCCAGGTGCCGGAGGGCCGCCAGTGCTTCGCCGAGTTGACCGTAGCCGAGAACCTGCTGCTGGGCGCCTACCTGGTCCCTGGCCGGATAGAGATCGCCCGGCGGCAAGAGGCGGTGCTGGCGCGCTTCCCCCGGCTGCGTGAGCGCCTGGGCCAGGCTGCCGGCTCCATGTCGGGCGGGGAGCAGCAGATGCTCGCCATCGGCCGCGCCCTAATGGGAAGCCCGCGCCTGCTGCTGCTGGACGAGCCGAGCATGGGTCTGGCGCCGCTGTTCGTCGAGGAGATCTTCGCGATCATCGCCGCGCTGAAGGCGGACGGGACGACGATCCTGCTGGTGGAGCAGAACGCCTCCGCCGCGCTGGAGGTGTCGGACCACGCCTACGTGCTGGAAACCGGGCGCATCGTGTTGTCCGGTCCGGCGGCGGAAGTGGCGCAGGACCCGGCTGTCGCCGCGGCCTACCTGGGCGGCTGACGCCGCCGATCAAATCTACCGTGACGAAGGGTAACGCAGCCGACACGCCGCGCCTGCCGGCCTTAAATCCGCCACCAAGCCGCACTATCTTGACAGCGTTGGGGCGGGGTGCCCCGTTCCTATTAATAGGTGTCAATCATGACGCGCGTTGGTCGTCTTTTGATCGCTCTTCCTGTTCTTGCCATGACGGCGGCGGCGCCGGTGGCGGCAAATGCCCAGTTCTATCGCGGCGGCTACGGTTACGGCGGCTACCGTGGCGGGTATGGCTACGGTGGCTACGGTTATCGTGGCTTCGGCTACGGCGGCGCTTTCGTTGGCGGCGCGTTGCTAGGCCTAGGCGTTGGCGCCCTGGCGGCGCGGCCATACTATGCTGGTCCGCCGGTCGTTTATGCGGCTCCGCCGGTCGTTTATGCGCCCCCGCCGGTTTATTACGCTCCGGGCTACTACTACCGCTAACCGTCTTCCCTCACCCCGACCCTCTCCCTCCGGGAGAGGGTCGGGGTGAGGGAAACAGCAGGCATGATGTCGGGCTTTCTTGAACTGGTTGCAAAAGGTCAAGCAATCCAGATAAAAGAAAGCTCACTCGCCTCTACTTTCGTAGAACATCAAATAGCTGGCAACAAAGCAGCCTAATATTCAGCCAGCCTTCCAGCCCACTCCGTAATTGTCGCGCCCAACTGCTCCGGTGCATCGAGCGGAACCAAATGACGGCTACCAGCAATGGTATGTAGCATTGCACCAGGAAATAAGGGCATCGTTTTCCGTTCCTGCACCTTCGGCCCGAGCGCCTCATCGTCAGCGCCGGCCACTACCAGCACCGGCACGGCAACTTGCCCGGCCAAGGCACACAAGTCCTCCCTGGACCCCTCGTCCAGCCAAGCCAGCCATCCCCGCTGGGAAGCACGCAGGTGATCGGCCACAATCCGGTCAAATACCGGGCCATCGCCATGCCGGCTGATGGTATGTGCAACATCCCGCGCCGCCGCAGGGTCGTTCCAAGCAGCGCGCAGCCTGGCGCGATCCTCATCCGTCATAGGTTCCGGCCCTGGCGGCGATGGGGCGACCAACACCAACCCGCGCAGCCCTGGCGGCCGTCGCGCAGCCACCGCCATCGCCACTTTGCCGCCCATGCTATGCCCGACAAGGATGCATCCATCCCGCAACAGCGGCATCGCATCGTCGGCATAATCCGCCACCCGCATCGGCCCGCCCGGCGGCGCGTCACCGAACCCGCGCAAATCCGGCGCCGAGCAGTTCCCGCCGAGCACCGCCGTCAGCGGCTCCCAAGACCGGGCCGAACCGCCAAAGTAGTGCAGCAGCACCCAGCTATGTTCCCGGGCGGTCAAACCTCCACCGTCAGCTCCGCCGGCCGGCTGGTCAGGTCCAGCATCTCGCCATGCGGCATCAGGCTGATCTGGCCGAACTCCTGCACCATGGCGCGGAACTCCGCCTCGACCAGCCGGGGCTTGCGGTCCAGGTCATACAGGCCACACTTGAACACCCGGTCGTTCTTCTGGGCCAGCTCCGTATCCCAGTCCATCTGATCAATCAGGCTATACCAGGTGAAGCCTAGCACCGGTACGCCATCGCCCCGCATCCGCATCACGTTGACCCACTGCTTCCACAGCCAGGACGGCGCGGCGTCCGGGTTCTCCACATTGGTCTCGGTGTAGAACACCGGGCGCTTGTAACGGGCGTAGTATTCGTGGGTGATGGCATACCAGCCCGCCACGTCCTCTGCCGGCACGATGCTGCCATCGGGCTTCATGATGCGCTCGTTGCGGCCATAGTAGTCGTTGCCCATGATCTGGTGGCCCGGCGGCTCCCCCTTCATGAACCAGTCGTATTCCGCCCGCGTCAGCCCGTTGTCGGACATCCACATGCAGACCTCGCTGTCCGGCGGACTGGCATACAGCAGGTCGAGCGAGATGAAGCGCTGCTTGTTGGACAGCCGCACCGCCGGGGACTGGATGGCGCGGGCCTCCCAGGTGCGCTCGGCGCTCTCGCTCTGCACGATGATGGCGTCCGGGCGCTGGCGCACGATGGCCTGGGTCGCCAGGATGCTGGCGGCGCACAGGTGCTTCAGCGCAGTGACGAAGGCATGGTCGGACTTGAGCTGCTCGTTCCACAGCCCATCCTTGGCGCTGACCCGGGCCGTGACGTAGATCTCGTTGACCGGCGTAAACATGCGGACGTGCGGATAACGCCGCGCCACCGCCTCGGCATACTCGGCGAACAGCAGCGGCAGGTCGGGGTTCTGGAAGTCGCCGATCCAATCCGGCACGCCGAAGTGCAGCAGGTCCAGGATGGGGGCGATGCCCAGCCGCTGCATCTCCGCCATCGGCTCGTCGGCAAACGACCAGTCGTAGCGGCCCGGGCCAAGGTGCATGGAATAATACGGCAGGCCGTAGCGCAGCACGCGCAGGCCCAATCCGCGGGTCAGCGCCAGGTCTTCCTGCCAGCGGTCATAGTGGCCGCACTCGGCCAGCAGGTCCCGCCGGATGCCGCCGGCAATGCGGGGATAGCTGCACTCGATGCCGGTGGCGAACATGAACTCGCCGGCGCCTCCGGCCGGCAGGCCCTGGCCGCTGCGCCCGGCGGCGCCACCCTGCTGATCCCCGCCTAAGACGCCGTTGCCAAGCTTCCGCCGGATGCGGTCCAGAAATCCTGTACCCATGGCTTATCGCGCCTCCAGGAAGCAATCCGCGGTGCGGAGCGCGTTGGCCATGATGGTGAGCGCAGGGTTGCACGACAGGGCGCTGGCGAAGACCGAGTTGTCGGCGATGATCAGGTTGGAATGCCCGTGCAGCCGCCCATCCCGGTCCACCACGGCGTCGTCGCCATCCCCCATGCGGCAGGTGCCGATGATGTGGGCATACCGCGGAAATGCCCAGGCATCCCGTGCCCCGGCGGCATCGAAGATCGCGCGCATCTTCCGCTCGGCGTGCGCCGTCATCCGAAGCTCGTTTTCGCCGGCGGTGAAGTGGATGCGCGGCTTCGGCAGGCCGCGGCCATCCAGCTCGTCGGACAGCTCGACGCGATTTTCCGGGTGCGGCAGGCAGTCGCCCAGGATGTTGATGCCCGCGACGTGGTCGAACTGCTCCATGTGGTCCAGCATCGCCTGGCCCCACAGCCCACGCCCGCGGGCGACCTGGCTGGCATAGGTGACGGGCATGACGCCGATGGATTGCAGCAGGTAGCCGCCGGCGAAATCCGCATCGTCCGGCCGGTGCGTGTCCTCGCTGATGAGGCCGCCGGGGATGCCCTTGGTGGGGCCAACCCGCTCCGGGAAGCGCGCCCAAAGCTGCACGCCGGTATGCGCCATGAAGTGGTGCCCGACGGGTCCGCGGCCCAGCCGGTTCTGCAGCAGCAGGCGCGGCGTCTCGATGGCGCCGGCACACAGGAACAGGGCACGGCAACGCTGCCGGGTTTCGGCGCCGTCCTTCATCGCCACAACGCCGGTCACCTGCCCGGCACCGTCAGTCTCAATCCCCGTCACGAAGGTCTCGGTCCGCAGCTCCGCCCCGCGGGCGAGAGCGAGAGGAATGTAGGTGGTGTCCATGCCCGACTTTGCGCCGGTGCTGCACCCGGCCTGGCAGAAGCCGCGGTTGGTGCAGGCGGGGCGCAGCCCGTAACCCTCCTGCTGCCATGCCCGCGACACCGCGGCGTTGGCGGCGGGCGACGTGCGTATGCCCAGGCTGGCGCAGCCCCGCTGCATCAGCTCCGCCGCCCCATTCAGCGGCAGCGGCGGCAGGCGATAGGCTGGGCGCGGCGGCCCCCACGGGTAGGGCGACGGGCCCGACACGCCAAGGAACGCCTCGACCTCATCGTAATACGGTGCCAGGTCGTCATAACCGATCGGCCAGTCCGCCCCGACGCCAAAATCGCGCCGCAGGTGGAAATCGTCCGGCTGCGCCCGCGGCACATAGGCGGTGTAGTGCAGCGTCGAGCCGCCGACGCCGATGCCGGAGTTGTTGCGCCCGAACGCCACGGGGTCGGTGCCGGCGCTGAGGCGCTCGTCGTTCCAGAACAGGGCATCCTGGGCGCGTTCGTCGGTGGCCCAGTCGCGCGCCGGAGTCCACTGCCGCCCGGCCTCCATCATCACGACGCTCAGGCCCGCGCCGGCCAGGCGAGCGGCCAGCGGGGCGCCGCCGGCCCCAGTGCCAACGACGACGGCATCCACCTCGCCGGTGAAGGAGGGGCCGGTGAAGCCGGGGCCGGTGAAGGGGGGCGTCAAGCCGGCTCCCGATCTTCGCGTTCGTTCAAACCAATGTGGGTCCAGCCCGGGCGGTCGGCGAACCCAACGTAGCCGATGCGCTCCTGCGCCAAGGGGTGGGCGAAGAACACCTCAGTCGCCTCGGCCAGCAGCTCCTCGAAGAAGCGCTGCGGCGGCATCGGCCAGGCCGGGCCGGGCGGCGTGCCCGCCTGCATCGCGGTCAGCACCTCATCCTGCGCCGCGACCGGCAGATCGGCAAACGCAACGCCAGCCATGGCCTGGGATGCGCCGTCCAGTCCAGCCAGTCCGGCGCGCATCGCGGCGCCATCGTCCGGCATCACGTCGTAGCGCCAGCCATCCGTCTTACCCTCCGCCAGCCGCGCGTCCATCGGTCCGGCAACGTCAATCCGTGCATCGGGCCGTGCATCAGGCAGCAACCGGGCGCAGACCGCTTGCAGGGTGTGGAACTCTGCCGGAGTCAGGAAGCGCGGATCGGCAACGGGCGGGGCGTCCAGCCGGGCCAGAAGTGCGGCCCGGGTAGGCGGCGAGACGTGCTCGCCTTGCAGAAGGTCGCGTATCGTCAATCGCACTGTCCCATCCCGTACATTCGCAGCGCACTTCGGGTCGAACGCCCCGGCGTCAATCGGCTGTTACGGTGAAACCTGTTTCAGCCGACCTGGCCCGGCGCCAGCGGCGAGGTGCGGACAAGCAAGGTTGCGGGCGTCATTGCAGCATCCTGGGCAGGGGCGGCGGGCAGTGCGGCTATGCCGGCCAGTAAGCCGCGGCGGGACAGGGCAGACGGTATAGGCGGCTCCAGGTTTAATGCGGGCTGGGAACGCCGCGAAGCCACGCCGGAAATGTTCACAAGCCTGTGCGGGTGCCGGTTGCGCGGCGCCGCCGTTGCGGCCAGCCTCGGCATGGCATCCTGGAGGCAAGGCATGGCCGAATACGACCTGATCATCGAAGGCGGCACCGTCGTCACCGCATCGGACCAGTTCCGCGCCGACGTGGGCATACGCGCCGGCCGCATCGCAGCGCTCGGCGAGCGTCTGCAGGGCGGCCCCGTGCTGGACGCCGGCGGCCTGCTCGTCTTACCCGGCGGCGTGGACAGTCACTGCCACATCGAGCAGTTGCAGGAAGGTGGCGGCGCCGACGAGGAAACCTTCGCCACCGGCAGCACCGCGGCGCTGGCGGGCGGGACCACCAGCGTCGTCACCTTCTCCACCCAGTTCAAGGGCGGCGGCATCCTGCAGCCCCTAGCAGAATACCGGCGCCGGGCCGCGGCAGGGGCGATGGTGGACTACGCCTTCCACCAGATTGTCACCGACCCTTCGGACGCCGTGATCCGGGACGAGCTGCCGCAGGTGGTGGCGTCGGGCATACGCAGCCTGAAGGTGTTCCTGACCTACGACCCCCTGCATCTGGACGACCGGCAGTATCTGGCCGTGCTGTCGGCGGCCCGGCGCTTGGGCTGCCTGGTGACGGTGCATTGCGAGAACTATGACGCCATCGCCTGGCGCTCCGCCGCCCTGCTGGCCGATGGCCGGACCGCGCCGAAGTATCACGCCTGGTCCCGCCCGGCAGTGGTCGAGCGGGAAGCAACCCACCGCGCCATCGCACTGGCAGAACTGGTGGACACGCCCATCGAGGTCTTCCACGTGTCCTGTCCGGAAGCGGCGGAGGAGATCGCCCGCGCCCAGGCCCGCGGCGTGAAGGTATGGGGCGAGACCTGTCCGCAATACTTCGTGCTGACCGCCGCCGACATGGACCGTCCCGGCTTCGAGGGCGCCAAGTTCATGTGCAGCCCGGCCCCGCGCGACGCGGTGGCGACGGCCGGGCTGTGGGACGCGATACGCATGCGGACGCTGGGCGTAATCAGCTCGGACCACAGCGGATGGAGCTACGGCGGGACGCGCGGCAAGCAGTCGGCCGGGGCGGACGCGCCGTTCACGCGGATTCCCAACGGCGTCCCCGGCCTGGCCGCCCGGCTGCCGATCCTATGGAGCGAGGGGGTGGCCGCCGGGCGCATCAGCCCCAGCGACTTCGTGCGCCTGACGGCGACCGAGCCGGCGGCGCTGTTCGGCCTACGCGGGAAGGGCCGGATCGCCCCCGGGGCGGACGCGGACCTGGTGCTGTGGGACCCGGACCGCCGCATCCGCATGACCAATGCCCTGCAGCAGCACGTCATAGACTACACGCCCTACGAGGGCCTGGAGGTCACGGGCTGGCCGGTCGCAACCCTGCGCCGCGGTGAGATCGTGATGCGGGACGGGACGGTATCGGCGGCGCCAGGGTCGGGGCGCTACCTGCCCATCGCGCCTTATGACCTGATCCGCCCGCGCGGGGTGCTGCCGAACGGGTTCGACGCGGCGGCGTTTGCGGCGGAATAGGGGGTGGCGATGGCTCTGTGGAGAGCGGCGGCAGTCCGGCCATGCACACGGTGCTGAGGCCAGACCCTGCCAGCGATGCCAAACGGTTCAGGCGGCTTCGGAGTATTCCATCTGGCTCGGCCAAAACTCGCCGGAACCGGTGATGAAGTGCCAGAAATTGGGCTGTTCCCGTTCCATGCGAGCCAGCATGGCGCCGAGGTCGGCGACGGCCGGCTGGCGCAGTCCGTGATACTCAACGCAGGGGCCGACGGGCGAGAAGTGGATGGCCGTCGTGCGGAGCAGCCGGAGCAGGCTGCGTTCCATGACGGCGCACCAATGGGTGACGCCGTGGTCCCTGCTCATGCGGACAGCGCCTTGAACGAGGCTGAGGCGCAGCAGCGAGTCGGCCATGGCGTCCGATCCGCGGCGGTCCTTGGACACGGCGAACCGCGACACCTCGGCGGTCGTTCTCGTCGGCAGCCCATCCAGCAGGCCCGGTGTGCAAAGCTGCTGGGTAGGCAGGCTACGCCGGGAGCCTGCGAGCGGCAGGATCAAGCGGACCGTTCCGACGACCTGGCCATTGTGACGTTCCCGCACCACAGCATGGCTGGAATGAGCGTCAAACATGTCCGTCTCCAGCCCTCCTGTCCCTGGCTCATACCCGCGTTCCAGGCAGTAAACTTGGTGTCGCAGACAGTAGGCTTCTTGGATCAACTCGGCTGAGTCGGCCACCTGCACTGCATATCTTGAACGAAAGCTGGACAATGCTGCCGAAACATCACCGATGTTCATCCTGATATCCTCGCGGTTCCGTGAACGTGGGGTTGATCTACCAGCTACACGGACTTCAAGACAACTTCGGATACAGCCTGAAATATAAAGTAAGCTGATTTTGGCAGAATCCTGCCCTGCGCGTGCTATAATATTAGGACATATATCTTATTGATACGATTATTCCAGGTTGACGCCTGCTGTTCATTGTGACGGTTTGTCACTGAGCCACGGGTGACAAACCTTTTTTCAAAACGGTATTGCAACGTATTCATTTTGAGGTTAGACTGAGCTTGCCGGATGTGGTTGTGACGTCCATACCACATTGCGGTCGAACCGCTGGAAGCCCTCAAAGTAAATGGCAAACGGGGAAAGCGTATGGTATATGACACAATAATGAGGCATTCCGAGTACATGTGGTTTGCCGAGCGACGGCTTGGCCATGTCGCTCAACGTGATGTCTTGCACCCTCGCACCTTCCAGGTTTGACCATGGCAGAACACGCTTTGAACGGATCGGCGGCCTCCAGCGAATGTGCGGTGTTCCCGATCATTGACCTGCAGTTTGCGTTGGCCTGGTCGGCCGCGGCGCCTGGATTCGGCGGATGGCGGATCGAGGTCGTCCAGATCAGCAGCGGCGAGATGGTGGATGTCGTCCCGCCCGGGGCGCAGTTCCCGGTGTTCTCGGTCGTGCCCAGGACCGGGCATGTCGAAGTTCTGTGGGAGCATCCCGCCGAGGCAGGAGGCGGGCAGGTGACGGTAGCCCGGCCATCCACGCTGCGGGATGC
>CAXTCI010000001.1:84185-93380 GCA_964242325.1 uncultured Acetobacteraceae bacterium
TGTTGATGGATAACAACAGTGGCACAAAGCGTGCGGACAGTCGAAGCTTTCGGGCAGCCTCTCCCACCCGTTACAGGTGAGCAAGCTAGCGGACACGGCGTGTTCCGCCGGATCGCCGCCGTTCCAGACCTGCAGCCGCTTGCGTCGGACGAAATTTGGCGCGTGGCCCTGGAAGGCGAGACCGTCATCCGCGTCGTCCGCTTCCGCACCGAGATGGGGGGTGCGAAATGGGAGTTGCTGGCGATGGGAGACATGACTGACGAGCAGCTCGACGCCTATGAAGCAGCGATCTCCGGCATCCATGAAGGGCATCCCGACACTTCGTCCGCCTTGGGCATCTAACATCAGGCCCTGATGGCAGGGGGCGACAAGGCCAGGGCATCCGTGGCAAGGGCTGCCGCACCCTGCAAGGACCTCCCGACATGGCGACCACAGCCCAGATCATCTATCAGCCCTATGTCGCCGGTGCCCGTGGTGCCTTGAAACCCGGCGTTCCCATCGTGTGCCGAACCGCGGACGAAGGCATTCGGCGTGCCGAACGCGCGCTGGCTGGCGGCAGCATACTAGGCGCTCGCGTCGTGCGCGTGCACCACGACGCCGACGCGGACGAGTTCGGCCCGGCGGAACACCTGGGCGCCTTCGGTCAGGTGCCGGAGGATGTGGCGGGGTAGGACACGCCAGGCCCGGTTGATCCGGAGGCGAGCAGACGCGCAAACCCTGCCTGGCCGATGCGGCTTCCTGCGGCCGCGCGAAGCCGGCGGAGCCAGGCTTTCGGGTGGCTGGCCTACTGCATGGGGTCCGACCCGACCGCAGCCAACGCCCAAGGGTTTGCCGAACGCCATACGGCAGGATGGCGCCCGCACCAAGGCGTCGAGCGCAAGGTCCGTTGCAGCCCATGCCATGCCGCCCCACTGTCTGCCGATGGACTTGAACTCCGTCGACGCCGTTGTTCAACCGCGCTCCCGGGCTGACCTTCCTGCATGGCGCTTGCACGATTGTTTGCTAGGAGGCGGCACTGACGTGCTGTCCGGCTCCCACCCCGGCATACGGCGGCTGGTGGACTTGGGCGCCATGGGCTGGCCGCCGCTTGAAATGTCGCTAGACGGCTTGCGCATCGCGGCGACCTGCACCCTCGCGGCTGCCGCGGCCGCGGAGTTCCCGTCCGCCTGGACCGCCGCCGGCGTGATCGCCGAGTGCTGCCGGGCGCTGGCCGGGTCATTCAAGATCTGCAACACCGCGACTGTGGGCGGCAACATCTGCCTGGCGTTGCCGGCCGCCCCGATGCTGGCGGCTGCCGTCGCCCTGGACGGCACGGCGCTGCTCTGGCCGGCGGACGGCGGCGAGCGCCGGGTGCCGATGACCGACTTTGCAACGGGTCCCCAGCAGACGGTCCTGCGCCCGGGCGAGGTGCTGCGCGCCATCGAGGTGCCAGCCCCGGCTCTACGCCGCCGGGCCGCGGTCCGCCAGGCGTCGCTCACCGCCATGGGCCGGTCGGCGGCGCTGCTGGTTGCGACGCTCTGCCCCGGCGATGGCGCATTCAGGCTGACGGTCACGGCCAGCACGGTCCGCCCTTATCACCGGCACTGGCCGGCGCCGCCCAGCCAGGATGCGCTGGATGCCTGGCTAGACGCCCTGCCCGGCGATGCCTGGCTGGACGACGTCCACGGCGCCCCAGCTTGGCGCCGCCACATGACCCGGCGCTTGGCGCACGACCTGCTGCACAGCCTGACCGTCTGATGCGCCTGCACGTCAACGGCCGGGCGCACGATGCGCCGTCCTCGCCGGGCCAATGCCTGCGGACGCTGCTGCGCCAGCTCGGCTGCTTCGGCGTCAAGAAGGGCTGCGACACCGGGGATTGCGGCGCCTGCACCGTGCTGCTGGACGGGACCGCGATCCATAGCTGCCTGGTGCCCGCCTTCCGTGCGGCCGAACGGCAGGTCACGACCATCGAGGGGTTGGCCGGCCCGGACACCGACCCGGTGCAGCGTGCCTTCGCCGCAGCGCAGGGATTCCAGTGCGGCTACTGCACCCCGGGGATGGTGCTGACGGTCCGCGCCCTGGACCAGGGGCAGCGGGCCGACCTGCCGCGCGCCATGAAGGGCAACCTATGCCGCTGCACCGGCTACCGCGCGATCGCCGACGCGGTAGATGGCGCCGCCGCTCCGGTGGACGCGCCCGCCCCGGCCACGCGGGACGTGGTGACGGGCGCCGCACGCTACACCCTGGATGCCGAAGTGCCGGGCCTGCTGCACCTGCGCCTGCTGCGCTCGCCGCACACCCATGCCCGCATACACGCGATCCATCGCGGTGCCGCGCTGGCGGTGCCCGGCGTGGTGGCGGTGCTGACGCATGAGGACGTGCCGCGCCGCTATTACTCCACCGCCCGGCACGAGGACCACCGCACCGACCCCGACGACACCCTGATGCTGGACGGCACCTTGCGCTTCATCGGCCAGCGCGTCGCCGCGGTGGTGGCGGAAACAGTGGCGGCAGCGGAAGCCGGCTGCGCCGCCTTGCAGGTCGAATACGACCCGCTGCCCGCCGTGTTCGACGCCGACGCCGCCATGCGGCCCGGCGCCCCGCAACTCCACGCGCAGCACGGGCGCATCCTGGACGCCGGGCGCAACGTCGTGCATCGCATCGTGGGACGCAGCGGATCGGTGGAGGCAGGCTTCGCCGCGGCGGATGCGGTCGTGGAAATCGCCTGCGACCTGCAACGGGTCCAGCACGCGGCACTGGAAACCCACGGCTGCATCACCTCCCTGGATGCCGAGGGCCGCCTGGTCGTGCGTACCAGCACGCAGGTGCCGTTCCTGGTCCGCAAGGCCTTGGCCGATCTCCTGGACCTCGACCCATCCCGCATCCGCGTCCTGGCGGGCCGGGTCGGCGGCGGCTTCGGCGGCAAGCAGGAGATGCTGGTCGAGGACATCTGCGCCCTCGCCACCCTGCGCACCGGCCGGCCCGTGCAGTCGGAGCTGACGCGCGAAGAGGTGTTCACCGCCACCACGACGCGCCATCCCATGCGCGTGACGGTGCGCGCCGGCGCCCGCGCGGACGGCACGCTGACGGCGCTGCACCTGCATGTCGTGTCGGACACCGGCGCCTACGGCAACCACGGCCCGGCGGTGCTGGAGCACGCCTGCAACGAGGTGCTGGCGATGTATAGCTGCCCGAACAAGGCCGCGGACGCCGTCGTCGCCTACACCAACACCGTGCCCGCCGGGGCTTTCCGCGGCTACGGCCTCAGCCAAACGCTATTCGCGATGGAGCAAGCGGTGGACGCCCTGGCCCGGCGCCTCGGCCTGTGCCCGTTCGCCATGCGCCGCCTTAACGCGGTGCGGCCCGGCGACGCGCTGGTGGGCGCCCGCCCGGCGCTGGACGACGTGGAGTTCGGCTCCTACGGCCTCGACCAATGCCTGGACCTGGTGCAGGCCGCGCTGGCGGACGGAGATAACGAGCCTGCGCCGGAGGGCTGGCTGGTGGGGCAGGGGATGGCGATGTCCATGCTGGACGGCGCGCCGCCGTTCGGCCACCGCGCGGAGGCCCGGCTGCGCCTGGCGCCGGACGGGTTATTCGACCTGGACGTCGGCACGGCGGAGTTCGGCAACGGCACCTCCACCGTGCATCGCCAGGTCGCAGCGGCGGTGTTGGGCACCCAGCCCGAGCACATCCGTCTGCGCCAGTCGGACACCGACCTGCTGGACCACGACACCGGCGCCTTCGGCAGCACCGGCACGATGGTGGCGGCCAAGGCGACGGAGCTAGCCGCCCAGGCGCTGCGCGGGCGCATCCTGGCCCGGGCGGCGGATCGCTTGGGCGGTCCCTGCACCCTGGCGGACGGATCGGTGCGGTGCGGCGCCGACGTCCTGCCGCTCGCCGCGCTGGCCGACCCGCCGCTGGCAGTGGTGCGCAAGGCCGATGCGTCGCCGCGTACGGTATCGTTCAACGCCCACGGAGTCCGCGTAGCGGTGGACCCCGGCACCGGCCACATCCGCATCCTGCGTAGCGTCCACGCCGCCGACGCCGGCCGGGTGCTGAACCCGGCCCAATGTCGTGGCCAGGTAGAAGGCGCGGTGGCCCAGGCATTCGGCGCCGTCCTATTCGAGCACCTGCGAGTCGGCCGGGACGGCGCGGTGGAGAACGGCGCCTTCCGCCACTATCACATCCCAGCCTGGCCCGACCTGCCGCGGACGCAGGTGCTGTTCGCCGACACGCACGACGCCTTCGGTCCCTTGGGCGCAAAGGGCATGAGTGAGGCCCCGTTCAATCCGGTCGGCGCCGCCCTGGCCAACGCCCTGGCAGACGCGACGGGGGTGCGGTTCACGGCCCCTCCGTTCACCGCCGACCGGGTATGGGCGGCGTTGCAGGCATCTGTGCCGGCCAATCCTTCTCCCTCTCCCTCCGGGAGAGGGCCGGGGTGAGGGGGCGGGAAAGCACTGTCTTCGCCAACGCCTGACCGTAGGCCGCCAGAACCGGCGGTTCTTCGCCCCGCAGCCAAGACGCCCCCTCCCAAAGGGAAAGGGAGCAGAACTAACATTGCGGCGGACGTGACGGCGTGGCAATGCAGCCACCTGCTCCCCTCGCGCCCACGCAAGAAAGGTCCACATGGCCGCCAACAAGCATATCCTCGTTCTTCCTGGCGACGGCGTAGGTCCGGAGGTCATGCGCGAGGTCCGGCGCGTGATCGACTGGATGGACCGGCGCCGCCGGGTCACGTTCGACATCACCGAGGACCTGGTCGGCGGCGCCAGCATTGACCACCGCGGCACCCCGATCACCCCGGAGGTGGTGCAGCGCGCCAAGGCCGCCGATGCCGTGCTGTTCGGCAGCGTCGGCGGGCCACGCTGGGACAAGCTGGGCTTCGACATGCGGCCGGAGATCAGCATCCTGACCCTGCGCCGCGAACTCGGCCTGTTCGCCAACCTGCGCCCGGCCGTGGTGCTGGACCCGCTGGTGGATGCAAGCTCGCTGAAGCCCGACCTGGTGCGCGGCCTGGACCTGATGATCGTGCGGGAAAGCACCGGCGGCATCTACTTCGGCGAGCCGCGTGGGATCGAGACGCTGCCGGACGGGCAGCAGCGCGGCTACAACACCGAAAGCTACTCTACCAACGAGATCGAGCGGGTCGCCCGTGTCGGCTTCGACCTCGCCCGCAAGCGGCAGAACCGCCTATGCAGTGTGGAAAAGGCCAACGTGATGGAAAGCGGCCTGCTGTGGCGCCAGGTCGTGACGGCGCTGCACGAGCGTGAGTATGCCGATGTCGCGCTGACCCATATGTATGCCGACAACTGCGCCATGCAGTTGGTCCGCAGCCCCAAGCAGTTCGACGTCATCGTCACCACCAACCTGTTCGGCGACCTGCTGTCGGATTTGTCCGCCATGCTGACGGGCAGCCTGGGAATGCTGCCCTCCGCGACCCTGGGCGCCCCGGACTCCAGCGGCCGCCGCCACGCCTTGTATGAGCCGATCCACGGCAGCGCGCCGGACATCGCCGGCAAGGGCATCGCCAACCCTATCGCGCAGATGCTGAGCTTCGCGATGCTGCTGCGCTACTCCTTCGACATGGAGGAGGACGCGACCCTGATCGAGCGCGCCTGCACCAACGTGCTGGCCAGCGGCCTACGCACGGCCGACGTAATGGGGCCGGGCACCGCAAAGGTCGGCACGTCGGTCATGGGCGAGAGCGTGCTGCGCGAACTGGAGAAGCTGTCGGCTTGACCAGCCTCTACATAGACGCCGACGCCTGCCCGGTGCGGGAAGAAGCGTTCCGCGTCGCCACCCGGCTGAACCTGCCGGTGCTGGTGGTGTCCAACGGCTCCCGCCCGATCCGCCCGCCCGGCCTGCCGAACGTACGCATGGTGACGGTGGGTGGCGCGCCCGACGAGGCCGATGACTGGATCGCCGAGCGGATCGGCCCGGCGGACGTGTGCGTGACGGCGGACATCCCCCTGGCATCCCGCTGCCTGACCCGCGGGGCGCGGGCGCTATCGCACACCGGGCACGTTTGGACGCCGGACAACATCGGATCGGCGCTGGCCGGCCGAGAGGTAGCACGGCACCTACGGGAAATCGGCGCGCCAGGCGGCGGACACCCACCATTGACCAAGGCCGACCGGTCACGGTTCCTGTCCGCGCTGGACACTGCGGTACAGGCTGCGCTGCGGCAAACGGCGCAGCCTCGCACCGGAATACCGGAATAGGGCGGCACGCGCGGGGTTTCGTTCGCTGCATGCCGCCCGCATCAATCGGAACGCCGGAGTTTAGACCTGCGCTGCCGCGCTAAATGCCCTCAGGCCGGTTAGCCGGGTTCTGGTCACCGTGCAGCAGTTCCTCATGGGTCATCGGCGTCTCCCGCCATTCGCCCTGGTCCGCCACGCTGTTGCCCGGGAACTCGCCCAGGTTCTCCTGGATGCTGGCTTCCTCGACCATCACGCCGGGGATCGGCTCATTCTTGGTCATGGGGTTCGGCAACTGCCCGGTGCCGGCAGAGTCCTCCATCCGGATCAGCTCGTCGGCGCGTTCCTTGTAGTCGGCCATCTTGTTCGGCGGGCTGCCGTCCGCCTCCCAAAGCTGTGTCGCGCGGGCGTCTATGCGGCCCTGGCGCTCGGGAGTCATTTCCAATGGATTGTCGGACATGGCAGCGTCTCCTTGAGGTATAGCCGGTCATAGCGCGGCAGCCCCAGGCCGGGTTGCGCCGGGTGCAGCCTTCTGCCACGGCGGGCGTTGGATCGGCTATCATAGCCCAGCAAGGAGACCATCATGCCCCCAGCCGACATGCCGACCAACACGCCCCAGGATGCTACCGTGCGGACCGGCGGAGCGGACAGCATCGCGTCCGGCGCCCCGGCAGGCTCGCCGGAGCGTGAGGCCAATGCCCGCGTGCTGAAGCGCAAGGCGCCGCAGCCGCGGGAACAGGGGGCGACGCTGCCAACGCCGGGCTTCCCGGCGGTTTGGAGCATTGCCGGGTCGTTCGCGCTGGTCGTCATCGTGGTGATCGCGGCACTGATCGCCGGCCCCTACTAGAGGCGCGTCATCGGGTCCTGGCGCGAGGCGGTCAGACGCAAAATCCGCGATTGCCCGCCCGCAAACGACAAAGCTGAAGCAGCCGGCGTCCAGACCCGGGTATGAACCGCGCTAGACCCGCTGCAACGCCTGGTATGGGGCCGGCGGAAGCACGGCGCTCAGGGCATCGCCGGGCCTCACTGCGCCACCCCGGCGCACCACGCCCATGATGCCGGCCCGCAGTACCAAACTACCATCGGCTGCACGGTCCAACACGGCGTTCATCAGTCCCGGCTGATACCGGTTCAACTGGGCGCACGGGTTCCGCAAGCCCGTCACCTCCACGACCGCCGCACCCAAGTGCAGCAGGGTGCCGCGCGGCAAGGCCAGCAGGTCCAGCCCGCGGGTCGTCACGTTCTCCCTCATGCTGCCCGGACCCACCTGGAACCCCTTTGCGGCCAGCTCCTCGTGCAGTTCGGTGGCGATCAGGTGGACCTGGCGCAGGTTGGGCTGAGTCGGGTCTTGGCGGACGCGGGAGCGGTGCTTGACCGTGACGCCCTGATGCGCGTCGCCACGCACCCCCAGCCCAACCTCCAGAACGATCTCGGGCTGCACATCCTTGCTGAATCCGTGCACGCCGCTGCTGGCGACAGCGGCGACGCTGGCGGTCACAGCAGGATCAGGCCGCCCCGCAGGCCCTTGGCCACCGCCTCTGCCCGGCTGGTGGCGCCCAGCTTGATGAACACGGCTTCCAGGTGAAACTTCACCGTGTGGGCGCTGATGCCGAGGCGGCGGGCGACGGCCTTATTGCTCAGGCCCTCGCCCAAGCAGGTCAGCACGTCCAACTCGCGTGGGGTCAACACAGGGCGGCCCGTATCCTCCATTGTCAAATCACCGGGCAGGCTGACCCGCAGCCCGGCGGCAACGGCGCGCAGGGCGGCGTCCAACTGCACCGCCGACAGGCCAGTCGGTAGAGAACTGCCAGCGTCGTCACCGCGCCCGGCCAGGCGCAGAGTCGGCGCCCCGGCATCGGCCAGGATCACGTCCGCCGCCTCGGCCGCACGCACCGCGACGTGACCGGCCAGGGCCACGCGAGCGGACAGGTCGGCATGGCGCACGGCATCCTGCGCCACCACCGCCACCAGCAGACGCCGCTCCGGCGGCGGGCCAGTCAGGAACCCGGCATCGAGCATCCCAGCAACGTTCATGGGGCGGCTTTCACGGCAGGGGCTTGCAGGTCGGGCATGGTCGGCAGGGTCCTAGCCATCGCAGGTCAATCGTCCTTCGCATATGTGGCACATTGGTGGCGGCTTCACCCCTCGTAATATGGGGAGGGTCACTGAGTCGCCTTAAGGCTGGCCTACGAGACACATATCTGTGCCCGCTTCAACCGGAGACCTCCCATGTCCGCCATTCCCAGGGCTGCCCTACTCGCCGCCGTGCTTGCCGCCGCGCCCGCCGCGAGTGCCCTGGCCGGCGGCGACGACCCGACCCGGGTGGGCGACGTCAGCACCACCTTCCGCGTCCTCGGCCGCAACGACAAGATCGTGGTGGACCGCTACGACGACCCGAAGGTGCCGGGCGTGAGTTGCTACGTGTCCCGGGCGGAGACCGGCGGCATCAAGGGCTCGGTCGGCCTGGCGACGGACCCCAGCCGGTTCAGCCTGGCGTGCCGGGCCACGGGTCCGCTGCAGATGCCGGACAAGCTGCCAGGGAACGAGGTGGTGTTCGGCGCCTCGGCCAACTGGCTGTTCAAGGAAATCAGGGTCACCCGCATGTGGGACCCGGCAAAACGGGTGCTGGTTTACCTCGTATGGTCCACCCAGGCGCTCAGCACCGGTGGCAGCCCGTATAACAGCGTCAGCGTCGTGCCGGTTGTGACGCCGTAGGCAGGCTGGCGCCAGCCAAGGCTCCACATGGCCGGGCGCGCTTCCGCCCGGCCGTGCTCATCCGCGCTGACCGGCTGCCCTCTCAAAGCTGAGTGATGCCGCCGTCCGCAACCAGGTCGATGCCCGTGCTGTAGCTGCTTTCGTCGGAGGCGAGGAACAGGATGGCAGATGCCATCTCCTCGGTCCGGCCGATGCGGCCGAGCGGCGTGATCTGCTTGAACATCGCCCGAAAGCCGTCGGCGTCCTCTTTCGTCGCGAATTGGCCCTCGATGATCGGCGTCTCGATCAGTCCCGGGCTCAAGGT
>CAXTCI010000002.1:0-19223 GCA_964242325.1 uncultured Acetobacteraceae bacterium
CTTCTCCCTCTCCCTCCGGGAGAGGGCCGGGGTGAGGGGGTCTTGACTGCGGAGCGGGGAACCGGGGATTCTGGAGGTAGACGGTCCGGGTTTAGCTAGGGAGGCGCTTGCCCTCTCCCTCACCCCGGCCCTCTCCCGGAGGGAGAGGGAGAAAAGGTGCGGCTTCACAGCAGATGCGGCTCGGCGCGGAAGCGGCAGGGAAGGATCGGTAACTCGGGCGACCAGGCCAAGTCCGGCGCCTGGCCGGCCACCTCGGCGTAAACGTTCATGATCTGACGACCGACAGCTTTCCAGGAATAAACCTCCCGGCATTCCACCAATGCCGCATCTGCCAGCCGGTGCCGCAGCGCCACATCACGCAGCACTTGGCGCAGCGCATCGGCTAGGGCGGCGCGATCGCCCGGCTCGGTCAACAGCCCGTTCTCCCCGTCGCGGATGCAGTCCACCACGCCGACGCTGCGGCAGGAGACGACGGCCAGGCGGCTCGCCATCGCCTCAAGGATGGTGTTGCTGAATCCCTCGGCATAGGTGGGCGACACGAACACCTCGGCACGGCGGTAAACGGCCGGCACGTCGTCATAGTCCACGTATCCCGTCATTTCCACGCAGTCCTGCAGGCCCATCAGCGGGATGCTGGCCGTGGTCTCGTCATAGGTCGGCCCGATGCCGGAGATCAGCAGGTGGAAGCGGTCGCCGCTCTCGGTCAACTGCCGGGCCGCATCCAGCAGGTCCAGCACGCCTTTCCGGGCGTCCACCCGTCCGTGATACAGCAGCACCGGCGGCGAGTCGCCGGCAGTGGTGGGGCCAGGGGTGAAGCGGGATACGTCCACGGCGCCGGGCACGATCGTGAAGCGGGCGGGGTTGGTGCCGAGGCGCTGCACGACCTCCTCCCGGAAGGAGTCGCAGCCGATCAGCACCCGATTGGCGTGGTCCAGCACGCTGGTCATCGCCAGCCGGTGCGTTTCGCAGCAGCTTCCGACCCAATGGCCGTCGCCGCCCTGGATGGAGACGACCGTGGGCAGGCCCAGGATGCGCGACGCTTCCAGCGCCATCCAGCCGCAGGGATAGCCATACTGGGCATGCAGCACGTCGAAGGGCTGGCGCCGATGCTCGGCCACGACCGCCGCCACCATCGCGACTACGTCGCGTTCGAAGTCGCCGCACTCCTGCTCGCCCAACTGCTCCATGCCGATGACGCGCACGCCGGGCACTGGGGGCGGGGGGCCACCGCCGTAAACGCGGCGGCCAAACTCGTCGCCGCGGTATTGACTGAACATGGTGACGTCATGCCCGGCGGCGACCAGTTCGCGCAACAGGTTGAGGGCATAGACAGACATACCGGAGATCGCCGGAAAGAAGCGGCGGCTGATGAAGCACACCCTCATGCCGGGCGCCCTGCGGTGCCCAGCACGGTCCGTCCCTGCTCCCTCTCACTCCGGGAGAGGGTTGGGGTGAGGAAAACAAAATGCGCTGGGCTCAGAGGTTTGGGCACCACGTCACGGCTGGGCCAAGCGCAGTGCTTGCCGCTTCCCTCACCCCAATCCTTTCCCGGAGGGAGAGGGAGCAGGGATCCGACGCGTGTCACGCTGTTGCTTTCAGGTAGGCCAGGCTGGCTGGGATGATCAGGTCGGCGCGGTGGCTTTCGCGGGACATCTCCACGCATACCAGGCGGGTGAAGCCTATGTCGTCCAACGCACGCAACACGCTGGGGACGTCCATGTCGCCCTCGCCGAACGGCAGGTGGATGTGGACGCCGCGCTTCATGTCCTCGATGCTGACGGTGCCGAGGTGTGGGGCGAACTCCCGCACTGCCGCGGCCGGGTCACGCTCGCCGGTGACGATGCAGTGGCCGGTGTCCAGCGCCAGGCGGAGGCCGGGTATGGCCAAGGCGGCCCAGTCGTCCACCGTCTCGATCAGCATGCCTGGTTCCGGCTCCAACGCGGCGGTCGTGCCGAGCGCCTCGGCCTGCCGGGCGACCTGCGCCGCGCCGTCCAGCAGCCAGGAGCGGGCCTGGTCGTGCGGCACGCCGGGCTTGGGCACGCCGGCCCAGAAGGACATCGCGTCGGCGCCGGTGTCAGCCGCAACTTCCAGCGCACGGGACAGGAACTCGACCCGGCGGGCGCGTCCGGCAGGGTCGGCAGTCAGCAGGGTCGGCTCGTGCTTGGCGCGGGGGTCCAGTAGGAACCGGGCACCGGTTTCCACGACGCAGCCTAGGCCCAGGGTCCGCAGCCGGGCGGCCAGGCGGCGCCGCGCCTCGGGGAAGTCAGGCGCAAAAGGGTCGAGGTGATGGATGTCCAGCGTCAGCGCCACGCCGTCATACCCGGCGTCCGCAATCAAGCCCAGCGCATCGTCAAGCCGGTGATTGGCCGCGCCGTTGGTGTTGTAGGCGAAGCGCAGGGTCACGGGTGTTCCATGGATAGGGGGGCGCTGTGCACCTCCGGCTCACGGTAAAGCGGATACAGCGCGCCGACGATCCGGTCCACGGCAGCCACATCCAGCCAGGCCGGGCCGCCCAGCCGCGTCTCGGCCTCGGGCGTCAGGCGCACCGGCGCGGCGCCGGGCGGCGGGGTGCCGAGGCCGGCCAGCTTGCTGCCGCGCTCCATCAGCTTGCGAACGCCGCGCTCGCCGATGCGGTGGTAGCTCATGGTCTCGACCTCAAGGCCGGGGACGACCGCCTTGACCACGTGCACGTCCTTCGCGCCGGGCGGGGAGAAGTCGAAATACAGGATCTCCATGCCTGCCGCGGCAAACCGCCGATGCAGCTCCTGCACCAACCCGGTGCCGGACAGCGGGCCGTCCCAGGTGGGCAGGTCGTCGAAGCGCTGGGTGCTGCGCCGAGATAGCACGGTGTCGGCCAGCAATGCCTTGAGCGAGGGCTGGTCCAGGCGCAGCCACTCCTTCATCGCGACCAGGCTGCGCCCCTCCTCTCCGCCCAGGGTGTGCAGGGCGCGGAAGCGGTCGAGGTAGTCCGGCGGGGTGATCCCGGCGACGGCGGCCAGCGGAGCGTGGCTGAACACCTTGCGGACCCGGGCGGCGGCGAACTCGAACACCGCCTTGCGCAGCGCGTGCTCGCGGTCCAGGGACGCGGCCTCACCGCAGGCCGTCACCATGATCGGGTAGGCGGCAGGCGTGCCGTCACCCTCTGCGCCGACGCAATACACGTTGGCGGTGCCAAACTCTGTGGTGGCGAACTTGGGGATCACGTTTATGCCGAGGGCGCGAAGGCGTTCCAGCAACGCGCGGGTGCGCGGGTCCTTGGGGCCGTCGCCGAGTTCCAGTGCTATGCCGCGGTCCATCGCCCGGAAGCCGAGGCCGTTGCCGTCACGCTGCAACAATTCCAGCAGGCCATGGCCGATGGCGAAGTCCAACGTCGGCCCGGCGCCCAGGCCGTTGGTGATCGGCGTCGTGAAAGGTTCGTAACCCGGCGACAGGTCGCCGACCGAACAGGCGGCGATGTCAATAGGCAGCCAGACCGTCTCGCCACCGGGCCAGCGGTGGGCGGGGACCCATTCGAGGGTGGTGTCGCCGTCCACCATGCTGCCTGCGGGCAGGCACAGGGTCAGCGGGTCGGCAACGCCGGGTGGGCCGAATTCGGTCAGCAGTGCTTTGTGGGTCGCGGTGCGCCGTTCCATGCGGTGTATCTGCACGGCGGAATGGACGGCCTCCGCCAGCTCCCCAGTCGTGCCGATGATGGCGCCATCGTCATCCACGCCATAGCCGACGCCGTGCGGGACGACGCCATGCCAGCGCGTGCCATCCGCGTTCAGGAAAATGGCGTTCCAGCAGGCGACGCCGGTGCGGTCCAGAGGCGATAGGGCGAACAGCTCCACTCGGCCCGGCGGCATGGAAGCGACGTAGGCCACCGCGGCATCGGGCAAGTTGGGCGGCAGGTGATGCTGGGGGAAGGTCATGTCCATGAATGGGCTACCTGCTCCCTCTCCCTTCGGGAGAGGGTTGGGGTGAGGGGGTCTTGGCTGCGGCGCCGGGAACATCCGGTGCTGGCGAGGCGCCGTTCTCTATGGGATGGGATTGCGCTTGCCCGCCCCCTTACCCCGGCCCTCTCCCGGAGGGAGAGGGAGAAGGAAGCGTTATGCGGCATCATGCAGCCTTGGCGGCTTGGCTTGGGCCTGGGCGCGCAGCACCAAGTCCATGATGTGCAAGTCGTGCGCGCCGGTGAACGGGAAGGAACTGCCGTCCAGCACGGCACCGGCAAAGGCCTCGACCTGGTTCAGGAACGGCGACCGGTCGGCTCCGGGCACCGGCACCGGCTCGGTGACGCCGGTGGCGGCGTCTATGAACTCAAGCGTGCCGCCGGGAGTCTGGCCCATCGTGTCGCGCGCAATCACCTGGCCGGCGGTGCCCACGACCTCCAGCCGGCGGCGCGGCAGGGTTTCCGGACAGTTGTAGGCGACGTGCATCTGCACCATCACGCCGGAGGCCGAGCGCGCCATCAACAACGCCCCGTCCTCCACGCCGTAGCGGTGGACGCGGGCCTGGCCGATGGCGGCGACTTCCGTCAGCCGCTCGTTCAGCAGATAGCTCGACAGGTCCAGCCCATGCGGCGCCAGGTCCATCAGTGCGCCGCCACCGGCCCGGCGCGGGTCTATGCGCCAGTTGTCGCCGGAGTTGCCGTCCCCGGTCCAATCCGCCGCAAGCCAGCAGGCATAGACGATCCTTATGGCCGTCACCGTGCCCAGCCGTCCCGTTGCCACCATTCCGGCTAGGAGGTGGTGGGCCGCATGGAACCGTTGGTCGAAGGCAGTCGCATACAGCACGCCGGCAGCGGCGCACGAATCCACCATTGCCTGGGCGTCGGCCTGGGTGGTTGCCATCGGCTTCTCGCACAACACAGGCAGGCCGGCGCGGGCCGCAGCCTCTACCAGGGGGCGATGGGCGTGGTTGGGGGCGGCGACATATACCGCGCCGAGGCCGGGGGTCGCCAGGAAGGCATCCAGGCCGGCATGGGGCTGGGCACCGAAAAGGGTAGCGGCACGCTGCAAGGACGCAGGGTCGGGGTCGTATAGCGCGGCCACTCGCCCATTGGCGGACGCCTGCATCGCCGGGCCGACAAAGTCCCGCGCCACCCAGCCGCAGCCGGCGATACCCCAGCCAAGCTTTGCCGCTACCATGACGCTGGCAGGTCCAGCAGCACGCGGCGCCGGGCCAGGCGGTCGGTTGCCGGGTCGATGCCGGCCACGGCATGCTCCGGACCCTCAGCGCGCATCGGGTAGGTCACGAGCGGGCCATACTCGCGCTCATAACGCTCGGATGGCCAACGGATCGTCGCGTTTGCATATAGCGGGTTGCGGCGCAGCTTCGCTCCAGGCGGCGGCACGGCCAGGCCGCCGAGCACCGGGCGCGGCACCCCTGCCCCGGCCGCCATCGCCACGGCTGGCGCATCGGCAACGGCGGCTGCGGCGCCTGGCACCGGCGCCCGGCCCTCGACCAGGGCCGCCGTCAGTTCCCGGTCGTCATACAGCAGCGGCGCTCCGAACAGCGCGGCATATTCTGCCGGCGCCAGGGGATCGCCGGACGACAGATTGTCTACCAGAGCATTGTGCGCGTGCCCGACCAGCACGCGCCCGCCACCGGCCACACGGAGCATCTCCGCCGCGACGTGCGGCTTCTCGGGCAGGAAATAGAAGGCGTCGTGGCAGAACACCAAGTCCGCCGCACCGTCCGCCAAAGGCCAGGGCGCGGCGGCGTCGAAGCAGACCAAGTGCGCCGTGGGCGCAATGTAGCGCTTGGCCAGCCACAGCTTGGCGAACACGATATCCGAGCCGCAGACGGAGGGTGCCGCACGGGCGAACTCCCGCAGGTAGTGCCCGGCGCCGCAGGCCAGCTCGAATACCTGGGCCGGTGTATCCCAATGCGCCTCCGCCAGCGCCAGGCCGGACAGGAATGTCGGATCGGACCATCGGTGCGCGAAGTAGGTGCCCACGGCGCCGAAGGCTAGCCGGTCCATCGCTTCCCGGAACGTCAGCTTGCCGGCATCACGCACCACGGCTCGGCGCGCGTCTTCGGATGGTGGCGGAGTGCGGGCCCAATTGTCCTGGTCGCCTAACAGCAGCACCAACGCGGTTTCCGCATCGCCGGCGTCAAGTGCCGCCAGGGCTGCGTCGGCCAGGTCGCGACGATCGGCTCGCAGGAAGGGGATGCCCTCCAGCACCGGCCACCGTTCGCCGGCAGCGGCTAGGGAATACAGACCATCGGCCAGCAAGGGCCGGCCCGTGACCGGGCTGTGCAACGCCTGGTCGATTATCATGGCAGCCCAGCGTCTTGCAGCACCGCCTGGTGAAACGCCTGGGTCGGCCCGGCATGCACCAAGTCCATATCGTCCAGCGCCTGATCCACCGTGAAGCGCGCGACTTGGTCGTAGTGCCGCATCTGCAGCACGCGATCCATCACATCGGCGGCGTGAAAGGCTTGCCCGACGGGGGTGGAAGCGTCGGGGATGTGGGCTAACGCTGCGGCAGTCGTGCCGCGCAACGGTTCCGGTAAGGTTGCCAACTCCCGCGCGAACAGGCGTTGCAGGATTGGAGTCAGGTGCTCGCCTAGCAGGATCTCACCGGCAAAGCCGCTGTCCGGCAACGCCGCGTTGTGCAGGTGATGCGCCATGCCGGCGAGGAACGCCGTGGCGGGATCGGCACCATAGCGCGGCGCCAGCACTGCGGCCAGCACTGCGACGACAAGGCAGTGGTCGCCATGCCCCTCCGGCGGTTCCAGCACGATACGCGGTTTGCCGGGGCAGGTCGCGCCGGCACGGGGCTGGCGAATGAGTGCCTCGGCGAAAGCGGGTGCCGGGCCAGATTGGTAAGGCTGGCCGAGCTTCGGGCGCAACAGGCCACATAGGCCGCCGTTCACCGGTCCCGCCACTTCGTCGAAGGAACGCTCCAGGATCGCGGTTGCAGCCGGGTCTCCAACGCCAGCGGACGTCAGGACCTCTCGATCTATGCCCCCCAGCCGAGCCGCGGCGAGGGCATCGGCAGTGGTTTGCATCGCCACATCAGCCGGGTCCTGTCCAGCCGACAGTGCTGCCCAACCGCGGCGGAACATGCGGCTGGCCAAGCTGTCCGAACTCGACGCATCCCGGACGCGCTTCAGATCACATAACTCGACGGCGAGCGGTACAAGGCTGGAAAGTCCGGCCTGACCTGTGACGACGTTCCGTACTATGCTGGCAACGGCAGTCACCCGCTTTACCCCTCAAAGCATCGTCATTGCGAGAAGCACAACGTCGCGGCAACCCAAGGCCATAGGCATAATGCCGGCAGACCCTGGATTGCTGCGCCGCGAGCCGCTCGTAATGACGGGTGGATGGCGGACAACAGCGTCAATCCACGCAGCGACTGGCTGTTAGTTCGCTAGCCAGTCCAGCAACACCCGCTCCTGCACCGGGAAGCTGTGCTCCTCCCGCTTACCGGCCGGGGTCATCGGCGCCTTGAAGAACAAGCCAAGCTGCTCCTGGATGCCGCCCTCGCCGCGCTGGCGTGCCAGATCCAGGACGCGGGCGATCTCGATCACGAGCGGCGCCGCCAGGATGCTGTCGCGGCACAGGAAGTTGACCTTGATCTGCATCTTCTGGCCGAGGAAGCCGACGAGATCGATGTTGTCCCAGGCTTCCTTGTTGTCGCCACGTGGCTTGTAGTAGCGGATGTCCACCAGATGGTCTTCGACCGGATAGCCGAGGATGTCGTCCAGCACGGAGCCCTTGGTGTTCAGCTTGCTTTGCAGGCTGTCCTTGTTGTTCAGCGCCAAGCCGTCGCGGTTGCCCAGGATGTTGGTGCTGAACCAGCCCTCGACATACAGGCTGCGGCTGCGGAAGGCCGGGGCCAGCACGGTCTTGATGAAGGTCTGGCCGGTCTTGCCGTCCTTGCCAGCGACCGGGACGTTGCGCCGGGTGGCCAGGGTGGTCAGCGCCGGCACGTCGGCAGCGAGGCTCGGGGTGAAGTTGCCGTAGGGTACGCCCTCGACGATGGAAGCATAGGCATACAGCATCGCCGGGCTGATCGCCGGGTCACTGCTGTCCAAACCCTTCTCGAATCCCTCGACCGTGTGCAGCGCGGCGGCGCCCTGGTCGGGCCAACGCTCGACGGAGGCGAGGTTGACCATCACCAGGTTCTCGACACCCGAGGTTTCCCGGTAGCGGCGGATGTCGTCGCGGATGCGATCCACCGCTTCACGATGCGATCCTGCGGCGACCTTGTTGGCGCCGTCCACGTTCTTGCAGAAGTCCACGCTGCCTACCGCGGGCCATGGCTTCATGCCGGACAGCGCCGGGTTGACCAGTTCGGCCTGGTCGCGATCCAGCACGCGATGCTCACGAACGGCGCTGCTCAGGTCCTCGCCATGCAGGTCCCAGCCGGCGAAGTGCAGGTTGCGGTAGGCCGCGATCCCTGACGCGCCGACCCCTGCCAGAGGAAGCCCCGCCATATCGTTCGACCCGGCGCGCAGCATCTCGATTCCTGCCGCCGCCGTGGTGGCGACGGCGCCGCCAAGGCCCACCACAAGCACACCCACACGTCGTCCAGTTGTGGACACGTCCAGACCGGTATCCGGCATCAGGATTTCTCTCGTTCGTTAAAAGCCGCACAAAGGCCGCGGCAGGCGGAAGGAAACGGACACATAGGCTTTGAACCGCTCAAGATAAGACAGTCGATTTTAGTGCTGGCAACCCAGCCCTGTTCACAGGCTCGTGACCCCATAAGGACCCGCACTGCTTGCGGATACAAGTGGGCGCGGCGTGTGGCGGGAATTGGGCGGGCTGCGGGCGGTGCTGTGGCATTAGACTTGTTGTCCGCGCGAGCGGTCCACGTCGCGCATGTCACTCCCGCGCTCACCGTCCTCCGGGTCGTCGTCGGACAGATGATCCATGTTGACGGAGTGGTCGCCGCCAGCTTGCAGCACTTCCTTTTCCCGCGGCCCTGCGGTGCGGTCCACGACGTAGATGTCCTGCAATCCTTCGCTGTCGGCGACGCGTTTCGCTGCCTCAATGGCTTCGTCCAGCGGCATCGGCGTGCCGTTTGTGCGCATCGGGCGCACGGACTCGCCGCGGCCGGGTGCTCCGGTCAAGAGGATCTCGGTGTGGGTATGGCGCGGGTCGTCTTCGTCGAGGCGGTGCATCACGATGACCCTGTGCCCGCCTTCCGGCATGGGGTCATGCGGGTCTAGCTGTCGGACTTCGACCATGTTGGGGGTTCCTCCTCAGGCATTTGTGCCCTAACGGTGGAGGGACCAGGGGGTTCATTCCCGCTGCCGCCCCCTTCGGAAACCCGCACCGCCGACGCGGCGTTGCCGTCCGATAACCTGGGGTGAAGCCAGGAGCAGGGAACACCTCACCATGTCCGGCACGAATTCCGCCCCCATCCCATCCGGCGCCACAATCGAGAGCCAGACGATCAGCCTGTTCCTGCGCCGGATGATGCCTCTGCTCGGCCTGATGTATCTCATCGCTTATGTTGACCGGCAGAACGTCAGCTTCGCCAAGCTGCAGATGCTGGGCAACCTGGGCATGACCGAAGCCGCATACGGCCTCGGCGCCTCCCTGTTCTTCATTGGCTACTTCCTGTTCGAGGTGCCGAGCAACCTGGTCCTGGGCCGGGTCGGCGCCCGCCGCTGGTTCGCACGCATCATGGTGACGTGGGGCCTGGTGACGACGGCGTTGGCCTACACGACAGGGCCGGTGATGTTCTACATCCTGCGTTTCCTGCTGGGCGCGTGCGAGGCCGGGTTCTTCCCTGGGGTCCTGTACTTGCTGACGGTGTGGGTGCCGTTCGGGCACCGGGGACGTATGGTGGGGTGGTTCATGATCGCCTCCGTCATCGCCAACGCCGTCGGAGCGCCAATCTGCGGCAGCCTGCTGGACCTTGATGGGACTTTCGGCCTTCATGGCTGGCAGTGGGTGTTCCTGGCGACCGGAGTGCCGGCGGTGCTGATGGGCGTCGCTACCTGGTTCCTGCTGCCGGACGGGCCGGAAACGGCGAGCTTCCTGAGCCCGGCGCAACGCACCTGGCTGCGCGACACGATCGCGCGGGAGGACCAGGCCGGCGCCAAGGTCGCCCATGCCAACCCGTTGAAGGCGTTGGCAGATGGACGTGTGCTGCTGCTGGCCCTGACCTTCGTGGGCTTTCCACTTGCCGCCTATGGCCTCAGCTACTGGCTGCCCACGGTGGTCAAGGGATTTGGGGTCAGCAACACCGTGAACGGCTTCATCAACGTGCTGCCCTGGCTGGTGACGGGCGTCGCCCTGTGGTGGCTGCCCCGGCACAGCGAGCGCACGGGGGAGAAGACATGGCATATCGTGCTGCCGGTGGCGCTGGGTGCGGCCTGCCTCGTGGGCAGCGTGATGGTGTCCGGCGGCACGAGTGGCGACAATGCCTTGCGCTTCGCGCTGTTGTGCATTGCGGCGGCGTGCATCTTTTCCGCACAGCCGATCTTCTGGACCCTGCCGAGCAGCTTCCTGCGCGGTAGTAGCGCGGCGGCGGGTTTGGCGGTCATCAATGCGACGGGCAACCTCGGCGGGTTCGTGGCGCAGAACGTGGTGCCGCTTATCAAGGACCGCACAGGGAACGACCTGACGCCGATGCTGTTCCTGGCGGGGTGCCTGACGGTCGCCGGGCTGATGGTGTTCGTGGTGCAGGGTCTGCTGGGACGCACGTCCCGCGCTGCGTTGCCGGCCGAATAAGAAAAGGAGTGCCAGCATGGATGACGGTTTGAGGCAGGGCGACGGGATCGCCGGCAAGCACGGCGCAGCGCGGGCGCTGGCGGAGCAGGCACTGGCGGCACAGGCACGCGGCGACGAGAACGAGGCCGACCGGCTGTTTGCCGAGGCGGACAGGGCGGACCCGGATGCCGTCATCGCCGTGCTGCAGGAGCATGGCGGCACGCAGCCCAGCCGCGGGACGGACACGGCGCCGCAGGACGACGACGAGATCGCGGCGATGTCGCGCACGGTGGAGCCGGGGTCGGACGCGCCGTCCCGGGCTGGAGTGTCAGGCCGTGGAAGCGGCGCGGACAACCAAGGCGGCTGATGGCCAGTCTGCCCCGGGATGACTTGGAACCAGGGCGGAACGCAGAACCGACGGCAGCCAAGCTAGGCCGTTGGCTTTCTGGCCCTTCAAGCCGCAAGCGGTGCGGCAATTTAGGATCGGCTGCACAGGCCTGACCCGCCGGGCTGGCCAGACGCCGTGCTCGTTGCGCGAGGGCCTGGAAAGCGGTGGCATTTGGAGCGTGGTTGTGGTTCCGGCCGCGCAAAGGCTCGGATGCGGCCTCAGAACAGACCGGCGGGCATTGAATCTGCTGGGGCCGGCCTGCATATCGCAGCCGCCAATCCCAATCCGGAGCCTGCCTGCATGAGCGACGCGCCAGCCGACCAGACCGCCCCCGAGCGCCCAACACCTGAACGTCACGAGTTCAGCGCCGAGGTCGGTCGCCTGCTCGACCTCGTCGTCCATTCCCTGTACTCCGAGCGCGAGATCTTCCTGCGCGAGTTGGTCGCCAACGCCGCCGACGCCACTGACCGCCGCCGGTTCGAGGCGCTGACTGACCCGGCGCTGGCGCAGCCCGGGGACGCCAAGGTCCGCATCATCCCCGACAAGGCCGCCCGAACCATCACCATCGCCGATGACGGCATCGGGATGAGCAAGCAGGAACTGGCCGAGAATCTCGGCACCATTGCGCGGTCCGGCACCCGCGTGTTCGGCGCGGAGGCGGCCAAGGCCAAGCCGGATGAGAAGGTCGAGCTGATCGGCCAGTTCGGCGTCGGCTTCTACAGCGCGTTCATGGTGGCCGACCGGGTGGAGGCGACCAGTCGCCGTGCCGGGTCGGACGAGGCTTGGACCTGGGCCAGCGAGGGCGCCGGGGCCTATACCCTGTCCTCCGCGGAGCGCGACCGGCCCGGCACCACCGTCACCCTGCACATGAAGCCCGATGCCGACGAGTTCCTGGAGCCGGTCCGGCTGCAGACCATCGTCAAGAAGTGGGCCGACCACATCACCGTCCCCATCACCATCGCCGAGGAGGGCGAGGATAAGCCCGCCAACGAGGGCACTGCCCTGTGGCGCAAGTCCAAGTCGGAGGTGACGGAGGAGCAGTACAAGGACTTCTACCGCCACCTCGGCAACATCTTCGACGAGCCCTGGGCTACCCTGCACTGGCGTGCGGAGGGTGCGCTGGAGTTCTCGGCCCTGCTGTTCGTGCCTGGGATGAAGCCGTTCGACGCCGTGGAAGGCCCGCGCGAAAGCCGGGTGCGCCTGCATGTCCGCCGCATGTTCATCACCGATGAGGCCGGGCTGCTGCCGCCCTGGCTGCGCTTCGTGCAGGGGGTAGTGGACACCGAGGACCTGCCGCTGAACGTCAGCCGCGAGATGCTGCAGGCGACCCCAGTGCTGGCCCGCATCCGCAAGGCCGTGACCGGGCGCATGATGAGCGAGTTGAAGTCTCGCGCCAAGGATGAGGCCGATTTCGCCAAGCTGTGGGAGAACTTCGGCCCTGTGCTGAAGGAGGGGGTCTGGGAGGACAGCGAGCACCGCAAGGAAATCGCCGGGCTGATGCGGGTGCGATCCTCCACGCAGGAGGGGCTGACGGGCCTGGACGCCTATGTGTCCCGCATGAGGCCGGGCCAGGAGGCGATCTACTTCCTGACCGGCGACGACGCCGAGGCGATGGCGAAGTCGCCGCAGTTGGAGGGTTTTGGCGCAAGGGGGGTCGAGGTGCTGCTACTGACCGACCCGGTGGATAGCTTCTGGCCGGAGCGGCTGCACGACTGGGATGGCAAGCCGCTGCGCAGCGTGACTGCCGGTATCGCCGACCTATCGAAGATCGAGCCGACGGCGCAGCCGGAAGGGGATGCGGCAGATGTCACCAAGCTGCTGCCTGCCTTGCAGGCTGCGCTGGGCGACGCCGTCAAGGAAGTCCGTGCGACCGACCGGCTGGTGGACAGCGCCGTGGTGCTGGCGGCGGGTGGCTATGGCCCGGACCTGCAGATGCAGCGCTTGATGCGCCGCCATGGCAAGTCAGGCTTTGGCGGCGCGGTGCTGGAGGTGAACCCGCGCCATCCGCTGATCCGCTCGCTGGCCGCCCGCGCCGATGCGGACGGCGACGTGACCGAGGCCGCGCACACCCTGTTGGACTTAGCCCGCGTGCAGGACGGCGACATGCCGACGGATCCGGCGGCCTTCGCACGGCGGATCACGGCGGCGCTGGCGGCGATGGGGTAGCTCTTCTCCCTCTTCTTTCGGGAGAGAGTTAGGGTGAGGGGGTCTTGGCTGCGTAGCGGGGCGTTGCGGGTGCGAGCGGCACGAGGCTTCTTTTAGTGGAGAACAGTGCTTGTCCTCTCCCTTACCCCGACCCTCGCCCGGAGGGAGAGGGAGAAGCTAAGCGGCTTGACTCCGTCGAGGCTGCAAACAACGCTTCATGGCATGGACCAGGCCGCAGTCACTCGCAACCCCGCCTTCAGCTACATCCCAGTCCGTCAGCAAGCCGTGGTGCTTGATACGGAGACTACCGGCGTTGGGGATGCCGACCGCATCGTGTCGCTGGCCGCCATACCGCTGGATGCCGGGTTGCGGCCGTCCGGGCCGGGAGTCCATTTGGTGTTCAACCCCGGCCGTCCCAGCCATCCCTGCGCCCTGGCCGTGCATGGACTGACTGACAAGTTCCTGGCTCGGCAGCCGCGCTTTGCCAATCATGCGGAGGACATCAGGTCCGTCTTCCGCGATAACATGCTGGTCGCGCATAACCTATCTTTTGATTTGCGCATGCTGGCGCAGGAGTTCACCGCGCTTGGCTTGCCGGCGCCTGGCGGCAGGGGCGGGCGCTACTGCACCATGCGGGAGTTCCGCGCCCGCCACGCCGGGCAGTCGGCGAAGCTGGACCTGGTGCTGCGGCGTCTCGGTCTGCCTGCCCGAGCCGGTCAGGCGCATGGAGCGTTCGAGGATGCAGTATTGGCCATGCATGTGCTGCATCGGCTGCACCACCTGGCGGACCTGCATCTGATGGCGCCGGCGCCGTTCCAGAATGCACGGTGACACAGGCAATCCAAGTCCCGGTTTGAGGACGCGCTAGGCGGAGCCAAGAGCCGGCGGCGTGCCTGTGCTGGCTGCGCGTCGCTGCCGGGCCTAGGAACTGGTGGATGTCCTACTGGCGTGTGTCCGTGAGACCAGCATGTCATTGCAACGCCCTCGTTGCCCGTGGGACGCCGCGGAGGAGAGCCGGCCTGGCAGAATCCTCGGCGGGGCAGTAAGCACTTCCGGCCCAGCCGGTCTCGCAACGCACCATACGGACGCACCATGGCGCACCTTGTCTATAACGAACGCGTCAAACTGCTGGCTCTCACCCTAAACACGACGGCCATTGCTGTTATCGTGACTGGCGCGGTCGCGCCGACGGTGGGCGCGGTCTATGGCACGCTCGCATCGGTGCCTGCCTGGTGGCTGGTGACGGTAGGTTCAACTTGTTTTGCGGTCGGAGCAGGTTTACATCTGGCAGCGCAGTATGCCTTGGGGAGGCTGCGAGATGGCTGATTTCTTCTTGACGGCACTGAGCGGGCCTATAGCCCTGCTCGGCCTAGGATTATTTGGCCTGTGGGCTATGCGCTGGATGTAAGCTCCGGATTAAGCTCGGCTCGCCTCGTCGGCTTGAGTTCGCCAACTATCCGGACTGCATAGTCTGGACTGGTCTTGCTCGCCGAAATTCGCGACATTCTGCGGCGGCCACTACTGACGCCGACATCAGCATGATAAGCGTCAGTAGCATGACGTGCGACCTTCCCGTTTCCTGCCCGGCCTGGGCGTATAGCCAGACTTAACTAGGTTTCCTGTCCCAGCACAAGGACTTTCTTCCTTGTTAGGACTCTTTTCTAGAGGGCTTGCAGGTAGGCTCGTCAGCGGCCGAGCGCGGCAATATCGCGGGCGTCCCTCATGTCCTCCGCTTTAGCCAAGAGGGACAGACACGGCCCATCCTCCGGCACCGCCGATTTGAAGCCGAGTAGCGGCGGCACCTGGGTCAGCAGCAGGCCAACAAACACGGACGGCAGCGCCGAAGCCTCTCCTGCGTTCCGAAACTACACCATGTTCGCGGACGCCACTTCGAAAGGTGCGGCCGCCTTACGCGACAGCGGTTTAGAAGGACGTGCTGAGCCGTCTGTGCCCGCCGGCTCATCCATGCAGGACAGGCGCTGTCGCAGGCTCAGGCTGTGAATGGCCAAGCCAGCGCCAACCGCGCGCTGCCGCCCAGTCGGGTGCCACGTTGTCGAAACGGGAGAGGCGCAACGGGCGCAGGTCGGCAAAGTCGCAGGCGCCATCGGTCACGAGCTGCTGCACGGCGTGGCCAGTGGCAGGCGAGAGGCCGAAGCCGATGCTTGAGAGGGTCACGAGGACCACGTTTGCCGGGTCGTGCAGCCGGTCGATGATCGGCCGCCCGTCGGGCGTGTTCTCGATCACCCCGGCCCAACTGCGAATGACGCGGGCGTGGCGGGCGCGGGGGAACATCTCGACCAGATGCTTGGCGATGTTGCCCATGAGCGGCGTGCTAAGCCGGGGCGGAACGCCCATGCCGGCCTCCTCGTCGAGCCATTCGTGCGGGCCGCCGCCGTAGGCGAGATTGCCGCGCCGCGTTTGCCGCCCGTAAAGGCCGTTGCCGTCGGCGCCGCCAACCTGCATCAGCGGCAGCGGCTCGGTGACGATCATCTCTGCCCGCGCCGAGACGACGGGGAACGACACGCCGAGCATGGCAGCGAGCTTGCCGCCCTGCGGCCCCGCGGCGATCACGACGTGATCGCAGCCGAACGTGCCGCGATCGGTTTGCACGCCGACGACCCGGCCGCCCCGCCGCTCGAACCCCAGCACCGTCGTGTGCTGCATCAGCCGTCCGCCCAGGTCCTGCATCGCCCAGGCATAGGCCTGTACCGTGCGGTGCGGGTTGGCATGTCCGCCGAAATGATGCCAGGCCGCGCCGACCACGTTGTCGCCGGTGAGCGGCACGAGGTCGCGCAGTTGCGCCGCATCGAGGATCTCGGTGCTGAAGCCGTGCCGCTCGCCGCTGCGGATCGGGCGTTGCACGCTGGCCCAGTCGTTCTCATCGAGTGCGATGCGTATGCGGCCGCGGCAGAACTCGGTCGGATAGCCGAGCAACTCGTCCATCTGCGGCCAGAGGCGTTGCTCCTCTGCGAATAACGGGCTGAACCAGTGGGTGCAGCCGCCGCCGTTGCGGCCCGAGGCCTCCCAGCCGACGATGCCCTTGTCCACCACCAGCACGTCCACCCCGGCTCGGGCAAGCCACCAGCCGGCGCTGAGCCCAGACGCGCCGCCCCCGACGATGACGACGCTGGCGCCGGACGCTTCGCTCACGTTGCGGCCTCTCCGACGTCGATCTCCCAATACGGCGTGACCTGGCCCTCGATGCCGAACCAGACGTGCCAGTTCCGAGCCATCTCCTCGCTTTCCGGCACCGACCCGGCGAGCGAGAGCGGCATCGGCCGGACTGGGGCGCGGAATGTCGCGAGCGGTACTTCGGAAAGCCCGGTTCCGGCGCCGAGCGCGAGCAGGGCGGCGACCTGCTCGCGGCAGCGGCGCCCTTGGCAGAGGCCCATGCCGGCGCGGGTGAGGCGCTTGACCTGGTCCGGGCTGGGCGCCCCTTCGCCGAGCAGGGCCGTCAGATCCGTGCTGTTGCGGCGGGGTCGGTCCCATTGCAGGTAGCGCGGCGGACGGACCTCTAGGATGTCGCGCGCGGTTACCTCTTCGCACTGGCAGACATGCGGCTCGGCCTGGCCCGGCGGCAGCACGGCCTCGACCACGGCGGCGCGCACCCAATCGAGCCGGTAGGCAGGCGATGCACCTGCCGAATGCTCAACGGCCCGAGGTTCTGCAGCAGAGATTTCGGTGATTGGGGCCTCGGTGACCGGGGCCTCGGTGGTCGGTGACTTGATGACCAAAGGTTTTGTGGCGAAAACCTCAGAGACCAGAGCCTCAGTGACCGATGGCTTGATGGCCGAAGGTTTGGCGGCATTCTCCGGCGGCGCCGGGTCACGGGCGGACTGCTCCCTGGCGGCCTCGACTGCGGCCTTACCAGCGCGGCGGCCCTCCGCCTCGGCGATGGCGCGGTCCCCTGACTTTTCCGCCCAAACACCGGCGCAGTCCCCCACGCTGTAGATGCCGCGGACCGAGGTCATCTGCGCAGCATCAACAATCGGAGCATGCCCCCCGCGCTCGGGAAACCAGGCGCTGCGGCAGCCGGCTGCGTCGAGCAGTTCGATCACTGGCACGGCGCCGATGCCGAGCACGATCGTGTCGCACTCGATCCGCCTCTCGCCTTGCCGGCGCCCGGCATCGTCGAATGGCGCGAGGCGTGCGGCGGTGACGCCGTTGGCCCCACCCTCGGCGCCGGCGATCACGTGCCGGGTCAGGATTTCGATGCCGGATGTATGGATCTGGTCCAGCAGCGGCGCCGGGCCGATGGGCACGGCTGCCTGTTCGACGATGGCGGCGACTGCAATGCCGGCACGGTGCATGGCGAGTGCCGCCAGCAGTGCCTCGGCTCCGGTCCCCAGTACCACCGCCCGCCGGGCGTCGAGCGCGCCGTATCGCGTGGCCAGCCGCTCGGCGGCAGTGGCGCCCATTACGCCGGGGCGCTCCCAGCCGGGAAAGGCCAGCCCCATGTCGCGGCGGCCTGCGGCGACGATCGTCGTCTTGCAGCCTAGCATCCAGGATGTCGCCCCGTCGGACAGCCCGGCCACCATGCCGGGCAGCCAGGAAACGCTACGTCCGTTGGCGTAGAGCCCCCAGACGAAGGTGCCGAGCCGCACGTCCACTCCGGCGTCAAGCGCCGTCTCCAGCAATGGCTCGCTCGCCAGCATCGCCTCGGTCATGCCGGTGCGGTTGCGGACCGCGCCGCCCATCCGTTGGCCGAAGTGCAGTGGGACGTCGTCGCCCATCACCTCCGCCGGCACTGGGTTTTCGTCGGCAAGAATGACGGATACGCCGGACCGAGCCGCCTCGATCGCCGCCGCGAGCCCGGCCGGGCCGCCGCCGACCACGAGCAGGTCGGCGGTCTCGCCCACCTCAAGACGCGAGTTGACGGTAGAGCGAGGGTCGGTGATGGGCGCCATGGCCAACCTATGCGGAAACGGGTTCGAGGGAATGCTCGTCGGCCTGGACGGGCGGTGGCCCGCCGCGGCGGCCGAGCGCGGGAACGGGAAGGTGACAGCGGATCGCATGGCCGCTGTCCATCGCCATCGGCGGCTCCTCCGTCTCGCAGATCGCGCCGATCTTGCGGGGGCAGCGACCATGGAAGACGCAACCAGATGGCGGCGATAGCGGGCTTGGGATTTCACCGGACAGGCGGATGCGGGCACGACGGTTGCCAGCGTCGATTTCCGGCACGGCGGAGAGCAGCGCCTCGGTGTAGGGATGGTGCGGCCCGTCGAACACGTCCTCCGCCGGGCCGATCTCCATGATGCGGCCGAGATAGAGCACGGCGATGCGGTCGGACAGGTAGCGGACCACGCCAAGATCGTGGCTGATGAAGATGTAGCTCACCTGCTCGCGCGCCTGCAGGTCGGCGAGCAGGTTGAGGATGGCGGCCTGCACCGAGACGTCGAGCGCCGAGGTCGGCTCGTCGCAGATGACCACGCGCGGGTCGCCGGCAAAGGCGCGGGCGATGGCGACGCGCTGCTTCAGCCCGCCGGAGAGCTGCCGCGGGCGCATCGAAAGGTGCCGCTCGGTGAGCCGCACGGCCGACACCAGCCCGGCCAGCCGCTCCGCCCGCTGCCGCCCGAACACGCCGGCCAGACGCGACAGCGAGCGCTCGATCAGGTGCCGCACCGTATGCGCGCGGTTGAGCGCCGAATCCGGGTTCTGGAACACGATCTGCAGCATTTTCTGGTCGGCGCGCGAGCGGGACCTGGCGTGGCCGGCGACCTCCTGCCCGCCAAGCTCGATACGGCCGCCGGGATCGGGCGCGGTCAGGCCGAGCAGCAGGCGGGCGAGCGTGGTCTTGCCGCTGCCAGACTCGCCGACGAGGCCGAGCGTTTCGCCGGGCTCGAGATCGAGCGAGACGTCGGTGACGGCGCGTATGGCGGCCGTGCCTTGGCGGTAGGTTTTGCTGAGATGGGTCGCCCGCAGTGCCGGCGCGGCATGAAGGCCGCCGCGCGATGCGGTCTCAATGACGGGAGAGGAAGGTGCCGCAGGGACGGCCATTGCACGCTCGACATGGTGGCATCGCACCAT
>CAXTCI010000002.1:19323-51948 GCA_964242325.1 uncultured Acetobacteraceae bacterium
GCTGCCGGCGTAGAGGACGCCGATGCGGTCGCACATGCGCTCGATGATCGCGATGTTGTGGCTGATGAACAGGATCGAGGTGCGGAATTCCTGCTTCAGCGCCGCGATCAGGTCCAGCACTTCGGCCTCGACCGTCGCGTCCAGCCCGGTGGTCGGCTCGTCCAGCACGAGCAGGGCCGGGTTGTTGGCAAGCGCCATGGCAATGACGATCCGCTGCTGCATACCGCCCGAGAGCTGGTGCGGATAGGCGCCCATGACGCGGGCGGTGCCGGGGATGCGCACATGGCCCAGCATCGCCTCCGCGCGGGTCAGCGCGTCGCGCCGGCCGAGGCCGCCGGTCTCGAACACCTCGGCGATCTGGCGCCCGACCGTCATGGACGGGTTCAGCGCGCGGCCGGGGTCCTGATAGACCATTGAAACCGTGGTGAGACGCAGCCTGCGAAGCCCGGCCGGGTCGAGCCGCATCACGTCCTGTCCGTCCACAAGGATCTGCCCGGCACGGACGAAGCCGTTGCGCGGCAGGGCGCGCAAGGCGGCGAAGGCGGCGGTGGACTTGCCGCAGCCGCTTTCGCCGACTAGGCCGAACGTCTCGCCTGGCGCGATGCTGAACGAGACGCTGCGCAATACGAGCTGCTCCACGCTCCGGGCGCGGTAGCCGACGCTCAGGTCGCGCAGTTCGAGAGCTGGGGTCATTCGAGCGCCGCCTGGATGCCGTCGGCGACGAGGTTGACGCCGACCACGAGCGAGGCAGTAGCGCCCGCCGCAAAGGCCACCGTCCACCAGTAACCGCCGGTAATCATGCCGTAGTTTTCGGAGATCGCGAGACCCCAGTCGGCCGAGGGGGGCTGGATGCCGAAACCGAGGAAGCTGAGCGAGGCGACGGTGAAGATGGCGTAGCCGAGCCGCACCGTGGTCTCCACCAGGATCGGCGGCAGCACGTTAGGCAGGATCTCCACGAACATGATGTGCAGCGCGCCTTCGCCACGCAGTTCCGCTGCCGCCACGTAGTCATGCGAGCGTTCGGACAGCACGGCGGCGCGGACGGTGCGGGCGATCAGGGGCGTGAAGATGACGCCGATGACCGCGATCACCGTTACCGAGGACGGCCCGAGCGCCACCAGTACTAGGAGTGCTACGACGATCAGCGGCAGCGCGAGCAGCACCTCGATCAGCCGGCCGATCACCGCGTCGAGCCAACCGCCGACATAGCCGGTGAGCAGGCCGAGCGTGGCGCCCGCGACGGTCGCAAGCAGCGTCGCCGCGGGTGCGACCGAGAGGATCGGCCGGGCGCCGATGATGACGCGCGAGAAGATGTCCCGCCCGAGCTGGTCGGTGCCGAACCAATGCGCGGCCGAGGGAGGCGCCAGGGTGTGCAGCAGGTCGTCGGCATAGGGCGGATAAGGCACGAGCGAAGGGCCGAACAGCGCGCAGCCGATCCAGAACAGCAGCACTACGGCACCCACCAGGAAAACCGGCGAGCGCAGCACGAGGCGCAGCCGGCTCGGCATGGCGACGGCCGGCTCGGCAGCGGCCTGGCTGTCTGTCATCGGCATGGAGTCGAGCGCGGTTGCCGACATCAGGCGACCCCGTCCCGCAAGCGTGGATTGAGCACGACATAGAGCGCGTCGGCGAACATCGTGGTGACGACGAAGATGGTGCCGACGGTCAGGATGCCGGCCTCAAGCATTGGCAGGTCCTTGCCGCGTGCCGCGGTGAGGATGAGGCTGCCGATGCCTTGGTAGCGGAACAGCGATTCCACCACGACCAGGCCGCCGATCATGTAGCCGATCTGGCTCGCGATCACGGTGATGGTCGGCAGCAGCGCGTTGCCGAGCACGTGCCGTACGATGATTTTTCGCCGGGTCAGGCCCTTCAGCATGGCCGTGCGGACATAGTCGGAGTCGAGCGTTTCCAACGTGCCGGCGCGGGCCATGCGGGCGATGTAGCCGAACAGGACCAGCACGAGCGGCAGCGCCGGCAGGATCAGGTGCCGGAGCTGCTCCAGGGCGTCTGTCCCCGGCCGGGTCGCCGCCGAGATCGGCAGCCAGCGCAGCCAGACCCCGAAGATGAGGATCAATGCGATGGATGAAACGAACTCCGGTACGACCGTGAGCGATAGCCCGGTGACGCTGATGATCCGGTCCTGCCAACGCCCGGGATGCATCGCGGCAAATACCCCGGCGCCGATCGAGAGCGGAACGACGATGGTGAACGCGACGGCAGCGAGCTTCATCGAGTTCAGCAAAGCATTGCCGACGAAGGAAGCGACGGGCGAGCGGAACACGAAGGAGGTGCCCATGTCACCGGTGAGGAAATGGCCGATCCAGGATAGGTATTGCTGCACCGGCGGCTGGTCGGCGCCGATCTGGTGGTTGATTTCCGCCACTGCCTCAGGCGAGGCGAGCGGGCCGAGGATGGATCGGCCGACATCGCCGGGCAGCACCTGCGCACCGGCAAAGACGATGACGCTGAGCAGCACCAGCGTCAGCACGCTGAGGGCGAGCCGATGGCTGACCTGCTGCCCCAGCCGCGCTAGCATGTTAAAGGACCCGCATCAGCCAATCGTCGTCCCGGCCAGGAAAAGTTGCGAGATCGGATTGACGCCCACGCCCTGCACATCCTTCGCCGTGGCGGTGAGGTAGTCGTAGAAGTAAGCGTAGATGACCGGGGTCTCGTCGAGCAGTAGGCGCTGGATCTTGCCCGCCGTCTCGCGCTGGACGCCGAGATCGGTGGCGGCGATGTAGCTCGCCACCAGCTTGTCGTAGTCGGCGTTCTTGAAATGCGCGGCGTTCCAGGCGCCGGTGCTGAGCAGCGGCGCGCCGAGCAGCACGTTGGGCACGCCGCGATGGCCGTAATCGGTGATGCCCATTTCGGAGTCGAGCCAGTCGGACTGACCGTACTGGGCCTTGCCGTAATACGCGGTATCGGTCTCGATCTTGAGGTTCAGCTTGATGCCGATTGCGGCGACCGCGTTCTGGATCAGCACCGCGTAGTCCGGCATTTCCATCACCCGCTCGGTGGTCAGCGTTGCCTCGAAGCCCTTTTCGTGGCCCGCCTCGGCCATCAGATGCTTCGCCTGCGCGATGTCGCGCTTACGCTGCGGAACGTCCTTGTCGGTCGAGGGATAGACCGGTGCAAACGGTGAATCATTGCCAGGCGCCGCGAGGCCCTGGAACAACCCGGTCACGATCGCGTCGCGGTCAAGCGTCAGCGCGATCGCCTGCCGGACGCGCTTGTCCGACAGGTTGGGGGAGTCGTTCCGTAAGTGGAACTCGCGGTGCACTGCGGACTTGATCTTGATGATGTTGATGTCGGGATCGTGCAGCACTCCCTGCGCACCCTGCACCGAGATCTGCTGGATCACATCCACCTGCCCGCCCTGCAGCGCCAGGATCATCGGCTGCTGGTCGGCGTAGAAGGTGAACTCCAGCCGTGCGGGCAGCGCCTTTTCGCCCCAGTAGTCATCGTTGCGTATGAAGGTCACGCCTACTTTCGGCACGTAACGGTCAAGCTTGAACGGTCCGGTGCCGATGAAGGTCTTCTCGAAGTCGCCGGCATAATCGGCGGGCAGGATGATCGCGTTGTAGTTGTCGGTCGAGACGATGTAGGGGAAGTTGCCGTTCGGGGCGTCGAGATGGAATTCGACGGTCAGGTCGTCCACCTTGCGCGTGCCACCCTTGGACAGCACGCCCTTGAACGCCGACAGCGCGTTGGAGCCGTTCTTCGGATCGGCCAGGCGGTCCATCGTGGCGACCACATCATCGGCATTCAACACGTGCCCGTTGTGGAATTTGACGTTGGGCCGCAGCTTGAATGTCCAGACGCTGCCGTCCTCGTTCGACTTCCAAGACAACGCCAACATAGGCCTTAGCATCAGGTCCGCCTGGTCATATACCAGGAACTCGCCCGTCTGCTGCAACAGGATCAACCCGCCGGAGTTGGCCGTCGTCACTGGCTCCACGGCGCTGGCCGGCGTTTGCGAAGCGACGCGGATGGTTGCGTTCTTCTTGCCCTCGGCGCGGGCGAACGGCGCCGCGACCGGGCTCGCCGCCCCGAGCAGCCCGGCGAGCAGCGGCGCCGCCACGCCGAACCGCGCCCCCTCGCGTAGCAGACCGCGCCGGTCGAGCCGCCCGGCCAGGAATTCGTCAACGACGTGGTTCTCAAGTGCGCCCGCCTGGCGTCGGAGCAGATCGAGGAACTTGGGCGAAGGGCGCATGGCCGTTTTCCTTGCCTAACAGTGTCGGCCGCTGCTCCGGGCAAAGCAGGGCCGCCCGGGAATAAGCCGGGCCGCTCGGCCAAGGTCAGCGCCTACGTTGACCCGCATCTTGTCCTGCGGCCTCACGCGAAGTCAAAGCAGGAATGCCGCCCAGGCATACCTACTCGGCCGCGACCGCGTGCCGCACGGGGCCGCCGGCCTGTTCGCGCACCTTGTCGCAATACCAATCGACAAACCGCAGGACGAGCGTTTCTGCCACCGGGGAATACGGTCCCGGGCGGAAGCCAGCCGAGCGGACGCCGCGCTGGTTGTTCTCGGCCAGCGCCCGATCCTGCAGGTTGGTCTGATCCCACAGCTTGACCAAACCCTCGATGGTGTAATCCACGCCCTCGACCGCGTCCTCGTGCACCAGCCACTTGGCCGTGACGACCGTCTCCTCGGTCGCGGTCGGCATGGCGCTGAACATGAACACGTAATCGCCGAGCGCGTGCGCGAAGCAGTGCGGCTCCAGCGCCCAGCGCAGCGAGCCGACGTCGCCGTCGCCGAGCCGCCCCATCGTACGCTTGACGCAGGGCTGGCCGTCGATGGTGATGGACGTGGTGCCGGGATTGAGCGCGAAACGGCCCGCCTGCCACCACTTGCCCTCGGCGGGACCGACCGGCAGCGCCCGCCCGGCCATCCGTTTGTCGTAAGCGTCGGTGATCTCGTTCTGCTCGTCCACGGAGAGCGACTTGCGGAGGATCGGAAAGGTGGTCGCCAGTTCCGGATGGTTGGACGCGCAATGGTAGCACTCGCGCCCGTTTTCCATCACGAGCTTCCAGTTGGCTTTCTCTACCAGCGTCATCTGATGCGCGAGCTTGGCGCGGTGCAGCTCATGCGGCGCCAGCATTGGCGCCAGCGCGTCGTGGAACTCGTCGAAGGCGGGGGGCGCGTCGCCGAGGCAGACATAGATCGACCCGGCCACGGTACGGACCGCGACAGGCAGGAGGTTGTGCTGCGCCGGGTCGAAATCCCCACCCATGTGAGCGGCGTGGACCAGCTTGCCTTCGAGGTCGTAGGCCCACTGGTGATAAGGGCAAACCAGCCGCGGGCGCTTGGAGGCGCCGTCGGCGCAAATCTGCGCGCCGCGATGACGGCAAGAATTATGGAAGGCGCGCAGCTTGTGGTCGCGCCCGCGCACGATCACGATCGGCGAGCGCCCGATCGTTAGGGCCAGCGAGCTGCCTGGCGAGGGCAGCTCCACCTCGAAACCGGCCATGATCCAGGAGTTGCCGTAGATACGGTCCATGTCGAAGGCGAAGATTTCCGGATCGGTGTAGAAGGGCTGCGGCAGCGCGTGGCCCGGGCGGCGCTGCTCGATCAAGGCGCGGATGCGGGACAGGTCGGTCATGCGGCGATTTTCTCTTAGCTGGGGGCGGCGAGTATGGCTGCGTGTCTTATACTCTATTTATCGCTTTTGGTGATCGCGCGATCTGATTTCGTGCAGCAGGATGGCTACGGCCATATCCTCAACGTCCATCCAGAGGACCTAGCCGAACCGGACGAGCCGGCGCCCCTCCCCCTTCCCTGCTGCCTAGGAGCATTCCGTTGAGCAAAGCCCTTATCGTCGGCGGCGGGATCGCCGGCCTTGCCACCGCCTGGGCCCTCGTCCGCCGCGGCTACGCCGTTGAAGTGTTCGAGCAGGGGCCGCTGCCGAACCCGAAAGGCTCCTCCTACGATGAGCATCGCATCACGCGTCACGCCTACGGCGCGATGGAGGGCTACGCGCACCTGATGCCGGAGGCGTTCCGCATCTGGGACATGCTCTGGCAGGCCACTGGCCGCTCGCATTACGAGCCCTGCGGCGCGGTGTATTTCGTCCGGCACGAGACGGACTGGTATCAGGGCGTTTCCCGCTCGCTGGCTGCGATGGGCATCGGATTCCGCGACGTCCCGCTCGACCAGGTGCCCACCCGTTTTCCCATGATCGCCACTGACGGGCTGCTGCGCGCGGTCGAGACGGACGGGGCCGGCATGCTGTTCCCGATCCGCATCCTGACCGATCTGGTCGTGCTGCTCGGCAAGCTGGGCGTGCGGATGCACACCGGGCAGCTCGTGAGCGAGGTCGATCCGGAGCGCGGGCGGGTGACGACGGATGGCCGGGTGCATGAGGGCGACATGGTGGTCGTCTCGGCCGGAGCATGGGTGGACCGGATCGTGCCGTCGCTGAGGGGCGACGCGGTGCCGTCGCGTCAGGCGGTGCTGTATCTGGCGCCGCCGCCCGACCTCGCCGAGGCGTGGGCGAATGCGCCGGTGATGCTCGACGTGCGCAGGGATGGCGGGCTTTACACGCTGCCGCCCCGGCGCGGCACGCGGCTCAAGGTGGGCGACCACGTGTTCTCCTGCAACGGCGACCCGGACGAGGACCGCGTGGCCACCGAGCGCGACCTCGCCCGGCTGTGGCCGGCAGCGCGCGAAACCTATCGCGGCCTCGACCGCTACAGCGTGCTCGAACCGAAGGCGTGCTTCTACACGGTGCGCGAGCACGAGAAATTCCTCGTCCGCCCGATTGGCGCGGCGGGATGGGTGGTCAGCGCCTGCTCCGGCCACGGCTTCAAGCTCGGCGCGCTGATGGGCGACCTGACGGCGCGGGGCATCGCCGGCGAGATGCCGGCCGAGGAGGTGACGGCGCTTGCGGCCGGCGACGTGCTGATGCCGCGTTGGCGGAAGGACCTCGCGGCGTGAACGACAGGCCGAACCGCCCGCTCGGGTTCATGACCCGGGCCATCCATCACGGCTTCGACCGCAGCAAGGCCGAGGCGGCGCTCAATCCGCCGATCTACATGAGTTCCACCTATGCGTTCGACACCAGCGCGGAAAGCGAGGCGATCGCCGCGTTCGAGGTGCGCCGCCCGCTGTATGGACGCGAGGAAAACCCGACCCAGACCGTGCTCGAAACGCGGCTGGCGGAGTTGGAGGGCGCGGAATCCTGCGTCGTGCTCGCCTCCGGCATGGGGGCGGTCGGCTCGCTGATGCTCTCGCTGCTGTCCCAGGGGGACGAGCTGATCGTGCATCACACGGTCTATTCCAACACCTTCGCGCTCACGCAGGACGCGCTGCCGCGCTTCGGCATCAAGGTGGTGCCGGTGGACATGACCCGGCCGGAGAACCTCGACGGCGTGCTCTCGCGCGCCACGAAGATGGTTTACTTCGAGACGCCGGTGAACCCGACGGCCGAGGTGCTGGACATTGCCGCGATCTGCGCCCGCGCCCGTGTGGTGGGGGCGATGGCGGTGGTGGACAGCACCTTCGCCTCGCCGGCGCTGCAGCGTCCGCTCGAGCATGGCGCCCACCTGGTCCTGCATGCGCTGACCAAATACATCAACGGCCATGGCGACCTGCTCGGCGGTGCGGTGCTTGGGGATCTCGCGACGACCGAGCGCATCCGCCGCCACGGGCTGCGCTACATCACTGGTGCTACGATGTCGCCGATGTCGGCCTACCTCGTCTTGCGCGGGATGAAGACGCTGGGGCTGCGGATGGAGCGGCACGGTTCGACGGCGTTGCGCATCGCCGAGATGCTGGCGGCGCACCCGGGCGTGGCGCAGGTGCACTATCCGTTCCTGCCGTCCGACCCTGGCTATCCGGCGGCCCGGCGACAGATGGCGAACGGCTCCGGCATGCTGTCGTTCCGCCTGGGCTCCGGCGGGGACGGGGCTGACCGGTTCATGGACCGGCTGCGCGTCGTGCTGCGGGCGGTGAGCCTGGGCGACGCGGAGTCGCTGATCATGCGGCCGGGTGGCCTGCTTCGCGGGGCACGCCGGGTCGAGCCGGAGGCGCGGATGGCCTGGGGCGTGCAGGAGGATATGATGCGCCTGTCGGTCGGGCTTGAGGATGCCGACGACCTGCTCGACGACATCCGCCAGGCGCTTGAAGCCGCCTGAGCTGGCCTATCGGACCCCGGCCGCCGGCTTGTTCGCACCCGTCGCCGATGGCGCATCCAGAGCGGCTGATGCCGGCTTCCGGGACGATCCTCTGTCCTGGGCGCCAGACCCTGGCAAGCAAGGCGCGCAGCGCAGCCTACCGCGCGCCGCTCCGCCCGGCCTGCGCCAGGAGCCGTGCCCGGGCGCCCTGGGTTTCGAACATCCAGCCGGGATACTCACGTGGCAGCAAGCTGACCGCATCCAGGGCGTCCAGGTCCGCTTCACTTAGTTCGACGTCCACCGCTCCCAGGTTGTCCTCCAACTGATCCAGCCGCCGCGCCCCGATGATGACGCTGCTGACCGCCCGCCGGTGCAGCAGCCAGGCCAACGCGACCTGCGCCACCGACACTCCGCGCGCCTCCGCCATCGGCCGCATCGCATCCAGGCAGGCGAAGCCACGCTCCCGCTCCACCGGCGGAAAGGCGAAGGCGGCCCGGCGGCCGCCCGGGATCGTTTCCTGCTCCCGTGAGTACTTCCCGCTCAGCAACCCGGCGGCCAGTGGGCTCCAGACCATCAGCCCCACCTCCTCCGCCCGCAGCATCGGCACGATCTCCCGCTCCAGGTCGCGACCGGCGATGCTGTAATAGGCCTGCAGGCTGGCGAACCGGCTGAGGCCCGCATGGTCGGCGATGCCCAGCGCCTTCACGATCTGCCACGCCGCCCAGTTCGACACGCCGACGTAGCGGACGTGCCCGTGCTGCACGAGGATGTCGAGGGCGCGGACGGTCTCCTCGATCGGCGTCGCGGGGTCGAAGCCGTGGACCTGATACAGGTCTATGTGGTCGAGCTGCAGCCGGCGCAGGCTGGCCTTGCAGGCCTCGATCAGATGGAGGCGCGAGTTGCCGCCGGCATTGGGGCCGGAACCGGTGGGGGCGTAGCCCTTGGTGGCGACCACCACGCCGCTGCGCGGAACCTGCAGGTTGCGCAGCGCCTGGCCGGTGATCTGCTCCGACAGCCCGTCCGAGTAGGCGTCCGCAGTGTCGATGAAGTTCACCCCGGCCTCCATGGCGCGGCCGACCATCCGATCTGCGTCGGCCTGCCTGAGGCCGCCCATCTCGCTGTAAACCCCGTTGCCCTCGCCGCCGAAGGTCATCGTCCCAAGGCATAGCTCGGACACGAAAAGCCCGGTGCGGCCCAGCCGGTTCATGCGCATCTGCTGTTCTTCCCTGTGTGGACCCTGAAGATGGACCGGGGCGGGTTTGGCGATTAGATGGCATGATCGGCATGGACCTTTGAAAGCCATGCAGCAATGCGGCGAGACGACCTAACCGACCTGGCAGCGTTCATGGCCGTTGCCGACGCCCGCAGCTTCACCCGCGCCGCCTCCCGGCTGGGCCTGTCCCCATCGGCGCTGAGCCACGCCATGAAGACGTTGGAGGCCCGGCTGGGCGTCCGGCTGCTGGCACGCACCACCCGTAGCGTCCGCGCCACCGAGGCCGGGGAGCGGCTGCTGGACACCCTGCGCCCGGCGCTGGAGAGCATCGGCGCCGGGCTGGCCGCTCTCGGCGGACCGGGCGGCGCCCCGGCCGGCACCGTCCGCATCACCGCACCCCGGCACGCCGCGCAGACGGTGCTGCTGCCGGCCCTGCCCGGCTTCCGCGCGGCCTGCCCGGCGGTCCGGGTGGAGGTGGCCGTTGACGAGGGGCTAACGGACATCGTCGCCGGACGCTACGACGCCGGCATCCGGTTCGGCGGCGGCGTGGCGCGGGATATGGTGGCGGTGCGGGTAGGGCCGGACGTGCAGACGGCGGTGGTCGGCTCGCCGGGGCACTTCGCCGCGCATCCGGCACCGGCCACCCCGGCGGACCTGGCCGGGCATCCCTGCATCAACTACCGGCTGGCGACGGCCGGGGGGCTGTGGCCGTGGGAGTTCACCGAGGACGGGCGGACGGTCCCGGCCCGCGTGGACGGCCCGCTGGTGTTCAACGACGGTGGGCTGATGCTGGCGGCGGCGCTGGCGGGCGGCGGCCTGGCCTACCTGTTCGAGGACGAGGTGGCCGGGCATGTCGCCGCGGGCCGGCTGGTGCGGGTGCTGGAGCGGTGGTGCCCGCGGTTCCCGGGCTACTGCATCTACTATCCCAGCCGCCGGCAGGTGCCGCCGGCCTTGGCGGCGCTGGTGGCGGCGTTGCGGGTTGGGGCGGGGTAGCAGCCCACCGCGCCGCAACGCCACGCTGAGGGCGGCAAGTCAATGCCGGGTCACTTGGTTGCGGACCCGGACCTGCTGCTCCCGCCACTTCCATAACGTGAGCAGCCCGCCATCGCATCTGGCTTCACCGCGGGCGACGCGCCAACACGGCATCCCGCGGGCACGCAAATACTTGGCGCCGCCAGGGCCAGGGTTCCGGCACGGCTGGCGTCCGGCCCGGTCCGGCCCATGACTAGGCACGCAGGTCACGGCGTGGCTGCTTGTTTCCCTTCTGCCGCTGGCGCATGTCGGTAGCGGCGCCGGCGCAGGCAGGCGCCAGCATGATGAAAGGACGCAGCATGGGTCGGCTCGAAGGCAAGCGCGCGGTCATCACCGGCGGGACAACAGGCATCGGCTTGGCAACGGCGCAGTTGTTCCTGCAGGAAGGCGCCCGGGTCGCCATCACCGGACAGAACCCGGACCGGCTGGACGAGGCGCGCCGGACGTTGGGGCCGGACGTCCTTGTCATCAAATCCGATGCCGGCTCCGTGTCCGACACGGAGGCTATGGTTGCTGAGGTGGGCCGTGCCTTCGGCGGCATAGACGTGCTGTTCCTGAATGCGGGCATCGCCAAGTTCGCGCCGCTAGCCCAGGTGACTGAGCCGTTCTTCGACGAGCACTTCGATATCAACGTCAAGGGCGTGCTGTTCACCGTGCAGAAGGCGGACCCGTTGCTGCAATCTGGCGCCAGCATCGTCGTGACCACCTCCAACAGCAACCGGATGGGCCTGGCCAGCACCGTGGTCTATGCGGCCACCAAGGCGGCAGCGCGCTCGATGGTGCGGGTGCTGGCCAGTGAACTGGCGCCGCGGAGGATCAGGGTCAACGCGGTCTGCCCGGGGCCGATCGAGACACCCATCTTCGGCAAAACGGGCCTTCCGCCGGAACAGTTGCAAGCCATCGCGACCGGCATATTGACCAAGATCCCGCTCGGGCGCACTGGACAGCCGGACGAGATCGCGAAAATTGCACTGTTCTTGGCAAGCGATGACTCTTCCTTCATGACCGGGGCGGAGATCGTGGCCGATGGCGGCCGGACGGATGTGGGAACGTAACGGCGCCGGCCTCCCAGCAGCGGCTGGTGCCAGCCGGCTTGCAGACCCTTGGTGGAACGTTTTATCCCCGCCTCACCCAACCAGGAACCTCCACCCATGTCCGACATCACCCTTTGGGGCTTCGACGGCTCCACCTACGTCCGCACCGTCAAGATGCTGCTCGCCGAGAAGGACGTGACCGACTTCCGCCAGGTGCCGCTGAACGTCCTGGAAGGCGAGCCGAAGTCGCCCGAGCACCTGGAGCGCCATCCCTTCGGCAAGGTGCCCGTGCTGGACCATGACGGCCTCCGTATCCTGGAAACCGACGCCATCGTCCGCTACTTGAACGACGTGCTGCCCGGCCCGTCGCTGGTGCCGGGCACGCCGCGGGACCGGGCGCGGATGGACATGATCGTCGCGCTGCTGGACTCCTACGGTTATGGCTCGCTGATTGGTGGCGTCGCGGCCTATCACCTGTTCCCTGGCTTTGTCGGCGGCCAGAATGACGCCGCGCGCCAGGCAGGGATCGAGACCGGGCGCAAGGTCGTCGAGTTCGCGATGCAAACCCGCGGCGCGTCGCCCTTCATCGCCGGGGAGCTGAGCCTGGCTGACCTGTTCCTGGCGCCGGTGCTGTCCTACGTCATGATGACGCCCGATGCCGCGGCGGCGACCGATGTTCCCGGCTTTTCCGAGTGGTGGGACCGTGTGCAGGCGCTGCCGAGCTACAAGGAAACCCAGCCGAACTTCGGTTGACGATGCGCCGCCGCTCCCGGCATCACGCCGGGGCGCGGCGGGTCAGCCCGGCCCCGGCCAGAATCCGCCATCCGTGGCCTCGAAGGCTAAGGCCGGCTTGGACAGCGCCCGCCAGTGGGTCTTGATCTCCGAATGCAATGTTGACACCTGGCCCTTCGACCTTCGGCAGATCCCGAACCGGCCGGGCGAGTTCCACTACGGCCACCTGCCGCCAAGCATGTTCAGGCTGGTGCGGGACGCGTTCGCGGAGCGGTATCGAAGCCGGCGCGTCAGGCAGGTGAGTCGCTCGGGACCTTGAGGCGCCCAGCATCGGGCATCCGGGGCTTGGCACGCGCCCGCCCCCATGCGAAACGCCGGACCCAATGCCCCCCATCCCCGCCAGCCGCCCCAACGTCTACACCGGAAGCCCCCTGGACCGCGCAGGCGACCGGCGGGACGACCCCGCCTGGATCAATGAGCGCCTGCAGGACCCCGGCAGCCAGGTCGTCGCGGTCTGGCGCAGCCGCAGCCTGCTGCGCGACCAGGAGGGGCTGCAGGCCGCCTACCTTGCCGCGCCCGACGCCGCCCCGGCGCTGGCGGCCGGCGCTGCCTGGGCCTTCCTGGGCGTGCGGGACGAACAGGCCGTCTTCGCCGTGGACCTGAGCGCGGTCGAGGACCCGTTGCCCTTACTGCCGCCTGATGCCGGGGTGTTCGAGGACTTGCGCACCGTCCCCGGCGGCCTGCCTCCGGACGACGCCGCCGTCCTGGCCCATGCCCGCGGCCTGATGCACTGGCGCAACCGGCACCCCTTTTGCGGTGTGTGCGGCGCCCGAACCGAGCCGCGCAGCGCCGGCAACGCCCTGGCCTGCACCGGCTGCGGCGCGCAGCACTTCCCGCGCACCGACCCGGCCGTCATCATGCTGGTGCATCGTGCCGACCGCGTGCTGCTCGGCCACTCCGCCCGCTTCCCCAAGGCGACGATGTACTCGACCCTCGCCGGCTTCGTCGAACCCGGCGAAAGCCTGGAAGAGGCGGTGGCCCGCGAGGTCATGGAGGAAAGCCGTATCCAGGTCGGCGCCGTCCACTACCACAGCAGCCAGCCCTGGCCCTTCCCCGCCAGCATCATGCTGGGCTTCCATGCCGAGGGCCTGAGCGACGAGATCACCATAGATCCCGGCGAGCTGCGCGACGCCCGCTGGTTCACCCGCGCGGAGCTTGCGGAGCCCGAGAAGCACGGTTTCAGCCTGCCGCGCCGTGACAGCATCGCCCGACGCTTGATCGAGGACTGGATTGCGCACGCATGATGCGTACCTTGCTGGCCCTGCTGCTGCTGTCCGGCTGCGCCCGGGAAAGCGCGCCGGACGCCACGTGCGACGTGCAGGTGGACCGCGACCCGGAGGTGCGTGCCCTGATGATGAAGGGCGCTGGCAGCGAGCACTTCAAGCTGGAAACCGACGACCTGCTGGTGCAGGCCAAGAAGCGGGCGCGGATCGCCTGCCTGCAAAAACTCGGCGTGGTGCCCCAAGGCGGGGTGGAAGCGCCCCGGCCACAGTAAAAGGCCGGTCCGGCATCGGCGCCGGCGGCCAGAATGAACGAGGCAGGACATGCAGCATTCCACAGTGACCGCCGCCGGCACCGAGTTCCATGTCGTATCCGCCGGGTCCGGCCCGACGCTGCTGCTGCTGCATGGCTGGCCGGAATACTGGCGCACCTGGGAGCCGGTGATGCAGCGCCTCACCGAACGCTTCACGCTGGTTGCCCCGGACCTGCGCGGCTTCGGCGAAAGCGCCAAGCCCGAGGGACCCTGGGGCGCGGAGGACCATGCGCGGGACATGATCGCCTTGATAGATGCGCTGGGGCTGGGCCGGGTGGGTGTCGTCGGGCATGATGTCGGCGGCTCGATCATGCAGCCGCTGGCGCGCTTGGCGCCGGAGCGCCTCGCCGGCCTGTTTTTCTTCGATTTCAGCTATCCCGGCATCGGCGCCCGCATGGGGACGTCCGACCGGCTGAACGAGATCTGGTATCAGTCCTTCCACCAGATGCCGATGGCGGCCACGCTGGTCGGTGCCAGCCGCGACACGTGCCGGGCTTACATTGGCTACTTCCTCCGCCACTGGGCGCACCGCAAGGATGCGTTCGATGACGTGATGGAAGATTGGGTGGACAACTTCCTTCGCCCCGGCAACTTGGAAGGCGGCTTTGCCTTCTACCGCGGCGCCCACGCGACGCGGATGGCAATGATTGCCGGCACGGCGCCGGTTCCGCCGCCCATTGCGCTCCCCACCTGCGTGCGCTGGGCCGAGCACGACGCGATCTTCCCGGCGGGTTGGACGGACCGACTCGGCGAGTTCTTCAGCGACCTGGACCTAGCGATCTTCCCGGGCGTCGGCCACTACCCGCACCGGGAGGACCCCGACCGTGCCGCGGCGGAAATCGCCGGGTTCTTCGGGCGGATCCTGCCGGACTGACGATTGTCCCGCCTTTCGTAGGGCGGAAAGGCGCCGAGACCGGAAGAGTATTTGCTCCTCGCCAGGGCAGGCAGCAAAAGAGGCATTGTGTTTGTTGCCTGGTTTTGCCGCTCGCCGAGGCGGGAAGCGGGTGATCATGCAGCCTCGCAGCTCCTCCGCTATCCTAGTACGCTGGCCAGTGGTGGAGGGCGCCACGTCCTACGCCATCCACGGTCTGGCGAAGAACAGGATTTTGAGGGCAGCCGCCGGTTCACGCCGCTTATCGGGCGGGAACCCCCGCCCCCGCCAGCGTTGAGCTTCGGCGCCCAACCCCGCTGGAGGCCCCTATGACCGAACAGAAGCTCGACCTCGACGAGGGCCGCCAGGACCCTTACACCGGCCCCTCTGGTGGCTATGGTTCGTTGAAATCCGTCACCGAGATCCTGGTGCGCGAGCGAATTCCGGTCAAGGGCGCCCGTGCTCTGGTGCACCAGAACAAGCCCAAAGGCTTCATGTGCGTGTCTTGCGCCTGGGCCAAGCCGGCCAAGCCTCACCCTGCCGAGTTTTGCGAGAACGGCGCCAAGGCCACAGCCTGGGAGATCACCGATAAGGCGGTGGACCAAAAGTTCTTCGCTAAGCATACGCTGACGGAGCTGGAAACCTGGCGCGACTACGACCTGGAGGAGGCTGGGCGCCTTACTCATCCTATGCGCTGGGACCCTGACAGCGACCGCTATATGCCGGTGTCATGGGAGATCGCCTTCCAGGAAATCGCCCGCGAACTGCAGGCAGTCCGTCCGGAGGAGACGGTGTTCTACACCAGTGGGCGCGCGTCGCTGGAAACTAGCTACATGTATCAGCTTTTTGCCCGCATGTACGGCAGCAACCACCTGCCCGACTGCAGCAACATGTGCCATGAAAGCAGCTCAGTCGCGTTGCCCGCCAGCATCGGCGCCGCGGTCGGCACGGCGATCCTGAGCGACTTCGACAACTGCGACCTGATCTTCTACATTGCCCAGAACGTCGCGACCTCCAGCCCGCGCATGCTGCACCAATTGCAGGAGGCGGTGCAGCGCGGCGTGAAGATCATCACCATCAACCCGCTGCGCGAACGCGGGCTGGAGCGCTTCACCAACCCGCAAGCGCCGGACGAGATGGCGACTGGGGCGGAAACCATCATCTCGTCCCAGTATATGCAGGTGAAGAACGGCGGCGACATCGCCGCGCTATTCGGCATCTGCAAGGCCGTTATCGCCATGGACGACGCCGTTCATGCCGGGCCAAGCCTGGTCGTCGGCGAGGATGGCACTGCATCGCCGGATGACAGCCCCAGCGGCGTGGTGTTCGCCGCCGCGATGGCCGCCGCAGACAACAAGCGCGTCCTGGATTGGGAGTTCATCCACGAGCACACCGCAGGGTTCGAGGAGTTCGCCGCCGCTGCCCGCGGCCATGACTGGGCGGAGCTGGAGCGGGTGTCCGGCCTGACCCGCGACGAGATGACCGCGGCGGCCGTGGCCTATGTGAAGTCCAGCGCCACCCTGGGCGTTTACGGTATGGGCCTGACGCAGCACGCGATGGGCGTGGAAAACGTCCACATGGTGACGAACCTGCTGCTGCTGCGCGGCAATATCGGCAAGCCCGGCGGCAACGTCTGCCCCGTCCGCGGCCATTCCAACGTGCAGGGCCAGCGCACCGTCGGGATTACCGAAAAACCCGAGCTGGTGCCATTGGACCAGTTGGAAAAGCTATATGGCTTCAAGGCGCCGCGCTGGACCGGCCACAGCACCGTGGACGCCTGCAAAGCCATTGGGGACGGGGAGGTGCGGACCTTCATCGGCCTGGGCGGCAATTTCCTGCGCGCCATTCCGGAGACCGCGGCGATGGAGGCCGCCTGGCGTCGCCTGCGCTTGACGGTGCAGATCGCCACCAAGCTGAACCGCAACCACGTCGTGCACGGGGAGATCGCTTACCTGTTGCCTTGCCTTGGCCGGATCGAGAAGGACGTGCAGGCGACGGGGCCGCAGGCTTGCAGCATGGAAAGCTCGGTCGCCCACTTCCACGGTAGCCACGGCTTGGTGGAGCCGGTCAGCAAAGACGTGCGCTCCGAGGCCTGGATCGTCGCGGGGATGGCGAAGGAGACGCTGCCGCCCAACCCCAACGTGCCCTGGGACGACTGGGTCGGCGACTACGCCAACGTGCGCGACGCCATTGAGGCGACGTATCCCGAAACCTTCAAGCGTTTCAATGAGCGTTTCCTGCAACCTGGCGGTTTTGCCCGGCCGTTGCCGGCGCGGGAGCGCAAGTGGGTTACGCGCTCCGGCAAGGCGAACTTCATTACGCCGGACCGGCTGTTCGCAGGGATCGAGGCGGTCGGCGACACGGCAAACGTGCTGCAACTGGCGACCCTGCGGTCCAACGACCAGTTCAACACGACGGTCTATGGCTACACCGACCGGTTCCGCGGGATAGAGGGCACCCGCCACATCATCTTCATGAACCCGGCCGACATTGCCCGCCTGGGCCTGGCTGGCGGAGACGCCGTGGATCTGACGCCGGCGATCGCGGACGACGGACACGAGCGCGTGGTGCGCGGCTTGCAGGTGGTGCCATACAACATTCCAGAGGGCTGCGCCGGAGCTTACTTCCCAGAGTGTAACCCGCTGTTCCCGCTGTGGCACCATGACAAGCAGAGCAAGGTGCCGGGCTACAAGGCGTTGCCGGTGCGGGTGGTGCGCTCGGCAACGGGGCGGGTGCCGACGCGGGATCATGACGGGCTGCAGGCGGCGGCGGAGTAGGGCGGAACTCCGCGCTCCCTCCTTGGGCCTAAGCAGGACATTCATCGCTGGCAGACGTCCTGCTGCACCGAAGGTATGACGGGCGTCGTCGTCACCCCTGTTGCTCGGTCGGATGCCATGGATCTGATCCAAGTCAGCATCGCAAGCTGCGGCTATCACCCGCCTAGGATGTAGCCGTTCACAGACCAGGCGTGCTGCGGTCCTAGGTGAGGGGTCGTGTCCTGCTGTCCACCGGACGCAGAGGAACTGCCTCGCCTACGGAACGGAGCCGCAGCCCAGATGCGTTGCTGCCCTAGGAACCCCTGCCCCCGCCGAAGCGTCCTGCCGGGGCAGGGCCGGCAGGGGACCAAGGGTGAGCACAGGATTGATCGCGTTGCTGGACGACATCGCCGGGCTGGCGAAGGTCGCCGCGGCGACGCTCGATGATGCCGCAGGCCAGGCGGCGCGGGCCGGCGCCAAGGCAGCGGGGGTGGTGATAGACGACGCCGCGATGACGCCTACCTACGTCACCGGCTTCGCTCCCAGCCGCGAATTGCCCATCGTCGGCAAGATCGCGCTGGGATCGCTGAAGAACAAGCTACTGTATCTGTTGCCGGCGGCATTGCTGCTCAGCCTCGTGGCGCCGTGGGCCATTACGCCGATGCTGATGGCCGGCGGCGTTTACCTGTGTTTCGAGGGTGCGGAGAAGATCCTGCACGCCTTGCGCCCGCATCGGGAGACCCATGCGGCAGCAACGGCGCCGGTGGACGCCAAGACGTTCGAGGACCAGAAAGTACGCAGCGCCATCCAGACCGACCTGATCCTGTCGGCCGAGATCATGGCGATTACGCTTGGCGCCGTGCCGGAGTCCGCTTTTGCCGTGCAGGCGGCGGTGCTGGCGGTGGTGGGAACGGGGATCACTGGGCTGGTATATGGCGGCGTGGCGCTGATCGTGAAGGCGGACGACGCCGGGCTGGCGCTGTCCCGGGTGGGATGGCCTCCTGTGCGCGCGGTGGGCCGTGCATTGGTGGTGGGAATGCCTCCTTTCCTGCATGTGCTGTCGGTGGTTGGGACGGCGGCGATGATTTGGGTCGGCGGCGGCATCCTGCTGCATGGGCTGGAGGTGCTGGGTCTGCCCGGCCCGGCCCATGCCGCGCACGCCCTGGCTGCGGCTGCTGCAGGGACGGTGCCGGCAGGGGAGGCTGTGGTCGAATGGCTGGTAGGGGCGGCGGTGTCGGGGGTGGTGGGCCTAACCGTAGGCGCTGCGGCCATCCCGTTGGCGCAACGGGTCGTTGCGCCGTTGCTGCGCCTGGTGCGACGGTAGAGGCAGGTGATACCGCAATCGGCTGTTTCTTGGTGCTGAATCTGATGCGCTAAGTGTGAGGGCGTGTGGCAGTCAGTACGGCCAAGCCAGGAAATGCGGCGCTTGTTCGGTCAGCGCCCTGATGGCGGCGGAAACCACCTGGCTCAACGGCCTCTTTGACCCGACATCTGGAAAGGCGGTGGTGGAGCTGAGGAGAATCGAACCCCTGATCTCCTCGTTGCGAGGAATAGGTGCACGCCCTGCTGGCCCAAAGCGGATTGGTCCAGCCGGTATGAGCGATTACGACGGTGAGCGCCGCCAGGGCCGTCCAGGTATTGGACGCTCGAAAGCGTGCGGTTCGTTTGCATGGCCGCATCGTCTGCCGTCCACTGCGCGTCGGCGATTCAGGGAATGTAATGAGATGTTGTCCCGCTGCCTCTCCTCCGCCCGCATGGGTTTACGCACCGCCTAGCGCCGGACGCGGTAGGAATGCGCTGGGAGCGGACGGGGCAAGGCTGACGTTGTACCGCCGAAGCGAAGCGCCGTGCGGTGGATCAGTCCTGGCGTGGATGCTGGCCTGACAGTCATCCCGTAGGCCAAAGCCGCCGACACCAGGCCACCCGTGCTGAGGCTGGTGGCATGAAAGCAGTAGGATTTCCTCAAGCCGAACTTTGCGCCGCGGGTCATCGAGGGCGGTCAGCAACTCAATATTGAGGACGCAGTTAACAACATACTATGGTAGTGTGACTAACCTTTACTAAGTACAATCTAGAAAAAAATCCTCTCGTTTTCGTGAGCCTTTGCTGATATATTTGCTCATATCACCGGCACAGGCCTATCTCAAGGCGTCGGTGACTGAGAGGCGCTTGCCCTCCCGCCTTATACGGCACGGAGAGCTACAATGCCCGATTATCGCATCTACCTGCTTCATGACAATGAGCACATTGCCAGCGGCGCTGGCGCGACTTGCGACGACGACCAGGACGCATGCGTGCAGGCGCAGCAAATGCTCGACGGCAGCAGCTACAACCAGGCCGAGGTCTGGATCGGCACCAGATGCGTCGGTAAGGTTGCAGCAGCGTCCTTGCCCATCGGCCCTAACTAGGCCTCTGGCACTCCCCCGGCTGCTCGCGATCCGGCCCAACTTGACCTTGAGAAGGTCATAAGCACGCGCCTTGAGCGGCTAGGTCACTGGTGAGGAGCCTTTGAGTTCCTCATCCGGCACATACGACGCGCCAGGGCGCGCCATTGCTGCCTCCGCTAGCTCCCGGAGCAGCCGTTCAGCCACTTCTTGCGGTTCCGCATCGTTCAGCTTCGCCGATGCTTCTCCGAAGTCGGCACTGGTCAGCAGCACCGTATCCCCCTCGACGTCATAATTTCCCATAACCGAGGTGCCGCGAACTTTGATGCGGACGTCGGTTTCAAGACCGCCAGAGGTGCCCATGGTGCCTGCTCCTTGCTATCGAGTATTGTGAACTCGTTCACAAAACCCGATAAAACACAGTTCGGTGTTTCATTGTTGCCATAATCCCGTCCTCGACTCCTGGCGCTTGCCGGGCTGCTCGTGGTCCAGCCCCTGCCGCGCCCGGTCCGCCTCTCGCGCCTGGTGCCGGCGTCCTCCACCCGGTTCCCGCGCCATCCTGCCTCACAACATAGGCCTTGCCGGACGCGGCGGGCAGCTTCCTAGGCAGCCTGATTCGGGGTCTGCGCCGTCCGGCTGGCACTCTGCCGCGCCGCGTCGCATGCGGCCCACATGACGATGGCTGCGGCTTGGTGCTGCTTCAACCCTCGCGGCTTATCCCGCGCGTGCCGGTCAGGACGTTGGGGGCCGAAGCGGCGGAGGTCTGAGTTAACACTCCATATCCCAATCAGACGTTTCCTGCCGTGCCTACTCCAGATGTCGGTGCCATAGTTAATGTCGACCCAGCGTCCATGTTGTGGTTCATGCTACCCTGGCGTCTGACCTCTGGGAGGTGGCGCCAGGACCAATCCCCGCCCTATGAGGGTGGCCTGTTATAGGACAGGGAGTGCTACCCGGGCACTGTTCCCATCTCCAATCGCGCCTTCCTCGACAACGAAGCCGAGGGCTGGCGATGGCGCGCCATCCGGGTTTGGGGGCGGAGGTTGCACGTTTGAGCAGGGTCAGAGGGTGTTGCTGGCCATTCTGGCTGGGTTCTGCAAAACCGTGCGCCGCTAAGGAACGTCATCCCATGGGGTGCGCTGACGTTTTCGGATAGTTGCGTATACGATCCAGGCTAGCTGTTAACCCACTGGAAAGGCGGTGGTGGAGCTGAGGGGAATCGAACCCCTGACCTCCTCATTGCGAACGAGGCGCTCTCCCAACTGAGCTACAGCCCCGCCGTTCCAGGCGGCGGAACATGACGTCGGCGGCGCCCCAAGTCAAGGTGCGGCCGCCCGGTTGCACCACAAGGGACGCATCGGTAGGGTCCGCCGCGTCCGGCCCTCCGGACACCCTCCAGGAGGCCGCCCAACGTGATCCCCGCCCTGTTCGAGTTGTGCTTCTACATCATCCAACTGCTCATCTGGGCGTTGATCCTCAACGCCGTGTTCAGCACCCTGGCGTCGTTCGGCGTCATAGACACCCGCAACCGCCTGGTCTGGGTCATCGGCGACTTCCTGAACCGCGTTACCGAGCCGATGCTGCGGCCGATCCGCGGCGTGCTGCCGAATTTCGGCAACATAGACCTCAGCCCGCTCGTGGCCATCCTGCTGCTGCAGTTCGTCGCCACCCCGGCGCTGCGCACCCTCGCCCGAGGCGTCATCTCCGGCTACTGGTCGCTGATGTAGTCATGCCGGCCCGCATCATTGACGGCAAGGCCGTAGCCGCCACGCTGCGCGCCGAGGTTGCTGCACGCGCCGCCGCCCTGCCCTATCGCCCCGGCCTCGTCGTCGTGCTCGTCGGCGACAACCCGGCCAGCACCGTTTACGTTCGCAACAAGGATCGTGCGGCGCAGCAGGCCGGCATCGCCGCCCGCACCATCCGCCTGCCGGCGTCCGTTGCCGCGGCGGAGCTGATGGAGGTGATCGCCGGGCTGAACGCGGACGACGCAGTGGACGGCATCCTGGTGCAGCTTCCGCTGCCCGAGGCCATCCCGCCCCGCCCGGTGCTGGAGGCGATTGACCCGGCCAAGGACGTGGACGGCTTCCATCCCATCAACGTCGGCCGGCTGCAGGACGGGCTGCCGGTGCTGGCGCCTTGTACACCGTCAGGCGTCATGCGCCTGCTGGAGTCGCACCGCATACCGTTGCGCGGGGCGCGGGCCGTGGTGCTGGGACGCTCCGCCATCGTCGGCAAGCCGATGGCGCTGCTGCTGCTGGCCGCCGACGCCACGGTGACGGTCGCGCACTCACGCACGCAGGACTTGGCGGAGGAGTGCCGCCGGGCCGACGTGCTGGTGGCCGCCGTGGGCCGTCCGGAGTTGGTGCGCGGCGATTGGATCAAGCCTGGCGCCACCGTGATTGACGTGGGCGTCAACCGCTTGGCCGATGGGCGCCTGGCCGGCGACTGCGCCTTTGACGAGTGCGCGGCAGTGGCCGGCGCCATTACCCCCGTGCCCGGCGGGGTCGGTCCGATGACCATCGCCTGCCTGCTGGACAACACGGTGCGGGCGGCGGTGACGCGGCGGGGCTGATAGGTGCTTGCTTGATGTAGGGTGGGTGCGGCGCAGCGCCTTCCTTGGGCTGGTCCTGCGTTGCGGCGGGAGGCGCTACGCTTTCCCGCCCTACTTCGTCTTTTCCAGATTTGTGGCGTTGCCCTCTACTCTGCTGAGTAGTCGCGCTGCCGCATCCCGTCCACTCAGCCATGCCCCGCCTACCGTGCCAGCCAGCCCATCCGTCCGCGTGGCTTCCCCAGCGAACAGCAGCCGCTCCCCGGAGAACGCATCGGCCAGCGCCGCCCGTGCCCCGGCATGGCCTGGCCGAGCATAGGAGTAGGCGCCGAGGAACCGCGGGTCAGTGGCCCACGCCGTGACAACTGCCCGCGGGCCCAGCCGCACCGGCCCCAGCATCGCCCGCAACTGCTCCCGCGCGAACGCCTCTGCCGCCGCATCGTCGCCTGCCACCGCCCAGGCCGCCCGGCCGCCCATGTAGCCGGCCAGGTATCCGCGCCCCAGCGGCCAGGCGTTGAAGGTCATTCCCGCTTCGCCGGCTGCCACCTGCCGGGCCAGGGTTGAGTTGTCCGCAATGCCGAACCGGCCGCCATCCAAGGCCGGCAGCGCCACCTTGGTCGCCAGTCCCATTGGAAGCCGGTCCACCGCCGCCTGCACCACGCCCGGCAAGGGCGGGTCGAAGCGGATTGCTCCAGCCGCCAGCACCCCGGTCGAAACCGTCAAGACGCACGCCGCCGCACGCACCGTCCCGCGCGGCGTGTCCACCCGCACGCCCGGCCCATCCCAGGCGATGCGAGTCGCCGGAGTATCCAGCCAGGCCGGCATCGCCAGGCGGCGCGCGACGAAGTTGCCCAGTCCGCCCGGCGGCAGCAGGTTCGGCGGCGGCAATAGGTTGCGGTGCCAGTCCTCCGCACTCAGGTCATCCGCGTCCGCGGCGGCGATGATTGCCCCTTCCCACAGCGCGATTGTGGGCGCCCAGGGTCCCGGCACCGACGCCATCAGCGCCGCCAGGCTGGTGTCGGCAGCTCCGGGCTTCAGGCGTTCAACTGCGTCCCAGCAGGCTTCGTACTCCGCCTGCTCCGCCGCAGTCGCCTCGCGCCCGGCGACGAACAGCCGCTCGGTCCTCAGCGCATCGGAGTTGACCAGCCCGTCCTCCGGCGTCGCGAGCGCGACCAGCGGGTTGCTGTTCGCCGCGTGCAGCCAGGCGGCGCCGAGGTCCAGCACTTCCCCGTCCAGCGCATCCGGGCGGACGGTGCGGGCACGGCCGCCGATACAGGAGCCAGCCTCCAACAGCGTCACAGTCACGCCCTGCGCCCGCAAGTGCGCCGCGGCTGACAGCCCGGCGGCGCCGGCGCCTACCACGACGACCCCGTCATCCAGCGTGTTCGTCATGCAATCAAGGCTTCAGCAGCTCCGTCTTGCACCCGTCCTCCTTCGTCTCCAGTCTGGCGCCTCCGGCCGGCCCACGCCGGTACGATCCAGTGCCGCGTTCAGGGCAACGGCGCTGCCTTACTCCCGCCACCCCTGTCTGCCAACCTGCCCAGGAGTCGTGCGTTGAGCGGGCTATGGGGGCTGCCATGAACGGGTTCTTCGACGGCTTCACGCTGACCAACACGCGGGTGCGGGACGGAGAGTTGCGCCTGCGCCATGGCGGCTCCGGCCCGCCGCTGCTGCTGTTGCACGGCAACCCGCAGACCCATGCCATGTGGCACGCCATCGCTCCCGCCTTGGCGCAACGTTACACCGTAATCTGCCCGGACCTGCGTGGCTACGGCGGCAGCTTCAAGCCGGCGGCGAGCGCCGACCACGCCGCGTATGCCAAGAGCAGCATGGCACGCGACATGGCGGAGCTGATGACGCTCATGGGCCACGACCGCTTCCAGGTGGTGTCGCACGACCGTGGCGCCCGGGTTGCGCACCGGCTGGCGCTCGACTGCCCTGACCGGGTGGAGCGTCTCGCCGTCATGGACATTGTGCCGACCATTGAGCACTTCGAGCGAACGGATATGGCCTTCGCGCTCGGCTACTATCATTGGTTCTGGTTCGCGCAGCCGCATCCGTTTCCGGAGGAGTTGATCAATGCCGCCCCGGACGCGTGGTTCCGTGCGCACACCTCCCGGGAACCGAAGCCGCCAGGCTTCTTCCGTGAGGAGGCGCTGCAGGACTACCTGGCTGCGGCGCATGACCCGGAGGCGATTACCGGCATGTGCGAGGATTACCGCGCCGCCGCCAGCATAGACCTAGAGCACGACCGCATCAGCCGGGCCGAGGGTCGGCATGTGCGCTGCCCGTTGCTGGCGCTGTGGGGCGCAAAGGGCAAGGTCGGCGGCTGGTATGACCCGGTGGCGCTGTGGCGGGAATATTGCAGCGCGGATGTAACCGGCGCTGCCGTGGATAGCGGGCACTACTTGGCGGAGGAGGCACCTGCAGAGGTGCTGGCGCATTTGGACGGCTTCCTGAGCTGACGTCGTCTGTTTGTTTCGGGTCTGGACTTAAAACACTGCGATACGACAGGGCTTTGGTCTCCCTAGCCCTGCCTACCCACAGACCCGGCGCCATCCTTCCAGCTCCGCCACGCCCCCCACCGCAGCGGGCCTGCCCAGGAAGTAGCCCTGGCCCTCATCGCATCCCAACGCCTTCAAACGCGCGAACTGTTCCGCCGATTCGATCCCTTCGGCCGTCACCAGCATTCCCAGGGACCGGCCCAGCGTCGCGACCGCGCGCACGATGGATGCTGCGCCCGGATCGTCCACCACGTGCGCCACGAACCCGCGGTCAATCTTCAGCTTGCCGAACGGGAAGCGGCGCAGGTAGCTCAGGCTGGAGTAGCCCGTCCCGAAATCGTCCAGCACGATGCCGACGCCCAAAGCGCGTATGCCGCCGAGCGTTTGCAGCGTTTGCTCGGTGTCGCGCAGCAGGGTGCCCTCGGTGATCTCCAGTTCCAGCAGGCTCGGCGGCAGGCCGCTGTCCTGCAGCACCTCCGCCACTAGGGCAACCAGCCCCGGCTGCTGCACCTGGACCGGGGACAGGTTGACCGCCAGCCGGATGCCCCGTCCTTCGCTGTTCCACCGGGCCCCCTGGATGCAGGCCGTCCGCAGCACCCATTCGCCCACGGGCACGATCAGCCCGGTTTCCTCGCACAGCGGGATGAAATCGCCGGGCTGGATCATGCCCTGTTCCGGATGCTGCCAGCGCAGCAGCGCCTCCGCCCCAGTGACGCGCCGGGTCGCGAGGTCGACCTGCGGCTGGTAGTGCAGCAGCAATTGGCCATCTGCCAGCGCGCGCCGCAGATCCTGCTCCATCGAGCGCTGGCGCTGCAGGCGCGCGTTCATGCTGGGATGGAAGTAACGGAAGCTGTTCGGACCCTCGGCCTTGGCAACGTACAACGCCATGTCTGCGCAACGCAGCACCTCGTCCGGGTCCGGACGCACCTCACCAGCAGCGATCGCGGCGCCGTCGCACAGCGCGATGCCGACGCTAACACCGATCAAGACCACTTGCGCGCCCAACTGGAACGGCATGGACAACACGCGGATTACCCGCTCCGCGAAGGCCGCCGCATCTCCGGCGTCCTGCAGGCCGTTCAGGATGACTGCGAACTCATCCCCGCCCAAGCGGGACAAGGTGTCGGTCGGGCACACCTCGCGCCGCAGCCGCCCCGCCACCTGGCGCAGCAGCGTGTCCCCGGCGGCGTGGCCCTGCGTTTCGTTGACCTCCTTGAACCGGTCCAGGTCCAGGCACAGCACCGCCACTATCTCCGGCGAGCGACCGAGTTGCTCCACAATGCCAGCCAGCCGCTCGGCAAACAGCACGCGGTTGGGCAGTCCGGTCAGCGCGTCGTGGTGCGCCATGCGCTGGATGAGCCGCTCGGCCCGGCGGCGTTCGGTGATGTCGTCGTGCGTCGAAACCCAGCCGCCATCCGGCGTCGGCTCGTGATGGATCTCATACACGTCGCCGTTGCGCAGCGTGACCACCGTTTGCAGGGCCTGATCGGAAAGCTGGATGCTGACCCGCCACGCCAAGTAGCTTTCTTTTGGTATGTCCGGGCCGGTGCCCGCGGCGTAGCGCAGGTCTGCAACCTGCTCCAGCGTCATGCCAATCCACAGATTCTCCGGCCGGAGGCGATACATTTCCGCATAGCGCCGGTTGAACAGCAGCAACCGACGCTGCCCGTCGAACACGCACAGGCCCTGGCGCATCTTGTCCAGCGCGCGGTCGCGCAGCCGAATCTGCGCCTGCGGATCATCCACCTGTCCCCAAACCTCCAGGTCCTGGTTTGCGATTGCTGTCATGCTTCTATCCGCATTTTAATACCGCCGAAGCCTGGCTTAGGGTGCACGGGAATTAGTTAAGAATTGACAAGAGCTGCCGGCTTCAGGGCGGGATTCGTCGAATATCTCCAGAAGCCTTGCAATTTCGGCACGCCGCCTTCCGGAAACGTCGTCGCAAAATTGTTGATGATCCGAGTTGCGGACGGGTTTCACCATCGCCGGTGACGGGCAGAGCCGCTGTCCCGGCAATCACCAGGCAGGTGCGGCGGCGGCTTGCAGTCTTGAACCGTTTCATCCAGCCTCACGGGCAACGCTGGCCGTAAAAGGCTGGCCTTGAGGAGGAACCACCATGTCCCAGCTGATCACCCGCCGTGGCGTCGCGCTCGGCGCGGGTGCCCTCGCCGCCCTGCCCCGCATCGCCCGTGCCGCCGACGACACCATCAAGGTCGGCGTCATGACCCCCGTGACCGGCCCGGCGGCCGAGGCCGGCAGGCTGCAGCAGAACGGCATCAAGATCGCATTCGACGCCGTGAACGAGAAGGGTGTGCTCGGCCGCAAGCTGGAGATCGTCACCGAGGACGACCAGACCACCAACCCCGGCGCAGTGCTCGCCTTCAGCCGGCTGGCGTCGCGCCCGGACATCGCCGCCTTCATCGGCCCGATCCGCAGCACCCAGGTCAATGCCGTGGCGCCTGACGTGCTGAAGACCGGCAAGCCCATGCTGTTCGGCGGCACCGACCCGACGCTGACCCAGCAGGGCAACCCCTGGCTGTTCCGCTGCCGGCCCAATGACAGCTACTCCGCCAAGGTTATCGCCGAGTTCGGGGTGGGCGAGCTGAAGAAGCAGAAATGGGCGGTGGTGTATTCGACCGACGCCTTTGGCACCAATGGCTCCAAGGCGTTGGAGGCGGCGCTTAGGGACAAGGGCGTTACCCCCCTGCTGATGCAGGGCTACACCAACCAAGCCAGCGACTACACCGCCGTGGTGCTGGCGGTGCGGCAGTCCGGCGCCGACATCCTCGGCAGCTATTTCACCTTCGAGGGCGACCTGGGCATCTTCGCCCGGCAGTTGCGCCAGTTGGGGGTGACGGTTCCCTGGGTCGGCTCGCCCTCCATCGTCAACACGACGGCGCTCAACCTCGCGGGCCGGTCGCTATTCGGCACTTACGGGGTGGCGGACTATGCCGTGGACGCGACCCCGACGTCGAAGGCGTTCGGCGACAAGTATCAGTCACTCTATAAGGCGCTGCCCGACAACCAATCCTCCTACGCCTATGACGCCGTGATGCTGCTGGCCCGTGCCATCATCGATGCGGGCGGCACGGAGCCGGAGAAGCTGCGAGCGGCGCTGGCGGGGATCAAGGGATTCGCCGGGGCGGAGGGCGAGTACAACTTTGACGACAAGGGTGACGGCCTGCGCGGCTACAACATCGTCAAGAACGAGAACGGCAAGGTCGTGTTCGACCGGAGGATCGAGGTGAAGGGCTGATGGGAATGGGCCACAGCCTGCCTCTGCTCCCTCTCCCTCCGGGAGAAGGTTGGGGTGAGGGAAACAGCAGGCTCGGACTGTCCCGATGCCGGCCCGGCCCGCGCTACCATGGTTTGCCGCAGGTCCCATGGCTTCCCTCACCCCAACCCTCTCCCGGAGAGAGAGGGAACCGGAGGCATCCGCGCCCATGAGCCTCGTCCCGCAACTGCTGTTCACCGGCCTTGGCATCGGTGCCATCTATGCGCTGGTCGCCCTGGGCTTCGTGCTGCTGATCCGCGCCGCCAGCGTCGTGAACTTCGCACAGGGCGAGTTCTCCATGCTGGGGGCCTACCTGATGGTGATCCTGGCCGACGACCTGGGGGTGCCGTATTTCGTGGCGCTGCCGGTGACCGTCGCCCTGATGGCCGGGTTCGGCCTATTGTTCGCAGGCGCAACCTACTGGCCATTGCGGCACCGCGGGCAGTTGCCGGTCATCATCAGCACCATCGGCGCCAGCATCTTCCTGTCCAACTTCGTACTGGTCGCCTATGGTCCCAGCCCGCAGGTGCTGCCCGGCCTGTTCGACAACCCCGGCTTCGAGGTCGGCGGCGTGTTCATGGACAGCCAGTATCTCTCCATCATCGTCGCCGCGGCCGCCCTGGTGCTGCTGCAATATCTGATCTTCGAGAAGACGCTGCTGGGCAAGAAGCTGCAGGCCACCAGCCAGGATAAGGAGATGGCGAGCCTGCTGGGCATTCCCGTCGCGGCCATGGTGCTGATCACCTTCGGCTACAGCGCGGCGCTCGGCGGGCTGGCCGGCATCCTGGTGGCGCCGGTGCTGTTCGTGTCGGTGGGGATGGGGGCGATCATCTCGCTGAAGGCGTTCGCGGCCAACATCATCGGCGGCTTCGGCAACATACCTGGCGCCATCCTCGGCGGGCTGGCGCTGGGCGTGGTGGAAACGTTTGGGGCGGCTTACATCAGCGTGCCCTATAAGGACGCGCTGGCCTTCGGGCTGCTGCTGCTGTTCCTGCTGGTCCGGCCGCAAGGGCTGTTCGGCGAAAAGATCGCGGAGAAGGCGTGATGGGCACGTCCGTCGGCAGCACCGTCCTGCTCCCTTTCCTTCCGGGAGAGGGTTGGGGTGAGGGGGGCCGCCGGCGCCGACATGTCCCGTTGCAGCTTGACCTTTTGCAATCCCTGTGCTGCCGGCCTTCGTGCTTGCTGTTTCCCTCACCCCGACCCTCTCCCGGAGGGAGAGGGAGCAGTAGGCTGCTTACTTCCGGCAAGCCTTCCATTCCCGGCGGCCTTGCCCCTACGGTCCCGGCATGAGCGCCACCACCCTCGCCCCCGCGGCTTCCCGCATCCAGCACGCCCGGGCTTGGCGCGGCCTGCCCGGACTTGCCCTAGCGGCCGTCGCCATACTGGCCGTGTCCGCGCTGCTGCCGTCCCAGGGCTACATCCTCAACATCCTCATGCAGGCCGCGACCGAGGCGGTGGCGGTCACCGGGCTGGTGGTGGTATTGGGCTACTGCGGGCAAATTTCCCTGGCGCAGGCGGCGTTCTTCGGCCTTGGCGCCTATGGCGTGGCCTTGGGCACCGTGGACAGCGGGCTGCACTTCTTTCTGTCGCTCGCGGCCGGCGTCGCCGCGGCGCTGCTGTTCGGCGTGCTGCTGGGCCTCGCGAGCCTTAGGCTAGGCGGGCACTACCTGGCGATGGTCACGATCTCCTTCCAGCAGATCCTGACGCTGGTGCTGACCAACTGGATCGGCCTGACGCACGGGCCGGACGGCGTGAAGGGCATCGGCCGCCCCAACGTGCCCGGCCTGCGGCTGGACGCCGGGGACCGCTATTTGACGTTCTGCCTGCTGGCGCTGGCGGCGGTGACCTGGGCGGTGTGGCGCCTCAAGACCACGCGGCTCGGCCGGGCCATGCAGTCCGTCAGGGACAACGAGATCGCGGCCAGCACTTGCGGCATCGACGTGCTCCGCACCAAGGTCCTGGCGTTCGCCATCAGCGCGATGCTTGGGGGCCTGGGCGGCGGGCTGTATGCCGGCGCGCGGTCCTACATCAGCCCGGACGAGTTCAGCTTCGCCGAGAGCATCGTCATGCTGACCATGGGCCTGCTGGGCGGCATCGCCTCGCCGTTCGGGGCGCTGCTGGGCACCGGGCTACTGGTAATCCTGCCGGAGTGGCTGCGCTTCCTGCGTAACATCTACCTGGCGGTGTATGGCGCGGCGGTGATCCTCATCATGGTGTTCCTGCCCGAGGGGCTGTGGGGGTTTACCAGCAGGTTGCGCCGGGCCGCGCCTGCCATTACCGGCGATGTGCCGCCGCTGCCGCTGCTGGGACAGCGCGGCGCCGCGACGGCGGAGGTCGTGCTGGGGATCGAGGGCCTGGCCAAGCACTTCGGCGGCCTCAAGGCGCTGGACGGGGTGGACCTGGCGGTTCGCCGCGGCACCGTGCATGCGCTGATCGGGCCGAACGGGTCGGGTAAGAGCACCTTCATCAACGTCGTCACCGGCCTGTATCGCCCGACCGCCGGGCGCATCACGCTCGGGGGCCGAGATGTGACCGGTACCGCTCCGCACCAGCGCACTCGCGCTGGGCTGGCCCGCACCTTCCAGAACATCCGCGTGTTCCGCGGCATGACGGTGCTGGAGAACGTCATGGTCGGCGCCGAGCGCCCCGGCAACGACATCGCCGAGCAGCCCGCCCTCGTCGTCGAGCGTGCGCTTGCCGCGCTGGACTTCGTCGGCCTGCGCGCAGATGCCGGGCGGATGGTGGGCACGCTGTCCTATGGGATGCAGCGCTACGTCGAGATCGCCCGCGCCTTGGCCGGCAACCCGGCCGTCGTGCTGCTGGACGAGCCGGCCGCCGGGCTGAACCTGACGGAGAAGGGCGAGCTGGGCGCGCTGCTGCGGCGCTTGAAGGGCCATGGCCTGACCATACTGATCGTGGACCACGACATGAACCTGGTCGAGCAGGTCGCGGACCATATCACCGTGCTCAACTTCGGCCGGCGCATCGCCGATGGGACGCCCCGCGACGTGCTGGGGCATCCCGACGTGATCGCCGCCTACCTGGGGGAACCGCGCGATGCCGCTGCTTGAGATGGGCGGCCTCACGGCCCGCTACGGCGCGGCGCCGGTGCTGAAGGACCTATCGCTGGTCGTCGAGGAGGGCGAGATCGTCGCCCTGCTGGGCAGCAACGGCGCCGGCAAGAGCACAACGCTGCGGACCATCAGCGGCCTGGTGCCGAATGTGACGGGGCGCCTCGCCTTCGCCGGGCAGTCGCTGCTGGGGCTGAAGCCGGAGGCCATCGTGCGCCTGGGCATTGCCCATGTGCCGGAAGGGCGCCGGGTGTTCCCGGGGCTGACGGTGCGGGAGAATATCCTGCTGGGCGGCAGTAACCGCCGCGGCGTCGCCCGGCGCACGCTGGAAACCGAGGCCGACGAGATGCTGGCCTTCTTCCCCGGGTTGCAGCCGCTGCAGCATGCCCTGGGCTGGACCCTGTCCGGCGGCCAGTTGCAGATGGTCGCGGTTGCCCGCGGGCTGATGGCCCATCCGCGGCTGCTGCTGTTGGACGAGCCGTCGCTGGGCCTGGCGCCGCTGGTCGTGCAGCAGGTGTTCCGCATCATCGCCGAGATCAGGCGCCGCGGCACGACGGTGCTGCTGGTGGAGCAGAACGCGCACATGGCGCTGTCGGTGGCGGACCGCGGGTATGTGCTGGAAACCGGCACGCTGCTGGTGAGCGGGGCGCCGGGGGAGCTTTGGAGCAATCCGGACGTGCGGGCGGCTTACCTTGGGGGGAAAACGGTGGCCGCGGGGTAGCGGCGGCTCATCCTAAAAGCCATCGTCTCGATACCGACTGGCACAATGAGTGAGCGGCCGCGGCGTGTGACGGACCTTCGCGTGAGCCCAGGAAGCGGCTACAAGGTGGACAACGACGCCGCCAGCGCGGCGGTATGCCGGGCAAGCCTGGTGAGGAAGCGTCCATTCTCTTGGAATGGACACTCGAATGATTTCGAACCCTGCTTCTACGCCACCCCTCTCATCGTACGGCGCCCATGCCGCCGAACTCGCCTTATGCCTTGGAGCATTTGCCCTTGGCGTCAGTGAGTTCGCGGCCATGGGGCTGTTGCCCCAGGTAGCCGCGGAAGCGGGTGTCTCGGTGTCGAGGGGCGGGCTTACGATCAGCGCCTATGCCGTGGGCGTTGTCTTTGGTGCACCCCTTATCTCCTTGACCTTCACCCGCTGCCCTCGGCGCCCGCTGCTGATTGGCCTCGCGCTGCTGATCGCCTTCGGCAACCTTGCAACCGCCTTTGCACCGGACTTCCTCAGCATTACCGCTGCACGCCTCGTCGCGGGCCTGCCACATGGCGCATATCTCGGCACGTCTGCCATGGTGGCCGCGTCCCTGGTGCCGCCTGACCGGCGTGCTAGTGCCGTGGCGCGGGTCATCCTCGGTCTCAGCGTCGCGAACCTGCTGGGCGTGCCCTTGGCGACTTGGCTCGGACAGGTCGCGGGGTGGCGCGTCGTGTTTGGCGTCGTTGCCGCACTGGCGCTGACCACCGCCCTCCTGATCCGTTTCTTCCTACCCGTCG
>CAXTCI010000002.1:51958-71693 GCA_964242325.1 uncultured Acetobacteraceae bacterium
TGGCGCCGGGCAAGCAGTCGGCATCAGACGTGAGATGGCGGCCATGCTGCACCCACGGGTCCTGCTGGCCCTTGCTACCGCTGCCATCGGGTTCGGCGGCATGTTTGCGATCTACAGCTACATCGCACCCACGCTCACCGAGGTGACCAGGGTCCACGAAGCGATGGTGCCAGTCCTGCTCGCCATCTTTGGCCTTGGAATGATCGTGGGGAACATGGCTGGCGGCTGGATGGCGGACCGGGGCGTCATGCGCGCGATCGGGGTGACAATGGCGCTGAGCATGGTGGCGCAGGCGTTCTTCTTCTTCACTCCGATTAGCCTCCCTGCCGTCACAATCAATATCTTCCTGATCGGAGCCACTAGCATGGGGCTTGGACCCGCTCTACAGACGCGTCTTTTGGATGTGGCGCCCGACGCCCAGATGCTGGCGGCCTCGCTTAATCACTCCGCTTTCAATGTAGCCAACGCTCTCGGAGCCTGGCTCGGCGGGGCAGTGATTGCAGCGGGCTTTGGGTGGACTTCGACCGGGGTAGTTGGGGCGATGCTCACTCTTGCGGGATTGGCGGTCTTTGCTGTGTCCTATGTTGTCGAACGTCTTCCATATGCTGTGCCCTCGAAAGCATGATGGTTCCTCCGGGCTGGCCGTTACGCAGCCCTTCTGTGCTCCAGTGTCCGGGAAACCTGCGCTCTGATTAACAACACGGCACGGCCCCAGCCTGTCCCGTATCAGACTGGCGGCGGGTTGCGTTCGGCGAAGCCGCGCTGGTGCCAGTAGGGATAGGGCAGCGTGACGGTGCTGGCCTCGTCGAGCCGGGACACTTGCTCAGGCGCGAGCGTCCAGCCCACGGCTCCCAGGTTCTGCCGCAACTGCGCCTCGTCGCGTGCGCCGACGACGACGGTGGCGACTGTGGGCCGCTGCAACAGCCAGTTCAGCGCGACTTGCGGCACCGTCTTGCCCGCTTCCTCCGCCACCGCGTCGAGCGCCTCCATCACCCGGAACAGGTATTCATCGTCCACAGGAGGTCCGAATTCGGCCGTCTTGTGCAGCCGGCTGGCCTCGGGCAAGGGCTGCCCACGCCGGATTTTACCCGTCAGCCGCCCCCAGCCGAGCGGGCTCCACACCACCGCGCCCACGCCCTGGTCGAGGCCGAGCGGCATCAACTCCCACTCGTAGTCGCGGCCGATCAGGGAATAGTAGGTTTGATTGGCCACATAACGCGGCCAGCCGTGGCGGTCGGCGGCGGCCAGCGACTTCATAAGGTGCCAACCCGAGAAGTTCGAAACGCCGATGTAGCGTATCTTGCCCGCACGCACGAGGTCGTCGAGGGTGGACAGCACCTCCTCAACCGGCGTCACGGCGTCGAAGCCGTGCAACTGGAACAGGTCGATGTGGTCGGTCCCGAGCCGCCGCAATGCCGCTTCGCAGGCTTGTACGAGGTGGTGGCGCGAAGAGCCCACCTCGTTCGGCCCGGCGCCCGAGCGGAACGTGGCCTTGGTGGAGATGATCACCTGGTTCCGCCGCCCCTTGATCGCCTCGCCCAGGATCTCCTCCGCCGCACCTCCGGAGTAGACATCGGCGCTATCGAACATGGTCAGCCCGGCGTCGAGGCAGATGTCCACCAGGCGCGTCGCCGCGGCAGCGTCGGTGCTGCCCCAGGCCGCAAACAGCTCGCCCCGGCCACCGAATGTGCCGGTTCCGAAGCTCAAGACGGGCACCGTGAAGCCGGACGCGCCCAATCTTCTGTATTCCATAGTCATACTCCTCGCCGTGTGGGCGGTCGCGAATCCCGCCCCGGCAAGCGAGAACGGGCGTGCCGGCGCTCGGTTCAATTTTGCCGCCGCGGGCAAGAGCTGGCACCGTCCCAGCCGGTCGTGCAACGGCCGCGGCGCATATGTTCAAGGTCGAGCGATCGCGCCCAAGCCAGGTGTCGCCAAGGGCGTGCCGAGCATCTGCATCGGCATTTCGGATGCCCTCAGCACGTCACCACGCACCTGCCGCCGCCAGGTGAACAGCCAACTCGCGCACACTCCGGGGCGGGCCGTGACCGGCAAGACCCCAAGACTAGGGCAAGGCGGTCGGCATCAGATCCGCTCCGCCAGCGCCCAAGCGGCCTCGGCCAGCACCCGGAACTTGTTGCCGATGACCATTGCGCCCGCATCCGCCGCGTTGCCGTCCAGCGCCCGGCGATACACGCCGGCCGCAATCGCCGCCCAGCGGAACAAGGAGAACACTACGAAGAAGTCCAGCGCCGGCACCCCGTCCCGCCCGGTGCGGCGGCAGTAGGCGGCGACATAGGACGCCTCGTCCGGGATGCCCGGCGCATCGGCGCCCACCAAGCCCTCGATGGCCACCGGCAGGCGCCAGGGGATGCAGTTGTAGGCCAGGTCGGCCAACGGATGCCCCAGGGTGGACAGCTCCCAGTCCAGCACGGCCACCACCCGCGGCTCGGTGGGATGGAAGATCAGGTTGCCCAGGCGGAAGTCGCCGTGGGCGATGGCCGTCTCGTCGGCCGCTGGCACGTGGGCCGGCAGCCAGGCCATCAGCCGGTCCATCTCCGGCACGTCCCCGGCGTTGGAGGCGACATACTGCCGGCTCCATCGCTCGATCTGCCGGGCGACGTAGGCCTGCGGGCGGCCGAAGCCCTCCAGCCCCGCGGCCTGCCAGTCCACGCTGTGCAACGCCGCCAGCACCCGGTTCATGTCGTCATACATCGCGGCGCGGTCCGCGGGCGGCAGGCCGGGCAGCGCGCGGTTGTTGAACACCCGGCCCGGCACGTGGGCCATGACGTAGAACGGGGTGCCGACCACGCCCTCGTCCATGCTCAGCAGCAGCATCGGCGCGACCGGCACCGCCGACCCCGCCAGCGCCGCCTGCACCCGGTATTCGCGGTCCACCGCATGCGCCGAGGGCAGCAGCGTCCCCGGTGGCTTCTTGCGCAGCACATACTCGGCGCCGGGGGTGTGCAGGTGATAGGTCGGGTTGGACTGCCCGCCCTGGAACTGCCGGACCGTGAGCGGCCCGGCGAACCCAGGCAGTTCGCGCGCCAGATAGGCCGCCAGCCGGGCCTCATCCAACAGGTGGTTGGCCAGGGGGGCGACCAGCGTCGGCACCCCCGGCTGCGTCGCCATTGCGCCGGCTGTCATCTGCGGGACGTCCATCATCTACTCGGCGGCCATGCTGTTCGGCCGGGCCGGCTTGTACTTCGCCAGCTCCAGCCGTCCGAGCTGGTGACGGTGCACCTCGTCCGGCCCGTCCACGATCCGCATCGTGCGGGCGGTGGCATACATCCTCGCCAAGCCGAAATCGTCCGACACGCCGCCGGCGCCGTGCATCTGCACCGCCCAGTCCAGCACCTGGCAGGCCATGTTGGGGATAGACACCTTGATCTCGGCGATCTCGCGCCGGGCTTCCTTGTTGCCCACCGTGTCCATCTTCCAGGCGGCATGCAGCACCAGCAGGCGGCACTGGTCTATCATGATGCGGCTGTTGGCGATCCGCTCCATCGTCACGCCCTGCTCTGCCAGCGGCTTGCCGAAGGGGTGCCGGGCCAGGGAGCGCTTGCACATCATCTCCAGCGCCCGCTCGGCCAGGCCGATGGTCCGCATGCAGTGGTGGATGCGCCCCGGCCCAAGCCGCCCTTGGGCAATCTCGAAGCCGCGGCCCTCGCCGAGCAGGATGCTCTCCGCCGGCACGCGCACGTCCTCGAAGGTGATCTCGGCATGGCCGTGCGGCGCGTCGTCATAGCCGAACACCGGCAGCGTCCGCAGCACCGTCACTCCCGGCGTGTCGCGCGGCACCAGGATCATGGATTGCTGGCGGTGCTTGTCCGTGTTGGCCGGGTCGGTCTTGCCCATGACGATCAGGACGGCGCAGCGCGGGTCGCCGGCGCCGGACGACCACCACTTGCGGCCATTGATGACGTAGTCGCCGCCGCGCCGCTCGATCCGCATCTCGATGTTGGTTGCGTCCGACGACGCCACCTCCGGCTCCGTCATGCAGAACGCCGAGCGTATCTCCCCCTCCAGCAGCGGCGCCAGCCAGCGGGCCTTCTGCGCCTCGGTCCCATACAGCTCCAGGGTTTCCATGTTGCCGGTGTCGGGGGCGGAGCAGTTGAACACCTCGGACGCCCACTGCACCCGGCCCATGATCTCGGCCAAGGGGGCGTATTCCAGGTTGGTCAGCCCGGCGCCGCGGCCGCTATGGGCCAGGAACAGGTTCCACAAGCCCTCGCGCTTGGCCACCTGCTTCAGCTCCTGCACCACCGGCACCGGCTGCCAGCGGTCGGCCGCGCCGACCAGTTGGGCAATATAGGTTTTCTCGTTGGGGTGGATGTGCTCGTCCATGAAGGCGAACAGGCGGGCCTGCAGCCGCTGGACCTTGTCCGAGAACGCAAATTCCATCGTTTCCTCCGTGGGTGCCCTGTTCAGCTTGGGACTGCCGCCCCTTACGCCAGGTGCAACTGCTTCATGGCCAATGGGTAAGCGCAGGCCCTTGCCGAGGCAATCAACTTCAAGCAGTCCTCCCTGCGCCTGCCGCCGCATCCTCCCGCCAGGCCGAGGCAAGGGTCTCACCTTCGGCCCTCGATTGGCTGGCACGCAGCATCGCGCGAATCCGGCGTGACGACCAGCACCCCGGTTGCGTTTTCCGGGTCCTGCGGCCCGGCCTCGCCTGCGTCGGCCCGGCAGCCCGGGTCTTGGATGCCCGGTGTAGAAGTGTACGTAAACAGGCGTGGCAACCTGCGCCGGGAGTTGGCAGTTGTGTCCCTGTAGCAACTGGCTTGTACGTCATCCTTGATCCAGGCAGGGCTTTACGAGCAGCATCCAAGGCAACCGACAGGAGACTTCATGCGCATCATCCTCACGATCGCCGCCGTTGCGGCACTTGCCGCCCCGGCCCTGGCACAGACGGCCCCACAGCCTCCGGTCAAGCACGCCCGCATGCGCCATGCGCACGCCCAGCCTGCCTCCTCCCCCGGAACCCCGCTCGACCGCGGCCCCTTCACGCCCGAGGCAAACCGCGCCTACCAGGGCGGCGGCGTCATCCTACAGGGCGCACCCGGCGCCCCGGCTCCTATGCCGGCGCCGACCCCGCCGGGTCAGGCGCCCGTCAACTCGGTTCCGGTGCGGTGAGGCTGCCCCGGGCCGCACTGCTCCTGGCAGTCGCGATTCCCCTTGCCCTGAGCGGTTGCGGCGTGGTGGCGCTGCCATTCCGCGCCGCCGGAGACGTGATCGAGGCGGTTCCGATTGTCGGCAAGCCCATCGGTGCGCCTATTCACGCCGTGGGCGACGCAATAGACTGATTTGTGGGCTGTAACGGTTGGATGGGCAAACCCGGTCCGGATGGCGGCATGACGGTCGATACGACATGCCGCCTCCCAGGTTTGCCCACTGAGGCGCTCTATCTTCCGTTCGATGCGGGCCCGCACCGCATGATGTTGGGGCTGGTTTCCCGCCCTGAAGATGAGTTGATCGAGTTGGACGAGCGCTACCCGGCCGAACTGGCGGAGCGCCGCACCCTTCTCGACCATCGTCATGCGGAGGTGTTCGCGGTAACCGCCGGGTCGGAGTTGGCACGGCAGGAAGCCTTGGACCGCCTGGTCGGCTTGCTGCCGGAACGCTACCCAAGCCATTTCAGGCGCGACGGAAATTCGTTGTGCAACTGCCTGACCGGGGAGCGCTGGAACCTGGCGGACCCGCCCTATGACCCGCTGGAACTGGCGGGACGACTGGTTCAGGAGGATTTGTGCCTGATCGGCGTCGAGGAGGGCGTCCCGGTTCTACGTGCCGCCGTGCTGTGCGCCCCTAGCCGCTGGCGCCTGCACGAGAAGATTGGCCGTCCCCTGGCAGACATCCACGACCGGGTGCCGCTGTATGCCGGCACTCTTGCGACACCGGTGGACCGCTTCATGCGCCACCTCAAGCCCGGTAAGCTGACGGAGCGGCTGAACTGGTCCGTCACCGATGACCCCGCGCTGTTCCAGATCGAGGGCAAGCACCGCACCGGGCTCGACCCGTCCTTCACGGCGGCAAATGCCGGCGAGCTGCTGTTCCTGAGGGTGGAGCGGCAGACGCTGAGCCGCCTGCCCCAGAGTGGTTTCGTGCTGTTCACCATTCGGGTCTACACCTATCCGCTGTCCCGCGTCGCCGCCCAGCCCGGCGCCGCCGCGCGCCTGGGCGAGGCCGTGCGGGCAATGCCGGAGGCAATGGCGGCCTATAAGAGTCTGCCGCCGTTCCGGGCGGCGCTGCTCGGCTTCCTCGATGGACCGGCCCGAGGCGGGGTGTCCCGATGATCAGGCGCAGACCGGCGGATGGCGCTGCGCTGATCCGCCCTACGATGCGGAGGGGGGCGCGGCTGCAAGGACTCAAGGCGGCTGGGCTAGGCCTGCTGCTTCTCGCCGCGGCACCTGGCGCACCCCGCAGCGGCTATGACGACGCCTCCCCTGCCGTGCAGGCCATGCAGGACGATGATGGCGCCAACCCGGCCATGCTGTGGGTCGCCAACGGCCGTGCCCTGTGGGACCAGCCTGCCGGCCCGCGGAACCAAAGCTGCGCCGCCTGCCATGGGCCGCCCGAGACAATGCGCGGCGTCGCCGCCCGGCTCCCCGCTTGGGACGCCGCGCTCGGGCAGGCGATGACGCTGGAGGCCCGGATCAACTGGAGCCGCACCCAGCACCAGGGCGCCCTTGCCCTGCCGGAAGAAGGTGACGACCTACTGGCCTTGACTGCCCTGATCGGGCTGCAATCCCGCGGGATGCCGGTTCAGGTGGACGGCTCCGGCCCGGCCGCTACGGCGTTGGAGCAGGGCCGGACGCTGTTCAACACGCGTATGGGACAGCTCGACTTGTCATGCGCCGACTGCCACGAACCGCGTGACCAGGGAGGGCTGGCCGGCGACCGCCTGGGCGGGGCACGCATCCCGGAAGGCCGGGTCAACGCCTACCCGATCTACCGGCTGGAATGGCAGGGCGTGGGGTCCCTGCTCCGCCGCATACACAACTGCATGACCGGCGTGCGGTCCGAACCGTTCCCGGCGGCAAGCGTGGAGATGGCGGTGCTGCGCCTGTATCTCGGCTGGCGCTCGAACGGGATGCCGGTGGAAACGCCGGGGGTGCGGCCCTAAGCAAACCCCTGGAGGTTTGCGCACAGATGAAAGGCTAAGCAGGCTGGCACGATTGCAGGCCATCTGTGTGACAGGCAGCGCAGGCCCGCTTAATCCTTGAGCGGGTCGTGCCCCCAGTTCATCAGCGAGTGCCGCCAGCGCGTATCGGTCACGTCGCCATGCGGCCGCTGCACGATGTGGCGGTGGACGTAGCCGATCACCTTCCGCATCGCCGCCAGGTCGTCGTCGGTCAGGTCCTCGGATTTTGCGGCCTTCAACTCCAGGATGCGGCGGCCCATGCCGTGGCCGACCGACTCTTCCCCGCCCTCGTGCGACACCCGCTCGCCCTCCGGGGTCATACCGACGGATTGGCTGTCGGGGCTGTCCAGCCACTTGCCGAGCGCGGCGGGGGTCATATTCACGATGCGCTTGAACTCGGCCAGGGTTTCGGTGCGGTCGTGGGGATGTGCGGTCATGATTTGCCTCCTCGGGACGCCGGCCAGAACGGCGGCAAGTGCCGCAGGTTCAGAACCGCTGCGACACTCCGCCCAGGATGGCCCGGCGCAGCCCATATTGTGGGTTGCCCACGCCCAGCCCACTACCGTCGCGAAGCAGGTATTTGCGGTCCAGCAGGTTGATCACGTCCAACCGCAGCTCCGTCCCACGCCCGCGCCCGCCGAGCAGGCTCGGGTCGAGCTTCTGCACCGCCGACAGGTTGACCGTATAGTAGCCGCCCAGCGCCCGCCCGTTCGGGATGTCGGACGCGCTGGCACGCAGGCCGCTGCCCACCAGCAGGTCCGCCGACACACGCAGCGGCGCCGGCCTGCCCTGCATCAGCGTATAGGCCGCCCCCGCCGATCCGGTGAACCGCTGGTCGTGGTCCTGGTGGATCCAGTGCTGGCTGATGTAGTCGAGGTCGGCCTGGCTGAAGTTGAACTGGCTGCTGACGATATCCCGCCCGATGGCGCGGGATATCGTCAGGTTGCCGAACAGCGCCAACGGCCCCCGGTCGTAGGTGCCGGAGAACTCCACCCCCGTCACGTCCCCGCGGGCGTAGTTGAAGGCCGTGAGCAGGATCGGCGACCCGAACTGTCCCTCGTCAATCAGGTTGCGGGCGCGCTTGTAGAACCCGTCCACTCCGAGCGTAAGGCCGGGGACCACCACCTGCTGGATGCCGGCGTCGAAGTAGTGGGACCGCTCCGCCTTCACCGGGTCACTCTGCGTCACGGCAGGCTCGGCTGTGGTGCCGACGAAACGGCTGATGGTCGTGTTGCCCACCAGCTCGAACGGCGGCGGGTTGAAGTAGCGGGCATAACCGGCATGCACGGTCGTGCCGTCGAACGGCTTGTAAACCACGTTCACCCGCGGGCTGAGCTGCGCCTCGTGCGTGTATTCATCCACCACGTCGGCGCGGCCGCCATAGTTGAGCGTGACCCGCGGCAGGACGCGCCACTCGTCCTGCACGTAGGCGCCGTAGAATGCGCCGGTGCGCGCCGTCTTGTCGCCGATGGAGAATGGCTGGCCGCTCGTCTGCATCCCGGCGTCGTCCACCGGCAGCACAGAGGACACGGCCCGGCTGCTGGTGCGCTCGACTTGGGCCAGGAACCCGGCGCGCAGGGTGTGCGCGTCCGATATCCGCCAGCTCCCATCGGTTTGCATCCCGGTCGAGGTGATCTCCCGCCGGGCTGACTGAGCCTCGCCGTTATACAGCAGGTCGCCCAGCGGGTCAGGCGAGTAGCGCAGGCTGTTGTAGCGCGTGAACACGGACGCCTGCACGTCGGCGGCTTCCGTGTGCTTTTGCAGGGACAGGATGCCGAACTGCTGCAGCTCGCGCTGGCGCTGGCGCAGGGTGCTGCTGTCGGAGTCCGACACGCCGTTCACGGTCAGCCCCAGGCTGGGCACCAGGCCGCTCCGCGTCGGGATGCGGAAATCGCCGTAGGAGGTGCCGGTCATCAGCGTCAGCCGGGTGGTGTCGTCCAGGATGCCGGACACGTAGGCGAAGCCGCGGGCCTGGTTGGTGCCATCGTTGCGGGCGCTGAAGCTGCTAGCCGGGTTCTCGATGCCGATGTTGCTGCGCAGGTAGTCGCCGGTGACGTAGTAGTCCACCGGCCCGCTGCGCCCGCCGTATTCAAAGGAAGGCTGCACGGTGCCGCGGCTGCCGCCATACAGGGACACCGTGGTGCCGGGGCTGGTGATCCCCGTCTTGGTCTGGATGTCAACGACCCCGGCGGTGCGGAAGCCGTACTGCGCCGGCAGCGCGCCCGTCACCAACGACACCTGGTTGGCGAACCGCGCCTGCAGCGTGCTAGCGAAGCCGGCCAAGCCCTCCGGCAGTTGAACGCCGTTGATGCGATACTGCACGTTACGGTGGTCGCCGCGGATGAACACGTTGCCGAAGGCGTCCTGCACGACACCGGGCGCGCGCAGCAGCACCTGGTTCAACCCGGCGTTGCCGCCCTCCGGAATGGCCTCGATCGCCTGCTGGCCGAAGTCGGTGCGCGTCGCACCCAGGCTGGGCTGGATGCTGAGCCGCGCCGCGTCCAGGCGCTGGGCGACCACTTGCAGGTCGTCCAGCACGACGTCGTCACCGGACCCCACGCGGACAGTGGGCGGGGATGGCGGGCCTGGCGTGGATGGGGCAGAGGAAGGATCGGGCGCCGGGCTGGCGGCCCAGAGGAGGGATGATGGAGAAACCAGGCCACCAGACACCATGCCCAACACCAGCGCGCGCGCAACAGCCATTGCAAACCCCGGGATTTTGCGGCGTGATCGCCGCATGATATGTTATGTTATAACATTTCAAAAGAGTCCATGAGGCTGATGCGACCCGCGGCTGCCTTGAGCGCACGCCCGCGGTTCGGCCGTCTGGCCGCAGTCGGCTCCCTGCTGGCGCACCTGCTGACGGCCGGGCTGCTGCTGGTTGCGGTCCACATGCGCGAACCGGCGCCGGAGGTGCCGGAGCAGGCGGTGGAAATGACCTTTGAGGCTCCGTCGACCCCTGCCGCCCCAGCATCCGCACCGGAACCGCAGGGCGCCACCGCGCCTGACATGCCGCAGGCAACCGAGCCGCCGACACCGCCGGAGCAGGCTGCACCTCCGCCGCCGGATGAGGCCGTGCCGCCGTCAGTGACGCCGCCACCCGTGGAGCCATCTGCGCCCACAGCGCCCCCGCCCGCCGAGGCGCCCGCACCTCCGCCCATTGCCGAGCAGCCGCCAGTGGCGCAACCCGCCCCGGAGCCGGTTGCGCCTCCGCTTCCGGATGAGCCCGCGGCGCCGCCAACAACGCCGCCACCCGTGGAGCCATCTGCGCCCACGGCCCCCCCACCCACCGACGTGCCCGCGCCCTCACCCGTTGCCGAGCGGGCGCCAGTGCCGCCGCCCCTTGCTCCGGTACCAGCCCGGCCAGCGCCGGTGACGTCCCGACCTCCGCCGCCGCGCCCTTCGCCGCCCCGGCCGTCTGCCCGCCGCGCCGTGCCGGGCAACGCGCCGCCGTCCGTTGCCGCGTTGCCGGCATCGCGGCCGCCCGCCTTCGCAGCACCTTCCGCGCCAGTGCCCGCACCGCAGTCATCGGCTGCACCAGTCGCGGACCCTGCCTGGCGCGGCGCCTTGAGCGCCTGGGTGCAGTCGCACAGGGTTTATCCTGAGGCAGCCCGCGCTGCCGGTCAGGAAGGCCGCGTTGACATCCGCTTCACGGTGGACCGCACCGGCCGCGTCCTGTCCGCCCAAGTCGTCAGAAGCAGCGGGTCCTCGTTGCTGGATGAAGGCGCGCGGAGCCTGCTGGCCAGCGCGCACCTGCCGCCGTTTCCGCCGAGCATGACGCAGCCACAGCAAACCGTGGTGCTCGGCATCCGCTACGACTTGGAGTAGTAAGCCTCGACAGCCCCGATGTTACATTATAACAGAACAGCTCCCTTTGGAGCCGTACCATGCGCTTGCTTGCCCTCATCGCCCTGCTGCTGGCCTCCCCGGCCCTTGCCCAGCCCACGCACCCGCCCGTGCAGGCTGTCGCGGCGGAAATGGTCTATGCCGGCATTCTACGCGACGTGGCCGGGGATGGAGCCGCCGTGACCAGCATCCTGAATAGTCCCGACGCCGACCCGCATGCCTTCGAGGCTGGGCCGGCCGCGGCTCGCGCCCTGCAATCGGCGGGCCTGGTGGTCTACAACGGCATCGGTTACGACCTTTGGATGCCCCGCCTGCTCGGGCGGCCCCGGCCGGGCCGCGACGTGATCGTGATTGCCGACCTCCTGCACCGGCGCCCCGGCGACAACCCGCATCTGTGGTACGACCCGGCCGCTGCTCCCGCTCTGGCCACCGCCGCCGCTGCCGCCCTGACCCGCGCCGACCCGGGCGGCAGCAACGGCTATGCCGAACGCCTGGCCGCCCTCAAGGCGTCGCTCAAGCCGTTGCAGGACCGCATCGCCACTCTGCGTGCCGCCCATGCCGGGGCGCCAGTGGCCGCGACGGAGCCGGTGTTCGGACTGATGGCCGACGCCCTGGGCCTGCAGGTCAAGCATGGACGCTTCGCGCTTGCGGTGATGAACGACGCGGAGCCGCGCCCGTCGGATGTGGCGGCGTTCGAGGCCGACCTGCGCGCCCGGCGCCTGCGCGCGCTGATCTACAACAGCCAAACCACCGGACCCGCCGCGTCCCGGCTGCTCGCCATTGCCCGCGCTTCCGGGGTAGCCGTCGTGGGCGTCACGGAATCGCAGCCGGAGGGCATGACCTACGTATCCTGGATGCTGGGCCAGTTGGACGCGCTGGACCAGGCGCTGTCGGCGCCGTGACCGCGCCCGCGGTCGAGCTGCAGGACCTGACCCTGGCGCCGGGGGGCCGGACGGTGCTGCAGGGGGTGACGCTGTCGGTGCCGGCCGGCCGGTTTGTCGGCGTGCTCGGCCCGAACGGTGCGGGGAAGACCACCTTGTTCCGGGCTATCCTGGGCCTGCTGAGCCCGGCGGCGGGCAGCCTGCGCGTGCTGGGGGCGGCGCCGTCCCCGGGTGGTGCCAGCATCGGCTACGTGCCGCAGGTCCGCACCCAGCCGGCAGGCGCCCGGCTGCGCGGCTGGGACTTCGTGGCCGGCGCCGCGGGCGGCGCACGATGGGGTCTGCCGCGCCTGGGCGTCGCCGGACGCGCGGCGGTGCTGGAGGCGCTGGACCGTGTGGACGCCCGGGCGCTCGCCGACCGCCCGCTGCTGTCCCTGTCGGGCGGCGAGCGCCAGCGGCTGCTGCTGGCCCAGGCCCTGCTGGACCATCCCCGCCTGCTGCTGCTGGACGAGCCGATGGCTGGCCTAGACCCTCGTCATGCCGCCGCGGTCGTGGCGTTGGCCCGGCAGGTCGGGCAGGAGCTGGGCATCACCGTGCTGTTCAGCGCCCACGAGCTGAACCCGCTGCTGGGCGCGCTGGACGAGGTGCTTTACCTGGCCCGCGGCGCCGCAGCGATCGGTCCGGTGGATGAGGTCGTGACGACACCCGTCCTGTCCCGGCTGTATGGCGCTCCCATCGAGGTCGTGCGCGCCGCCGGCCAGGTGTTCGTCATGTCCGGCGGCAGCCCGGCGGCTGGCGTATGCGGGCCGAGCCACCTCCATGAAGCGCATGTCCATGTTTGAATACGAGTTCATGCAGAACGCCTTCGCCGCCGGGACGGTGGTGGCGGTGGTGGCGGGGCTGGTCGGCTACGTGCTGGTGCTGCGCGGGCAGGCGTTCGCCGGGCACGCGCTGGGCCACCTGGGGTTCAGCGGCGCGACCGGCGCGGCGCTGCTGGGCCTGCCGCCGTTGCCCGGCCTGGTGGCCATGACCGTCCTGGGCGGCGTCGGCATGGGCCTCCTCGGGGAGCGCGCGGGCGAGCGCGACGTCGCGATCGGCGTGGTGCTGTCGGCGTCCCTGGGGCTGGGGCTGCTGTTCCTGCACTTCTACACCGGGCAGGCTACGAGCGCGGCGTCCCTGCTGTTCGGCAACCTGCTGGGCGTGGAGGCTGAGGCGATCTGGGGCTTGCTGGCGCTGGGCATACTGGCGCTGCTGGCCTTGGCCGTGCTGCTGCGCCCGCTGCTGTTCGCCACGCTGCAACCGGAGTTGGCGGAGGCGCGCGGCGTACCGATGCGCGAGGTGTCCGTGGCTTTCCTGGTGGTTGCGGCCGTCGCGGTGTCGCTCTGCGCGCAGGTGGTTGGCGTGCTGCTGGTGTTCACCCTGCTGGTCGCCCCCGCTGCCACGGCGGAGCGCCTGACGCGCGGCGTCCTGCCGGGGATGGGGATGTCCGCTGGCCTGGCAGTCGCGGCGGTCTGGGGTGGGCTGGCCCTGTCCTACTGGACGGACTGGCCGCCCAGCGTCGGCGTCACCGCGCTAAGCACCGGCGCCTACGCCGCCGCGGCTTGGTGGTCCTTTTCTCCCTCTCCTTCCGGGAGAGGGTCGGGGTGAGAGGGGGCCTTGGGGCGCTGACCCCGGTCCTTTCAGGGCTGCAGGTTATCGGCACGTGAGCGCATCGCTCCGCAGCCAAGACCCCCTCACCCCGGCCCTCTCCCGTAGGGAGAGGGGGAAGGAAGCAGTAGTTCTGCCATTTGGAGCCGCGGCCATCGCCGGGACCCGCTTGCGTCGGCCCAGCCAGGGCGCGTACATGCTTTCAGCGTGACAAGGAGAACGGCTATGCGGCAACCCTCCATTTTCGGCGCGGATGCTCCGGCGCCGGGCATCACGAGGCCATCGCTGTCCCAGGTTTCTACCGGCCCACGCACCGATGCCGCGCCCGCCCTGTGCCTGCTTCGGCACTGCGCCCTATGAAGGTTTCCATCCTCGACGACACCTTCGATACCCTGCGGACCCTGCCCTGCTTTGCCAAGCTGACCGGCTTCGACGTGACGGTGTGGAACGACCACGTCCAGGACGTTGACGCGCTGGCCGAGCGGCTACGTGACACCGAGGTCCTGGTGCTGTTCCGGGAGCGTACGCACATCCGCGTGCCCCTGCTGGAGCGCCTGCCGAAGCTGCGGCTGATCAGCCAGCGCAGCGTTTACCCGCACATAGACGTCGCCGACTGCACCCGGCTGGGCGTGATCGTGTCGTCCGATATGCACTCGGACACCCCGTCTTATGCCGCCGCAGAATTGACTTGGGGGCTGGTCCTGGCGTCGGTGCGGCAGATACCGCAGCAGATGGCGGCACTACAGGCGGGCAAGTGGCAGATGGGCGTTGGCGCCACGCTGCGCGGCCGGATGCTCGGCATTTACGGCTACGGCCGGATCGGCGCCGCGGTGGCCGGCTATGGCCGGGCCTTCGGGATGAAGGTGCTGGTCTGGGCGCGGGATGCCAGCCGGGCACGCGCGGCAGCCGATGGCTACGAGACGGCGACCAGCAGGGAAGCGTTCTACGAGGCTTGCGACGTGGTGTCGCTGCACATGCGCCTGTTGGACGCCACGCGCGGGATCGTGACGGCAGACGACTTGGGGCGGATGCGGCGGGACGCCCTCCTGGTCAATACCAGCCGCGCCGGGCTGGTGGCGCCGGGTGCGCTGGTGGCAGCGCTCCGTGCTGGGCGGCCCGGCATGGCGGCGGTGGACGTGTTTGAGCACGAACCCCTGCTCGATCCGGCGGACCAACTGTTGACCCTGCCGCAGGTCGTCTGCACGCCGCATATCGGCTACGTCACGCGGGACGAGTATGAGCTGCAGTTCTCGGACATCTTCGACCAGGTGGCGGCTTATGGGGCGGGGCGGCCGATCAATGTGGTGAATCCGGAGGTGCTCGCGCGCCCTGTCACGTCGCCTTGAGGGTCGGCAAACCCCGGGTGGCCCTGGCACGCCCCTGTGACGCGCCAATCCGCATCCAGGCTGGCCCAGTGCTTGCCTGCGCGCGACGCACTACGCGCTTATGCTACAGCCCCTCCGACCGGCGCTGGGCATTTCTGCAACACATCCAAACCGCCATGCCGCGCCAGTCACGATCGAACTAGCAAAATCTATTCGCATTCCGTAACTGAAATGCATTAGCAACATTCTTCTCTTGCAACGCCCTCTTCCACGTCGTGGCCTCCTTGCGCTCGGCATGGCGGGTCTTGCTGGTTGCGCCGTAAGCAAGCCCATCGTCATCGACCATGCCTCGATGGCGAACATTCACCGCGTCGCCCTGCCGACGGTCGGCTTTCCGGAAAATCCTAACATCGCCGTAATGAATACCGCGACGGACCGGCTCGGCTTTGTCGGCCAGATCGCGGGCATCGTCATCCGCAAGAACCGGATGGACGCAGTTAGGACCATGATGGCCTCCCAGACCTTTGACCCGCAGCTTCATTTCCATGCCATGCTGATCGAGCGCTTGCGCGCTCAAAGCTTTGCCATCGCGCCGGAGTCTGCGGATCCAGCACGGCGGACATTCCTTGCGAAGTATGAGCCGGCGCCGGGGCATGACGCCGTGCTGGACGCCTTTGTCGTCACATACGGGTTCCTGGCGCTGGACGACCGCGACGCGTCTCCGTTCCGTCCCACGGTTGTTGTGAGCACGCGCCTTATCCAAGCCGCCAACCGGTCGGTGCTAATGCAGGATACATTCACCGTGAATGGGGTGGAGGATGCGTCCATATCGCTTGACCCCGCTGCACCCAGCTTGTCCACGTTCAAGGATTTTACCGAGCTTGAAGCGGACCCTCGCCGCGCCGTCGCGAGTCTCGGCGCAGCCCTATCGGCAGCAGCCGATGGCATTGGCCGGCGCCTAGCATGAGGAGCGTCCTGAACTTTGGCGCCGGTGCCCTTGCTCTGTCAGTGGCGGCGTGCGCCGTGCCGCATGACCCGCCGTTGCTGACCTTGGGCAGCCGCGCTTGCGATAACCAGCCGGTGTTCGAGGACGTACAGCCCGTGCCGTTCGACCGCCTTGGCGGCACAGGAGCCAAGCTGGGGATGGCAGGCCGCTGCGTCCGCCGGAATGACGGGCCGGCGACGACCTATGCGGTGTTCGAACTGCCGGCCACGACCCAGCCTTACAGGGTGAACATCACAAGCATTGCCAGCGGCGGCACGCTGGTCTCACCGCGTGCGACTATTTACGACGCGGCGCGCCAGCCCGTTAGGGTGCTGGAACCCAGTGAGTTCCGGCCAACAATCATCGGCTTACGCGCCGGCATCCGGCTGCAAGGAGGGGAGCGCTGGCTTGTAATGGAGGCTGACCATGCGGCGGTGGGTCAGCCCGTCAAGCTGCGGCTGGGGGGGCTGCGGCCCGGGGAGGTGCAGGTAGCCTCGTCCACGCCGGTATTCATCTACGTTCCGGCATCGTCCTGCCCGGATATCGTCCGGGAGAACAGTGCAACCTACTCGCTGAACGGCAGGGTCAATGTCTCTGCGCTGCCTATACCGACGGTGCCCTGATCCCGGGGCCACCTAGGATCAACCCACCTCCGCCAGCGCCTTCACCGCCTTCAAATCCGCGACGAACGCCGCATACTCCCGTGCCTTGCTGTCCTCGTCCGGCAGGCGAAGCAAATACGATGGGTGCACGGTGATGAAGCCCGTGGTGTTGCCATCCAACGCCACCGGCTTGCCGCGCTCCCGGGTTATTGCGACGGCCTTGCCGGTCACGGCACGGGCGGCGGTGGCGCCCATCATCACGGTGATGGCGGGCTTCACCTCCGTGCGCTCCAAGTCCAGCCAGAAGCGGCAGGCGTTGATCTCGCCGATGCCGGGCTTCTCGTGGATGCGCCGCTTGCCACGGGGAACGAATTTGAAGTGCTTGACCGAATTGGTGACATACACTCCACGGCGGTCCAGCCCGGCCTCCTGCATCGCACGGTCGAATAGCTGCCCGGCAGGTCCAACGAAGGGGCGGCCGGCCAAGTCCTCTTGATCGCCGGGCTGCTCGCCGACGAACATCACGCGGGCGTCGGCAGGGCCTTCGCCAAACACCACCTGGGTCGCCGGCTCCCATAGGGGGCAGCGGCGGCATTCCTCGGCGTCGCGCGCCGCCCGTTGCAGGACTGTCAGGCCGCCCTCCTCCGCCACGGGGGCGGTTGCCGAAGCAGCCGCCGACGCGGCGAGGTTCGGGCTGGATGCGCGTGCGGGTGATACCACTGGATGCTCCACCATGTTTTGCACCCGGTCGGCGGCGCCGCGGATCAACTCCGGGATGGCGGCGGCCTCGGGCAGGTTCTTCCAATACTTCTGCGGCATCTCCGACCGCATGGCGCCGATCTTCAGGCGGGCCGGGTTGAAGATGCTGCTGTAATAAGCGCGCCAATACGCCTCCAGCCGGTCGTCGTCCGGCACGTCGGCGGGGGATGCGCCCATGTCGAAACGCAGGTCCGTCCCGTCCCAATGCGCGCTGCGATATGGGGTCAGGATGGACCAGACCATGGTGGCGAAGCGCCGGGTGAAGAATGGCGCGTTGGCCTCGACAATATAGTGGTCGGGCTCGAACCAACTGACGTAACGGGTGCCCTCCGGCTCCGTCACCTCGCGAAACCGGACGAAGGCGCGCATCTTGTGAGTGTCGCGCCGCACGGCGGCAGCAAGGCGCTGAACCCGCTGTATTTCGGGGTCGGTGGTCAGGTCCAACAGGTGTTTCTCGCCATGCTGCGCCCGCCAGATCAGGCGATACATCAGGGCAAAGCGTTCGGGGTCGTGCGCCTGGATGGCAGTTTCGGCCAGCTCCACCAGGGCGCGCGGCACGGTGAAGGTGCCGGTTACCGGGGTGGCGGGCAGCTCGTCCTCCACCTCTGCGAATAGGTCGTCGGCGGCGCGGACGGACCAGACGACATCCTCGGGCGCGGTCCCATCCAACGCCAGGGACCGTGCCGCGGTACGCCAGCCGCCCCAATCCACCTCATGCGCCAGGACGACAGACTTCATGCGACCCCTACAACCCCTGTCACTGCGAGATGCGCGGCGGCGAAGCAATCCAGGGACCGCCAGCACGTTCTGGTTCGGCGGCACCTGGATCGCCACGCCGCAAGCGGCTCGCGATGACGCCCGAACGCAGCGGGACGCTGGCCGTTGCGGAAGATGTGCTTAGGCGAACAAATCCGCCTGCACCGGCTTGGAAACCAGGCGTTGCGACAGCCGCGCGCTGTCCAGCAAGCCGCCGGGCTGGTGGTCTGCGGCGATCACGAAGGGCGCGACCTTCGCCATCGGCAGGCGCAGACGGGCGAGGTCCGCCATGCGCAGCCGGGCATGGCGCCGGGCGCGGACCAGCTTGTCAACCGACTTCACGCCAAGGCCGGGCACGCGCAGCAACTGCTCCCGTGTCGCCCGGTTCACGTCCATCGGGAAGTGCTCACGGTGCTGGAGTGCCCAGGCCAGCTTGGGATCCATGGACAGATCCAGGTTGCCGGTCGCGTCCGTCGTGATCTCGTCCGCCTTGAACTCGTAGAACCGCATCAGCCAATCCGCCTGATACAGCCGATGCTCCCGCAGCAGCGGCGCAGCCTTTGGCGGCAGCAAGGCGGAGGAGTCCGGGATCGGGCTGAACGCCGAATAGTATACCCGCCGCAGGCCATACGAGGCGTAAAGGTTGGTGCTCATCTGCATGATGGATTTATCGGAACTGGAGTCAGCCCCAACTATCACCTGTGTACTCTGGCCGGCAGGGGCGAACTGGGGAGCCTTCTTTTCCGCCTTCGCCTCGTCGATCTTCTGGCGTATTCGTCCCATCGAACGACGGATCCCAGGGAGGTCCTTCTCTGGAGCCAGGGCCGCAAGACTTCCTTCGGTCGGCAGCTCCACATTGATTGACAGGCGATCGGCATACCGACCGGCCTCCGCGAGCAGCAGCGGATCAGCGTCGGGGATGGTCTTCAGGTGAATGTAGCCGCGGAACCCGTGATCCCTGCGCAACACCCGGGCCACCTGCACGATCTGTTCCATAGTGTAGTCGGGATTTTTTATAATGCCGGAACTAAGGAACAATCCTTCAATGCAATTTCTTTTGTAGAAGCCTAATGTTAGGCTTACAATTTCCTCGACGGTGAACCGGGCTCTTTTTACGTTGGATGAATTCCTATTTACGCAATATATACATTCATAAATACAGAAATTTGTTAGGAGTATCTTGAGCAAACTTATGCACCTGCCGTCCGGAGCATATGCATGACAAATCCCTATTCCCTCAGTCGAACCGATGCCATCGGTTTTGCCTGCGGACGAGCGCTGCTCGGTTCCCGAAGATGCGCAGGATGCATCATACTTCGCTGCATCAGCCAGAATCTCGAGTTTGGTCAGAAGGTCCATGTCCCAGAATGTCTTGTCTCTACCGCAATATTCAAGGCCACCGCGACCTGCGTACTTTGTTCGGCGACGGAGGGCCGGACCCCATCTTCCTGTCTGCGTGCGAGTCGGGCCTCGCCGACGTGTCCCCGGGGCGATGAACTTGTCGGCATTCTCACCACGCTCATAGCCATGGGAGCCCTCGGCCTAGCGTCGACGCCCTGGGTGCGAACAAATGCCCAACTGGGGCTCCGCTGGCATTAGGTTCAAGGCGTTGATTACTTAGAAAAAAGTTGCAGGGGTGGGTCCCCGGTCGGCACCGAATGAGACCCTACCTGTCTGCCATTTCTTGCAGTGGAATCGTTGTGTTCTATCTAATTTCGAGAAAGGTCCCAGTTCTGCGGTTGTCTACAGAGTAGCTTCCTGAAGCGCGAACCTTTTATCCCTGACCGCCCGACCGCTTC
>CAXTCI010000003.1:0-64528 GCA_964242325.1 uncultured Acetobacteraceae bacterium
CACGCCGAACAGCCCGGCCGCGACCAGAATGCCGGGCACGACGATGGGGGCCATCAGCAGGCCCCGGATGACCCCGGCTCCGGGAATGGCACCCCGCGCCAGAGCGTATGCCGCGGCGGTGCCCATGCCGGTCGCGAGAGGCGCCGCCACCGCCAGGACCTGCAGGCTGACGGCGACGGAGTCCAGCCAGGCCGGGTCGGACGCCAGGTTCCGATACCAGCGCCAGGACAGGCCCGGCGGCGGGAATTGCAGGAACGGCGCCGCGCTGAACGACACGATCACCACCACCGCCAGCGGCGCCAGCAGCAGCGCCGCCGCCAGCAAACACATGCCGCCGCGCAGCACCCGCCAGGGCGCCATGCCGTCGCCGGCGCTCACCGTGCGACCGCCCGCAGCCCCACCGTCGCGTGCACGGCCCAAAGCAGCAGCCCGGTAGACGCCAGCAGGACAAGGGACAGCGCCCCGGCGACGCCCCAGTTGCCGTGGCCGATCTGGTCCTGGATCATCTGGGCGACCATGAACTCGCGCGGTCCGCCCAGCATGGCCGGCAGCACGTAGTAGCCCAGTGCGCTGATATAGACGAGCGTGGCCCCAGCCATCAGCCCCGGCAGCGTAAGCGGTAGATACACCCGCAGGAAGGCGCGGGCCGGGTGCGCGCCCATCGTCATCGCCGCCTGCATCAGCGAGGGCTCGATCCGCGCCATGGCCGCGTGCAGTGGAAACACCGCAAAGGGCAGCAGCGTCTGCAGCGCGCCCAGCATCAGCCCGGTCATGTTGTAAAGCAGCGGCACCGGCGCATCCGTGATCCCCAGCGCGAGCAGCGCCGCGTTCACCGGGCCGTTGCGCTGCAGCAGGATCACAGTGGCGAAGGCGCGCACCAGCAGGCTGGTCCAGAACGGCACCAGCACCACCGCCATCAGCACGCGCCGCAGCCGCGGCCCGCCATGCGCCATTGCGTGCGCGACGGGGAAGCCGAGCAGGAGGCAGGCCGGGGTCAGCGCCGCGCTGATCAGCGCAGTGTTCCAAACCACGCGCAGGTAAACCGGCCGCTCCCACAGCAGCGCAAAGTTCTGCAAACCTAACCGCGGCTCGGTGAACGCCCGCAGCAGCAGCCAGCCCACCGGCCAAACGAAGGCCGCCAGCAGCAGCAGCACCGACGGCGCCAGCAGCCAGGCGTGCCGGCCCACCCGCACCCGTTCAGCGCCCGCGGTCTAGGACAGCTTCCAGGCGTCCCACCGTTCCGTCAGCGCCTTCTGGTTGTCCCGCCAGTAGGCGGCGTTGATGACGAACCCTTTCTCGACGTTGGCCGGCGCCGTGGACAGCCAGGGTTCGACCGCCTTGTCGATGGACCCGAACGCCGCCGGGTTGGTAGGGGCGTAGGCGATGAGGTTGGCAAGCTTCGCCTGGTTCTCCGCCAGGGTCATCGTGTCGATCAACTGCATCGCCGCCACCCGGTTGCGGCTGCCGTGCGGGACGACCAGGTAGTCAACCGACTGGATGTTCTGCTCCCACGACACCGCGATGGGCGCGCCCTTCTTCGCCGCGTCGAAGGCCCGGCCATTGAGGATCACCCCAAGCCCGACCTCCCCGTCAATGAAAAGCTGCTGCGACTGCGAGTTGGTGGCCCAGAACACCGTCTCGCCACGGATGGTATCGAGCTTGCGGAAGGCTCGATCCACATCGAGCGGATACAGCTTATCGGGCGCCACCCCATCGGCCAGCAGCGCGACCTCAAGCGTCGCCACGACGTTGTCCGCCAGGGTGCGCTTGCCGGGAAAGCGCTGCAGGTCGAATAGGTCGGCCCACGTATGCGGCTCCTTGCCGGCTGGATACGTCTTGGTGTTGTAGCCGAGGTTGTAAGACCAGACGATGCAGCCGACCCCGTTCGGATGCACGAAGCGCGGCGAGATGCGGCCGGTGCCCACCAAGTCGGAGTCTATAGGCTCGAACAGGTTGTCGGCGCTGCCGGCATACAGGAAATCTATGGTGACGTCGGTCACGTCCCAGTCGGGTGCGCCGCCCTCGGCCATCGCGCGGAACTTGGCGATGTCCATCGGGCCGTCCTGCACCACGCGGGCGCCGGTCGCGGCGGCGAACGGGTCGCAGTAGCAGACGCGCTCGGCATCCTGGTAGGCGCCGCCCCAGCTTGCGAACACGACAGTCTTGCCCTTGAGGTCCGCCGCCGCATGGGCGCTGGCGGCCCACAGGCCGGAACAGGCGGAGGCGCCGAGTAGGACGGCGCGGCGGGTGGCAGTTGGGCGCATGGCCATGCGGTCGGTCCTCCGGGGTTGGTCCTTGGGGGGGGGCATCTGGCAGATCAGTCTTGCAGGTTTTCCCGCAAGGTGCGGCCGGCATACTCGGTGCGGAACAGGCCGCGGCGTTGCAACTCGGGTACCACGCCGCGGCAGAACTGCTCGAACATGCCGGGGAACGTCGTGGGCGTCACCACGAAACCGTCGCACACCCCGGCCTCGAACAGCTCCTGCAGCCGGTCGGCGATCATGATGGGGGTGCCGACCAGCTCCCGCCCTTCGGCCCGCTTCACCGCGGCCTGCTTGAAGCCGATGCCCTCGGCCTGCATGACCTGGTCCAGCAGGTCCTTGGTGCCCTGCATCCCCTGGTTGCCCTGCAACTGCTCCAGCGTGGTCCCCGGCGCGAGCCGGGTCAGGTCGGCGCCGACGCTGCTGGAGGTGGCGGCCAGGCTCAGCTCCGGGTCTATGAGGCTGTTCAGGTAGTCCGCCCGCTCCCGCGCGATGGATTCGGTCTCGCCAAGCACCATCGTCACCGCGGGCAGGATGGCGCACTCGTGCGGCGCGCGGCCGTGCGCGGCCAGCCGGCCCTTCAGGTCGCCGTAGAAGGCACGCATCTCGCCCTCGCCGCGCTGGATGGTGAACACGGCCTCCGCCCAGCGCGCCGCGAACTCCCGTCCGCGGTCGGAGCTGCCGGCCTGCATGATGACCGGGCGGCCCTGCGGGCTGCGCGGGATCGACAGCGGCCCGCGCGACTTGACCCAGCGTCCCACGTAGTTGGCGTAATGGACCTTCGCCGGGTCCGCGAGCACGCCGGCCTGCTTGTCGAGCACGAAGGCGTCGGCGTCCCAGCTATTCCAAAGGGCGAAACAGGCCTCCAGCACCTCGTCCGCGCGGTCATACCGCTCGTCCTTGGGGGGCAGCTCGTCCAACCCGGCGTTCTGCGCCTCAAGGTCGGTCGCGGACGTGACCACGTTCCAGGCGACCCGGCCCTTGCTCATGACGTCCAGCGAGCCGAGCCAGCGCGCCAGGTGGTAGGCGCTGTGGAAGCTGGTCGAGAGCGTCGCGCCCAGGCCGAGGTGCCGGGTGGCCGCCGCCATGACCGGCAGCACGACGGTCGGATCGAGGAAGCTGATCTGGCCGCCGCGGCGCACGTAGGCGTCGTAGCTGCCGCCATGCAGGTCATACAGCCCAAACAGGTCGGCGAAGAAGCAGCCATCGAACCGCGCGGCCTCAAGCAGCCGGGCGATGCCCTCGTAGCGGCTCGGTTCCAGGATGTCGTCGAGCGTTGATTCCGGGTGGCGCCAGCCGCCGACGTGCAGCGCGGTCGGGCCGGTCTTGAGATAGGCGACGAGGTGCATCCGGCGCGGTGGCATCTGCTTCCCTACCGCGCCTGCCGGGGCGGCGGCAATCGCAGCCGAAGCGGCATTGGTGCAGGGATCGAGCTGACGCTAGGCTGGCCCGTCCCGGGCGCTGACCAGGCGATCCGGATGAACGTGGGCTTTGCGATGGGATCATCGTGTTCGATGCTGCGACGGAGATGGCAACTACGGGAGCGACGCCCGCCGCCCCAAGTGCCGCATAGCTGGCACAATGTTTGCTTCGTAGCTACCGGTGGGCCCAGGTCAGCGGTTGTGCCGGTGCCTCGTGCAGTCCGGAGCCGGGTGCATGGGCAGGCGGCCGAAAGGAGGCAGCGGTGATGTTGGATGTCTTGCCCCTCCGCAGTCGAAGCGGGACCGATGCCGACTGCTTCGACACGGAGGCGGTCGCGTCCAAGGACCGGTTCAGCTACTGGAATGAGACGATATGCGCGTTTCTGAGCCCGGTTGACAGCATCCAGCTCGCAAAGGACCGCCCGTTCTCGGCCAAGCTGCATCGGATGGACGCAGGCGCGCTGCAAGTGAGCGACATCCGGTTTTCCCCGATGCGCAACGACCGGACGCGGGACCTCCTGCGCAGCAGGCCGAACGAGAACTTCTTCGTCGCCCTGATGGTCGCCGGGCACGGCCGGCTCGTGCAGGACCAGCGATGCGCCACACCCGGCCCAGGGGACGTCGTCATCTATGACTCCGGACGCCCGTTCACCTGGGCATTCGATGGCGACAGCAGGATGCTGATCGGGCAACTGCCCCGGCGGTTGCTGTCGTCGCGTATCCCGGCGCCAGATCAGATCGCGGCCCGGACGCTGCGCTGCGGCGATCCCTGCGTGTCCCTCGTCGCCAGCGTGCTGAACGAGACGATCAGGCTGGACGCCGCACCGGACGAACCCGCGTTGCAGCGCCTGGGCACCACGCTGGCAGACACGCTGGCGGCGGCGCTCGAATTCGGCCTGACCCAGGGCAAGCACAGTCTCGGCCACCAGGACCTGCTCGGTCGCGCCAAGGCCACCCTGCTGCGCCACGTCGAGGACCCCGACTTCGACTTCTCACGGCTGGTCAACGAACTCGGCGTGTCCGGGCGCACGCTCTGCCGGGTTTTCGCCGCTGACGGCACGACGGCCATACGGTGGTTGTGGCGGCAGCGGCTTGAACACGCCCACCGGCTGCTGGACGAGCGGCGGGTCAGCACCGTCAGCCAAGCCGCGATGCGGTCCGGCTTCAACGACCTGTCGCATTTCGCGCGAGCCTTCAAGACCCGGTACGGGGAAATGCCGAGATCGGTCTTGCGCGAGCGCGCTCAATAGCGGGCGCATCCGGTCCATCAGACCGCTCCGGGCCGGTCTGGCACGCACGGTCAAGTATTTTGGCGAGGGGAGCCGAGACACAAGCGAGAGCCGAACCTACCAACGCCAAGCCATACGAATTCAGCTCCTGGGAAACCGCCACGTGCACTACGAATCCATCGCCAGCCTTTCCGCTGGGATCAAGAACAAGTCGGTCTCTCCGGTCGAGGTGACACGATACATGTTGGCCCGGATCGCGGCCCGCGACGGGACGAGCGGAGCCTTTGCGACGCTGACGGCCGACCGTGCGACGGCGCGGGCTGCGGCAGCCGAGCAGGAAATCGAGCGGGGCCTGTGGCGCGGCCCTTTGCACGGAATTCCAATCGGCCTGAAGGACATCATCTACACCGACTTCGCCGAGACCGCAGCAGGCACGGCAATCCATCACGGCTTCAAGCCGCCGTTCAGCGCCACGGTCACCGAACGCCTAGAGGCGGCCGGCGCGATCACCTTGGGCAAGCTGAAGACGACCGAGCAGGCGTTCGCCGACCACCATCCGTCGATCCCGGCGCCGATCAATCCATGGGGGGCGGATTATTGGACCGGTTCGTCATCGTCCGGCTCGGGGGTGGCGACGGCAGCCGGGCTGGCGTTCGGCACGCTCGGGTCGGATACCGGCGGCTCGATCCGCCTGCCGTCGGCGGCGAACGGGATCACCGGCCTGAAGCCGACCTGGGGCAGGGTCAGCCGGTATGGCGTGTTCCCGTTGGCCGACACGCTCGACCATGTGGGCCCGATGACCCGCTCGGCCGTGGATGCGGCGATCATGCTGGAGGCGATCGCCGGGGCGGACCCGAACGATCCGACCGCGCTGCGCGACCCGGTACCAGCGTATGCGTCCCTTTGCGAAGCGGGCATACGCGGCCTCAAGATTGGCATGCCGCGCGACTTCGTCATGTCCGGGATCGACGATCAGGTGGCGGCTGCATGGGAGGCGACGTCCCGGTCGCTCGAGCGGCTCGGGGCCGTGCTGCATCCGATGGAATTCCCGGAATGGCGCGAAGCGGTGGGTCATTGGGGCCTGCTTTGCGCTGCCGAGACCGCCTGGGCGCACCGCGACACGCATCCGTCGCGCAAGGCGGAGTATGGGGCGGTGCTCTCGAACTTCATCGAGATGGGGCAGTCGGCGACCGCGCCGCAGCTTGCCGAGGCCAACATCGCCCGCGTGACGTTCCAGTCGCGCATGGCGGCGGCGTTCGGCGGCTTGGACCTTATCCTGATGCCGACGCTGCCGTCCCGGGTGCCGACCACGGCGGAGTGGCTGGGTCGGGCAGGGGGCGACTTCTCCGAATACCTGCGCTTCACCATTCCGGCCGACCTGACCGGCGGCCCGACGATCACCTTCCCCGCGTCTTTCGACACCGGCGGCATGCCGATCACGATGCAGCTCTATGGCCCTCACCTTTCGGAGCCATTGCTCTGCCAAGCGGGAGCGGCGTTCCAGCGCGCGACCGACTGGCACCTCCGCCACCCGCAGGATTGAACGCGCACCGTCTTCCCCCTTGTTCCGAGGCGCCTCTGACATGACCGTTCCCGACTGGCTCAATACCTCCATCATGGCAAAGCGCGGCGTGGCGGCCGGCAAGAAAGGCCGCGAGCATCGGATCACCGACGCCGAACAGGGCGAGCACCACTTTGTTTATGGCCCCTACGCCAAGCCGATCCTGACCATCGAACCCGGTGACACGCTGGTCGTGGACACCGAGGACGCCTTCAGCGGCAAGATCACCTCCGAGCAGGACAAGCCGAGCGAAAAGCTCAACCATCCCTTCCTCAACCCGCAGAGCGGGCCGTTCGGCGTGCGCGGCGCCGAGAAGGGCGACTGCCTTGCGGTGCACATCCAGTCGGTCGAAACGCGCGGCGAATACGGCACGACGGCCCTGATCCCCGAGTTCGGCGGCCTGGTCGGAACGGCTGCCACGGCCATGCTCAACCCGCCGCTGCCCGAAAAGGTGAAGCGGATGCGCATTGATGCCGCCGGGGTGCATTTCAGCGACAAGATCGTGTTGCCCTATGAGCCGTTCATCGGCACCATCGGGGTATCGCCGCAGATCGAGGCGATCTCCTCCCTGGTGCCGGACTATTACGGCGGGAACATGGACTTGCCGGACGTGGCGCCGGGAGCCGTGATCTACCTGCCGGTCAACATTCCCGGCGGGTCCCTGTTCGTCGGCGACTGCCACGCGACCCAGGGGGACGGCGAACTCACCGGGGTCGCGGTCGAACAGCGGGCGACCGTCCGCCTGACGGTAGACGTGATCAAGGGATGGAGCTTCGCCTGGCCGCGGCTGGAAACGGCCGACGTCATCATGACGATCGGCAGTGCGCGCCCGTTGGAAGACGCGGCGCGCATCGCCTACCGCGAGCTGTGCCGCTGGATGGCGTCCGAATACGGCTTCGACGAGCTCGACGCATACATGCTGCTGAGCCAAGCCGGCCGTATCCGCCTCGGCAATATGGTCGATCCCAAGTACACGATGGGCGCTTCCATCCTGAAAAAGTATCTCGCTGCCTGAGTCTGGAGCTGCATGTGCCCGGGCGCGGTGTTGGACGTGTAAGCCGTAAGGAGGATCGGATGAATTTGAAATCGATATTGCTGGGCGGCGCGGCGGCGCTGATGTTGGGCATGCAAGGCACCCCAGCGAAAGCCGCCGACCCGATCAAGGTCGGCCTCGTCGAGGACATTTCGGGCGACTTCGCAGCGATCGGCTTGCCCAAGCTGCACGGCTCGATGCTGGCGATGGAAGAGATCAATAAGGCCGGCGGGATCATGGGCCGCCCAATAGAGATCACCCATCTCGATCCCCAGGGCGACAACGCCCGCTACCAGGAGTTCGCACGCCGCTTGCTGGAGCGGGACCATGTTGACGTGCTGATCGGTGGCATCACCTCGGCGTCGCGCGAGGCGATCCGCCCGATCGTGGACAAGGGGAGCACACCTTACTTCTACACCAACCAATATGAAGGCGGCGTGTGCGACGCCAACGAGTTCTCGACCGGCGCCATCCCCGAGCAGCAGTTCTCGACCCTCATCCCCTACATGGTCAAAACGTTCGGCCCGAAGGCCTACGTGATAGCGGCCGACTACAATTTCGGCCAGCTTTCCGCCGAATGGAACCGCGCGATCCTCAAGCAGTCCGACGTCAACGGCTCCGTGGTCGGCGAGGAGTTCATCCCGCTCGGCGTCAGCCAGTTCGCCCAGACCATCCAGAACATCCAGAAAGCCAAGCCCGATTGGCTGCTGACCATCAACGTCGGCGACGCGCAGGACAGTTTCTTCGAGCAAGCCTCGGCCGCGAAGCTCAACCTTCCCATGGGGTCTTCCATCAAGATCATGCTCGGCTTTGAGCACAAGCGGTTCAAGCCGCCGGCGCTCAACAACATGCACGCGGCGGCGAACTGGTTCGAGGAGCTGAACACGCCGGCTGCCGAAGATTTCAAGAAGCGCTGGCACGCCAAGTATCCGGACGAGCCGTATATCAATGACATGGGCTACAACGCCTACGTCACCATGTATCTGTACAAGTCGATGGTGGAGAAGGCGAAGTCAACCAAGCTTGAGGACCTCCGTCACGCGGTGGCGGACGGCAATCTCTGCGTGGACGCTCCCGAGGGCCGCATCTGCGTGGACCCAAAAAGCCAGCATATGAGCCATCACATGTATCTGCTGTCGGTGGACGCCAAGCACGACGTGCACATTGACAAGGATTTCGGTGTCATCCAGCCATATTGGCTTTCTCAAGTCGGCTGCGACCTGACCAAGGACAATCCGCAGGAGCAATACAGCCCAGACAACCTGCCGCAGAAGTAACGGCTTCGACCAGGCGAGGACATCGGCAATGCTGGGCGACCTTTTCTCCTACCTCTACCAGTTTGCCGACGTCTTCGCCTTCTTGATCCTGTCGTCGGCTGGGCTTGCCATCGTGTTCGGCATGATGGGCGTCATCAACATGGCCCACGGCGAGTTCATCATGTGCGGGGCGTATGTCACCGTGGGCATGAGCCGGCTTGGGCTGCCCTTGGTGCTGTCCCAGCTTTGCGGCGCGCTGGTCGCCGGGCTGCTCGGCGTGGTGGCCGAGGTCGTCATCGTCCGGCGCTTCTACCAGCGCCCGGCCGCTACCTCGCTGGCTACCTGGGGACTAAGCCTGGTCGTCACGCAGGGGACGGTCCTGCTGCTCGGCTCCAGCCTGGCCGGGATCGGCACGCCGGTGGGCAGCTTCACCGTCGGCGAGTATTCCTTCTCGACGTATCGGATGGAGCTGTTCGGCGCATCGCTGGCAGTGCTGGCCTTCGTCTACATCGTCTTCATGCGCACCCAGTTCGGTGTTCTGGCCCGGGCCACGATGCAGCACGCGTCCATGGCGCGGGCGCTCGGGGTGCGGATCAACTGGGTGTATGCGCTCAGCTTCGGCCTGGGCACCGGGCTCGCCGGCCTGTGCGGCGGGCTTTACGCGCCCACGATGAGCCTGATCCCGACCATGGGGTCCTCCTTCGTGGTCGAGAGCTTCGTCACGGTGGTGATCGGCGGCGCCAACCTTCTGCTCGGCACCGCGCCCGCCGGCGTCCTGCTCGCCATCATCCGCACCGGCCTGAATGCCTGGCATGGCCAGATCGTCGGTCAGATCGGGATGCTGCTCGCCGTCATCCTGGTCATCCGCGTCCTGCCCGATGGGATCACCGGCTGGGTCAACCGGCGTCTGCGCTGAACGAGAGAACCCGCATGCTCCATCTCCTCAATGGTCCACAGACGCTAGGGACGGGACCGCGTTTCTGGGGCGGTTTCGCCGTCGTCCTCGCGCTGGCGCTTGCCTATCCGCTCGTGGCCGATCCCTACGATGTCGGCAACTTCGCCTACTTCCTAATTTGGATTTTCATGGCGCTCGGCCTGTGCCTCATGTGGGGCTATGGCGGCGTGATGTCGTTCGGGCAGACCTTCTTCTTCGGCATCTCCGGCTACTCCTATGGCGTCATCGCCATCAATCTCGGCGGGCGGGGCTTCTCGACGTTCGAAGCGCTCGCGCTCGCGGTGCTGCTGGCCGCCGCCGTGGCCGCCGTGCTCGGCTATTTCATGATCTGGGGCCGTGTCGGCGGCGTCTTCTTCGGAATCGTCACCTTGGCCTCGGCGCTCGTCCTGGCCTTCTTCCTCGGTCAAACGGCAGGGCCGGAATGGCGGATCGGCCGCGCCCGCCTGAACGGCTTCAACGGCATGAAGGGGATGAGGGCGCTCAACATGCCATGGGGCGACCACACGCTCGTCTTCGACGGGGTCGCCCTCTACTTCCTGATGATCGGCATGCTGCTCGTCGTCTACCTCGGCCTGCGCATGCTGGTGAACTCCCGCTTCGGCAACGTGGTCGTCGCGATCCGCGAGGACGAGCAGCGCGCCGAGCTGCTCGGCTACGACGTCCGCAAGTATCGGCTGGCGACCTTCTGCATCGGCAGCGCGCTGGCCGGGCTGAGCGGCGCGCTTTATACCGCCTGGGGCCAGTTCATCACGCCGTCCAGCATCGGCCTGCCGTTCGCCGCAATGCCGATCGTCTGGGTGTCATTCTCCGGGCGCCAGGACCTGACGGCGACGCTCGTCGGCACCTTCGTCTTCCTGTTCGCGTATCAGCTGCTCACCGTCTACAGCCAGCAGGCCGCACTCGTGCTGACCGGGCTCCTGCTCCTGCTGACGGTGATGTATGTTCCGGAAGGCTTCGTGGTCGGCCTGGTCAAGCTGGTGAGCTGGCCGGCCCGGCGGCGGCACGCTTCGGTGCTCGCCACGCCGGCCGGGGAGTGAAAGGTGAAGCCGCTCCTGTCCGCCGATGGCGCGTCCAAGTCCTTCGGGGGCCTCGCCGCCGTGTCCGACGTGTCGCTCGATGTCGCGCAGGGTGACATCCACTGCCTGATCGGTCCGAACGGCGCCGGCAAGAGTACGCTGTTCCGCCTGATTGTCGGGACCTATCCGCCCACCGCCGGCCGTATCCGCTTCGACGGCGCCGACGTCACGGCCGAGCGGCCCTATCAGCGCGTCAAGCGCGGGATGAGCATCAAGATGCAGACGCCGTCGGTGTTCAAGGAGCTGCCGGTCCGGCAGAACGTGCACATCGCGCTGCAGCACCACGTCGCCCGGCATCAACTGCGGGCCGAGGAGGACCGGCTGCTCGCCCTGCTGAACCTCGGCGCCGACGCCGGCAAGCTCGCGGGACAGCTCGCCCACGGGCAGCAGCAATGGCTTGAGATCGGCATGGCGCTGGCGTTGAAACCGAAGCTGCTGCTGCTCGACGAGCCGACCGCCGGCATGTCGCCGGAGGAGACGTTCCAGACTGGCGAACTCATCCTGCGCCTTAACGGCGAGGGCATGACGATGCTGGTGGTGGAACACGACATGGCGTTCGTGCGCCAAATCGCCAAGATGGTCACGGTGCTGCATTACGGGCGGGTGTTCGCGCGCGGCCCGATCGAGACGATCATCGCCGACCCGAACGTCGCCGAAATCTACCTAGGCCGCACCAATGAGCGCTGAACCGGTCCTCGACGTCACTGGCCTGTGGGCGCGCTACGGCGAGACGCCGATCCTGCAGGGGGTGGACCTTCGTGTCGCCAAGGGTGAGATCGTAAGCCTGATCGGCCGGAATGGGGTCGGCAAGACCACGACGATGCGCTGCCTGATCGGGTTGCTCAAGACGGCAGCCGGCTCGGTCCGGCTGCTCGGCCAGGATGTCACCGCGCTCCCGGCCGAGCGCCGCGCGCGGCTCGGCATGGGCTACATCCCGCAGGGCCGCCACGTCTTCCCGCGCATGACGGTGGATGAGAACCTGGCGGTCGGGCGCCTGATCGGCGGACGGCATGGGACGAAGCTGCCCGACCTGGTATTCGAGTCCTTTCCCCGCCTGAAGGAGCGGCGGCACCAGATCGCCGGCACCATGTCGGGCGGCGAGCAGCAGCAACTCGCGATCGGGCGGGCGCTGATCGGCAATCCATCGCTCATGCTGCTCGACGAGCCTTCGGAGGGCATCCAGCCCTCGATCGTCCAGTTGATCTGCGAGGCGCTGCGTTCGTTCTGCCGTGATCTCGGCACGACCATCCTGTTCGTCGAGCAGAACCTCGACACGATCCTATCCCTCAGCGACCGGTCCTATGTCATGGAGAAGGGGCGTGTCGTCGCGACCATCCCGCCGGGGCAGGTGACGGCCGAGGAAGTCCGCCGGCATCTGATGCTGTGATGGCGGAGGCCCGTCCGGCAGCATGCTGCACGGACCTGGCCGGTAATGCTGTTGAGTTGGCTGGCATGGTAATCATGCCCCTGACCTGATTCTCAAAGCCTGCCTTTGTACAGGTCGAGCCACGACAGGCCAAACTGTGTCCCGCAGCAGAACCATCGGGTTGCCGACATCTTTAAGTTGGCTGCCAGCCGGCTTAGGAGGCGGGGCTGAGTTCGGTCAACGGGCGAGATGACGACTCCATCGCCGTGCTATCAGGCGTCGCAGCCATGCTCAACCTGATGCCGGCCCGCGCCGAGTCAGAATGGACCGCCCGCACAGGCTAATTGCAAACATGAACCCGGCCGCAGTTCTCACAAGGAATTTCATTGGCTTACGAAATCACTGTCGGCCCTCCCCAATTGACCATCAACGCGGGCGAGTGCGTGCTTGTCACCGAAACCGATGGCCAGGTGCGCCAGCCAAGCGACCGCGGGCTGTTCTACCGCGACACGCGCCTGATCAGCGGCTGGATCATCGAGGTCAACGGCCGGCCCTGGGAGCTTCTCAGCTCGGCGGCGACGAGCCACTTCGCAGTCCAGATCGTGCTGACGAACCCGGCGCTGCCGTCCGATGGGGACGAGCTGCCGCCGCGCAGCCTCAGCCTCACCGTATCGCGCATCCTGGGCCTTGGCGGCTTGCGCGAAACCTTGGTGCTGCGCAACCACAACCGGGCCGCGGTGCGCTTGGCGCTCACCGTCCAGCTCCGTTGCGACTTTGCCGACATCTTCGACGTGAAGTCGGGGCGGATCGTATCGCGCGGCGACACCGTCAGCCGCTGGTGCGCCGACGAAGGCCGGCTGGAAACGGTCCACACCAACGGCCGCTTCCGCCGGGGCGCTTCGGTCTGCCCGGCGGATGGTTCGCCCCGGCCGGACCTCCGCGATGGTGCACTGAGCTTCGTTGCAGAACTGGCTCCCCAGGGCACCTGGTCGGCGGAGTTGTTGTATCAGGCCATTGACGGCGAGGAGCGGCTGAGAGCCCCGCGCGCGTCCTTCGCCGGGCAGGATGACTCCGAGCAGGCCCGCGCCCTGGAACGCTGGCGCTCGCAGGCCATCCGGTTGCGCACCCCGTATGCTCCGCTGCAAAGCCTATACGACCGCTCAGTGGACGACCTGGCGGCCCTTCGCCTGCCGTTAGAGGGCACGGACGCCACGCGTTTCGTGCCGGCTGCCGGCATTCCCTGGTTTGCCGCCCTGTTCGGGCGGGACAGCCTGATTACCGCCCTGCAGACCGTGGCCGTCTACCCCGCCTTCGCACAAGGCGCGCTGGAAATCCTGGCGCTGCACCAGGCGGACGGCACGGACGAGTCGCGCGACATGCAGCCTGGCAAGATGCCGCATGAGCTGAGACGGGGTGAGCTGTCCGAACTTGGCCTTGGACTCTACCGGCCGTATTACGGCACCGCCGACGCGACCTTGCTGTATCCCGTACTGCTGCATGACGCTTGGCGCTTTACCGGGGACAAGGGGCTGCTCGAAAAGCACCTCGCAACGGCCGAGCGCTGCCTGGAGTGGATGGACCGTTACGGCGACCTGGACGGAGACGGCTTCCAGGAATACCAGCGCAAGGCGCATGGGGGCGCCGAAAACCAAAGCTGGAAAGACGCGGGCAACGGCGTCCTGGATGCCGACGGCGAGGATGTCCCGGCGCCGAAGGCCATGTGCGAGCTGCAGGGCTACGCTTATAACGCACTGCTCGGCATGGCCGAAATCTTCGAGGCGCTTGGCCGGCCGGAGCGGGCAGCCGACCTCCGCGGCAAGGCGGGCACCCTTTACGACCGCTTCAACGCCGCGTTCTGGGATGAGGAGCAGCAGTTCTACGCCCTGTGCCTGGACCCGGCGAAGCGCCGGGTCATGAGCGTGGCCTCCAACCCCGGCCACCTTCTATGGTCGGGCATCGTCCCGCCGGAACGGGCGCGGCTGGTCGTCCAGCGCCTGCTGGCGCCGGACATGTGGAGCGGCTGGGGCATACGCACGCTCTCGTCCGCCCACCCGGCATACAATCCGCTCGACTACCAGCTCGGCGCGGTGTGGCCGCACGACAACGGGCTGATCGCACTGGGCTTCAAGCGTTACGGCTTCCATGACGAGGCGGCACAGGTCGCCAAGGGACTGATCGACGCGGGATGCCGCTTTCTGCTGAGCCGCCTGCCTGAGGTATTTGCCGGCATCAGCCGGGAGGACTCGCCTTTTCCGGTTCAATACCTCGGGGCGAACGTGCCGCAGGCGTGGGCGGCCGGGTCGGTGTTCTGCTTCGTCCGCGCGTTGATCGGCGCGAACGTCGATGTTGACGACGGTATCCTATACATCGACCCGTTCCTGCCGGAGTGGCTTCCCGAGCTGCGGCTCGATGGCATCCTTTTTGGGACGCAGAGCATCGGTGTAAGGGTCTGGCGCGAGCATGGAAGAACCGAGGCCGAACTCACCAGTGGCAGCGACATCCAACTAATGCGCCGACCCTTCAGGAAGGCGTTCGGCCAGTCCGGGCGGCAGCCATAACTCGGTTTGTCATGCGACGTGACGAAGCAGGGAAGGGCGCTTGGGGTGCGCTCAGGTCATCGCCGCCGCGGCCTCCACAACCGGAGCCGTCCGGCGCGAGGCGATCACCGCAGCTAGGCTGACTGCGGCCGCGAACGACAGCCATAGCGCCGGCGAAGCCCGGTCCCCGGTCCAGCCGATCAGCGCCGTGGACACCAGCGGCGTGAAGCCGCCGAACACCGCCGTCGCCAGGCTGAATGCCAGCGAGAACCCGGCCGTGCGGACCTGCGGCGGCATGATCTCCGCCAGCAGCGGGATCATCGCCCCATTATACAGGCCGAAGAACGAGGAGAACAGCAGCACCACCGCCAGCAGCTTGCCGAAGCTCGGTGCGGCCACCAGCCAGACCAGGCAGGGATAGGACACCAGAAGGGTCACGACCGGCACCAAGAACAACAGCGGGTAACGGCCGATCCGGTCGCTGATCGCCCCGCCGACCGGCAGCCAGATGAAGTTGCTGAACCCGACCAGCAAGGTCACGACCAGCACTCCGAACGAATCCATGTGCAGCGCCTCACGCCCATAGGTCGGGGTGTAGGCGGTGATGAGATAAAATGTCGTCGTCGTCAGCACCGACAGGCCCATGCCGGTCAGCACCAGCCCCCAGTTCGCTCCCAGCATCCGGAACACATCGCCGACCGAGTGTGCCTTGTGCTGCATCCGCCGGAACGCCTCCGTCTCGTCCAGGGAGCGGCGCAGCCACAGGATCAGCGGGATGATGGCGCAGCCGATCAGCAGCGGTATGCGCCAGCCGAAGCTGCTCATCTGCTCCAGCGTCAGCGACCCGGTCAGCGCCACGCCGATTAGTGCGGCGATGATGACCGCGACCTGCTGGCTCGCCGACTGCCAGGAGCAGTAAAAGCCGCGGTGCCCCGGCGTCGCAATCTCCGCCAGGTAGATCGACACGCCGCCCAGCTCCGCACCGGCGGAGAAGCCCTGCAGCAGCCGCCCCGCCACGATGACGAGCGGCGCCGCAATGCCGATGGTGGCATAGCCCGGCGTGACCGCGATGGTCAGCGTGCCCACCGCCATCATGGCAAGTGTCACAATAAGGCCCTTCCGCCGGCCCACCCGGTCAATGTAGGCCCCCAGGAAGATCGCCCCCAACGGACGCATCAGGAACCCGACGCCGAAGGTCGCCAGGGACAGCATCAGCGACGCGAGCGGGTCGCCCGACGGAAAGAACACCCGGCCGATGTAGGCGGCATAGTAGCCGTAAACGAAGAAGTCGTACTGCTCCAGGAAATTGCCGCTGGCGACGCGGATCACGTCGCCGATGCGCTTCTGCCGTTCGGCTGGAGTCAAGTCGGACATGATTCCTCCTGGTCCCCGCCCCTTTGCGGGGTCGGAGCAGTGTTAGCGGGCCGGCGTAGCTGCGGCGACGACATGCGGCTTGGGATCGCTTGCGCCGGGCCGCTCGATGGCATGGCGGATCAGCGCGCCAGTGCGGTAGATCCCATGCACGAACTTGCTGTATGGCATCGTTACGAAAAACGCCAGCACGAAGCCGAGGTGGACCGCGAGCACCGTCCCCATCGCCCCGGTGGCCCGGACGGCCAGCAGCAGCTCCCCGGTCACGCCGATCAGCAGCAGCAGCAGCAGCAGCCCGGCGTCCGCCCCCAGCAGGTTGCGCGCCTGTGGCTCCTGGTCGCCGGCCAGCTTCATCCAGAACAGCCCGGCGGTCCCCGCAATCAGCCCGGCGCCCCCCACGGTGCCCAGCAGCACCGGCAGGCTCCAGAACCGGTAGGGCGCCGCCCAGCCCAGCAGGTGGTCATACACCGTCGCCGTGGAGGTCGAGGCGAAGCACAGCAGGAAGCCATAGGCCATCAGGTGATGGAACCAGCGCCGCTGCGTGGAGAAGCTGGCGTCGGTGTCGTTGCAGCCGTGCCCGCCACCGCCGAGATAACGCAGCGTCGCCGCATCACGCAGCGCCTGCAGCAGCGGGCGGCCCTGCGCCAGCTCCGCCGCCCGGCCGCCGGTATCGCGCCAGAACCGCGCGAAGCCGATCCCGAGCGCCAGGATGGAGAACAGGAACGTCACGGACGCCACGCCGACCATCACGCCATACGGCACCACGTTGTAGAAGCCGGCACCGGGAACCACCGGCTGCGGCCCGAACAGCACGGCGCGGCGCTGCAGCAGCATGGCCAGCAGCAGCACGCCGCCAACCCCCGCCGCCATCGCCAGTGACATCACCAGCCCATTGCGCCGATACAGCGCCGCCAAGGGACCGGGCCAGGCGTATTGCGCGTAGCTTTCGCTGCGCACCTCGGCCAGCACGCGCGGCACGTTGATGCCGAACTCATGCGGCGGCGCATACTGGCAGGCGTAGTAGCAGCCACGGCAGGAGTGGCAGAGGTTGGCGAGGTAGTTCAGGTCGCCGCCAGTGAACTCGCGCCGCAGCTCCATCGCCGGGAACACGGCGCAGTAGCCCTCGCAGTAGCGGCAGGCGTTGCAGACCTCCATCGCACGTCGGGCTTCCAGCACCGCCGGCGTTTCTTCCGGGATCGCCTCTCCGGCGGCCAGCCTGGTCAGGTCAATTGCTTGCATATTGCGCCGCCTCCTGTCCGGCGATGCGTCCGAACACCGTGCCGATAGCCATGCCGAACCCCGCCAGGTAACCCCGCCCGAGGATGCTGCCGGCCATGATCTCGCCCGAGGCGAACAGGTTGGCCGCCGGCCGGCCGTCCTCCATGATCACCTGCGCCCGCTCGTTCACCCGCACGCCCAGGTAGGTGAAGGTAATGCCGGGCCGCAGTGGATAGCCAATGAACGGCGGCTCCGCGATCGGCCGCGCCCAGTTGGTCTTGGGCGGGTCCAGCCCCTCGGTATGGACGCCGTCCAGCCGGCTGCTGTCGAAGATGCCGGGCTGGCAGGCGGCGTTGAAGGCCTCGACGGTCGCCGTGACCGCGGCGGGATCGAGGCCGAGCTTGGCCGCCAGCTCCCCGATGGTGGCCGCCTTGATGGCGGGGAAGACGGAGGGCATGAAAAGCCGCTCGCTCCGGCTGTCGATGATGCTGTAGGCGACCTGGTCCGGCTGCTGCGCCACCAGGCGGCCCCAGATGGCGTAGCGCTTGGGCCAGACGTCCTGGCCCTCGTCGTAGAAGCGCTGGCCGTGCCGGTTCACCACGACCGAGAACGGCACGCAGTCCAGCCGCGTGACGATGCCGCCGTCGAACTTGGGGGAGCGGCCGTCAATGGCGACGGCATGGCACTGCTTGGGATCGCCGACGGAAGCCACCCCCTGTTGCAGCAGGTTCCGCAGCACGCGGCCGGTGGCGTAGGGCGTGCCGCGTATCAGAAAGTTCTCCGCGGCGTCGCCCCAGGCTTCCTTCAACCACTCGATGTTGGCCTGGAAGCCGCCGGAGGACACCACGACGACCTTGCCGCGCACCTCCAGGGGAAAGCCATGGCTGGTGACGGTGATATGGCGGACGAAGCCGTCATCGAGGTTGATCGCCTGCACCTCGGTGTCATACAGCACCTTCACGCCCAGGCGCTCGGCGGTGGCATAGTAGGCGTTCACCAGCGCCTTGCCGCCGCCCAGGAAGAAGGCGTTGGTGCGGGACAGGTTCAGCGTGCCGGTCAGCGACGGCTGGAAGCGGACGCCGCAGCGGGCCATGAAGGGCAGGGCGTCCTGGGTGGCGCGTATGGTCAGCCGGGCCAGGTGCTCGTCGGTTTCGCCGCCGGTGACCCGCAGCAGGTCATCCCAGTATTCGTCCTCAAGGTAGCTGTCGGTCAGCACCTCCGTCGGCGCGGCGTGCATGGCGCGCAGGTTGCGGGTGTGCCGGCTGTTGCCGCCGCGCATGGCCTTCGGCGCGTGCTCCAGCACCAGGACGGAGGCGCCGGCCTCCCGCGCGGTGACTGCCGCAGTCAGGGCGGCATTGCCGCCGCCGACGATCACAACGTCATAGGTCAGCGCCGCATCCGTCATGCCCCTGTTGTCCCCAATTGTCTGCCCCGATTGTATACGGTGGGATACCGTCTCTGCGCTGGGCGTCACGGAGTCAAGCGCTACGTGCGGCCCTGCAGCTCAATCCTGGTGCGGAAGGCGTTTTGTATGTGGGCGCGCGCAGCCGCCTCCGCGGCGTCGGGATCACGACCGGCGATCCCGGCGACGATGGCTGCGTGTTCCTCGACGGACCGGGCAGCCCGGCCCGGCGCCCCAAGCGTCGTGCCGGCCAGCAGGGCCAGCGACAGCCGCAACGTTTCCAGCGCAGTGTTCAAGTAGCGGTTGCGCGCCATGTCCCTGACCTGGTGGTGGAACTGCCGGTTGGTTTGCGCCAGGCGCGCCGGGTCGGCTGTCAGGCCCTGGTCGCCCTCCACCATGCGCTGCAGCACGCCGATCTCGACGGTCGTGGCGTGCTGGGCCGCCAGCCGTGCCGCAGTGCCCTCCAGCACCTCCCGCAGCAGATACATCTCGGCAACCTCGCCGTAGCTCAGTGCCGCGACGACGGCGCCGTGGTGCGGCTCATGCTGGACCAGGCCCTGCAGCTCCAGCCGCTTGAGCGCCTCGCGCACCGGCGTCCGGCTGATGTCGAAACGCTGCGCCAGCTCCGCTTCCCGCAGGCGCGTGCCCGGCGGCAGGCGGCCGTTCTCGATCTCGGTCAGAAGCAGGTCGTAAGCTCCGGAGGCGCTGGAGCGGCTGGCAGTCATACGGCGGTGTTCCGTGTTGCGATCGTGGTGGTGTCCCCCGGCGCAGCCAGCAAAACAATGCCGCGGCATGAGGCTTGCAAAGATTTTCCCAAGCTGAAGCCGCTCACCGGAGAACCGCCATGCGACGTCGAACCCTCTTGGGCGCCGGAATGGCAGGCGCCGCCGCGCTCGCGCGCCCGTCCATCGTGCGGGCGCAATCCGCGACCACGCTGCGCTTCGTCCCCTATGCCGACCTCGCCTTGCTCGACCCGGCCGTCAGTGCCTTCGTGACGCGCAACCACGTGCTCATGGTGTTCGACACCCTGTTCGGCGTGGACGAGGCCGGAACGGCGCAGCCGCAGATGCTGGCGGGCTACACCACCGAGCCGGACGGCCTGACCTGGACCCTGACGCTGCGCGACGGGCTGCGTTTCCATGACGGCAGCCCGGTGCTGGCGCGCGACGCCGTGGCCAGCATCCGGCGCTGGTGGGTGTCCGATGCCTTTGGCCAGGCATTGGCCGCCGCGACGGACGACCTGTCCGCCCCTGATGACCGCACGATCCGCTTCCGCCTGCGCCGCCGCTTCCACCTGTTGCCCGATGCCCTGGCGCATCCCACCAACACCATGTGCGCCATCATGCCGGAGCGCCTGGCCGCCACCCCGGCCAGCAGCCGGCTGAACGAGATGGTCGGCAGCGGCCCGTTCCGCTACCTGCCGGCGGAGCGCGTGCCCGGCGCCCGCAACGTTTATGCCCGCTTCGATAACTACGTGCCGCGGGGGGGCACGCCGTCGTTCACCGCCGGGCCGCGCACCGTGCACTTCGACCGCGTGGAGTGGCTCACCACCCCCGATCCCGCCACCCAGGTCGCGGCGCTGCAAGCGGGCGAGGTGGATTGGGTGGAGCAGCCCCTGATGGACCTGGTGCCCTCGCTGCAGGCCAACCGGGCGCTGCGGGTGGAGGTGGTGGAGACCAAGGGCCTGATCGGCTTCCTGCGCTTCAACCAGCTATTCCCACCTTTCGACAACCCGGCGATCCGCCGCGCGGTGCTGCGGGCGGTGAACCAGCGCGAGTTCATGGAGGCCGTGGTAGGCGACAATGCCCCGTTCGACACCCATTGCGGCCTGTTCACCACCGGCACGCCGCTGGCGAACGACGCGGGGATGGAGGCGCTGAGCGGCGCCCACGCCATCGACGGGCTGCGGCGCGAGCTGGAAGCGGCGGGCTACAAGGGTGAGCGCATCATCTATCTTGAGCCGACGGACGTGCCGCGCATCAACGCCATTGCCGAGGTCGGCGCCAGTATGCTCCGGAAGCTCGGCATGAACGTTGATGTCGTCGCCACCGACTGGGGCACCACCGTCCAGCGCTCGGTCAGCCGCAAGCCGCCGGACGGGGGCGGCTGGCACATGTTCGCCGCGTTCTCCGGCGGCTGGGATATGATCAACCCCGGCGGCCACCAACTGATGCGCGGCAACGGCGATAACGCCTACAACGGCTGGCCCACGCTGCCAAAGCTGGAAGCGCTGCGCGACGAGTGGCTGCAGGCGGAGGACCAAGCGGCGCAGCTCGCCCTGGCGCGCAGGATGCAGGAGCAGGCGCTGCAAGATGTGCCCTACCTGCCGGTGGGATCGTACTACCAGCCCGTCGCCTACAAGGCAGACCTGACCGGAGTTCCAAAAGGGTTGGTGCAGTTCACAGGCGTCAAGCGGGGCTGACGGGTCTGGGATAACTTGGAACCGCGCCGTTCAGAACGTTTGAACCCCGATCGCGAGAGCCTCGCGCAGTAGCCGCGCGCCATGCCGGTGTTGGACCTCACCGTCCCGGTTGCAACGCCGCGGACGGCCATATGGCACCGCGGATGCCGCGTCACGGGACCACGGAGCCCAGGACTCCAACGCAAGCTGCGGGGCGGCAGCTCAACTCAGGGGTCCGATCCCCTTGGCGTCCTTGGAACAGGTGCCGCGAGTTCTGATATCCTATTCCCCGGGAACATCGAGACACGGAGGTAGCGGCGATGGCGAGCGGTTGGGCCCCGGACGGGGCGGTCCAGGACCAGATTGACGATACCGTCAGGGACGGCGTGCTGCGGGCGCGTGCACGCATGCAGGCGGGCGAGGGCGCAACCCATTGCGTTGAATGCGGAGAGGAGATCCCCGAGGCGCGCCGCCGTGCATTGCCCGGCGTCCGGACCTGCATCGCGTGCCAGTCGGCCCATGACAGCCGTCCCGCGAACATCGGCTTCAACCGCCGGGGCAGCAAAGACAGCCAGCTCAAATAAAGCCCTGCCTCAAGGCCCAATGGGACGGTTCACCTCACCCCGGTTCCGCACAGGCGCATCCGTCCATGATCCCGCTGATTTCCGCGGCGGAAAGGACACCGATCTCGGCGATGAACACGATGCGCGCCCGAGGTGCCCCGGGCGGCGTCGGCCCAGCCGGGGCTAGGGTCGCGCGCCCACCGGCGAGTTGGAACAGCATCTGGCGGCCAGGCTGCTCGACCGTCTCAAAGAAGCCCTTGGCCCTGGCGAGCCTAGGCGCAAGCTGACCGATGGCGCGTTGCAGGCGGGCCAGCGACACCGGTTGCTGAGAGACCCAACTAAGGGTCTCGAACCGCTCCATTGCCGGATGCCGCCGGCCCGGGTCGCGCGGCGCCGGTGCACGGTCGGGGTCTCCAGGAAACAGCAGCGCCGGGGGCACCTGGCCATGCCAGGCATCCACCAGGACCGCTGCTGGCTTGATCGCCGTCACGGCCCGGCGGATCAACTCCCGCCCGCCAGCGTCCGCCAGGTCCACCTTGCTCAGCGCCACGATGTCCGCGGACCTGATCTGTGAACCAAGCAAAGCATCATCCAGCGCCTCAGCCGGCGCCGTCGCGTCCACCACGCACAGCACCGTCTCCAATGGCGCCTCCCGCCAGATCACGGGGTCCATGAGGTTGCGGACGATATCCGCGGGGTCGGCGACGCCGCTGGTCTCGATCACGATGGCCTCCGGGCGTGGGCTGCGCCGCAGGATCGCCGCAAGCGTGCGCAGCAGGTCGCCCTCCAGCGAGCAGCAGATGCAGCCGTTGGCCAGGCTGACAACCCCATCGCTGGCGCCGGCGATCAGCTCGGCGTCGATGTTGATGGCGCCGAAGTCGTTGACCACGGCAGCGATCCGCCGCCCCTCGGCATGGGCCAGCATGTGATTGACCACCGTGGTCTTGCCCGCACCCAGGAAGCCGGTGACAAGCAGGATCGGGACCGGCAAGCCCATCAGCCGGCGGCGACGGGCCGGCGCACTGGCTGGCCCGGCCGCGCCGCCACGTCCATCACCCCGTCGGTGATCACCGGCTGCCCACGGACCAGGAGGTGCCTGACGCCCTCCGCCGGGCGGTTCATCGCCGAGAACTCGGCCCGGTCGGTCAGCGTATCCAAGTCGAACACCACCACGTCGGCATCCGCGCCCGGCTGCAGCCGCCCCTTGGCGTGCATGGCGGGCGTGCTGGCCTCCAGGATCTCGGCTGGAATTGACGTGCACTTGCGTATCCCGTCCAGCAGCGAGACCGCCTGGCGCTCACGCACCCAATGGCGCAGGAAGCGGGTGAACGTGCCGGCGGACCGCGGATGCGACGTGGCGTCATCCGGCAGCGGCCAGGCGTCGCCGGTATAGGTCGTGCCATCCGCCAGGGACCACGGCATCGCATCCGACGCGATGGCCCCGCCGGGATACAGCACCGACATGTCCAGCATCGCGCGGTGACGCTCGTTGTTCTCGGTATCCAGGATGTGCCACAGCACCAGGGTCGAGGGTTCCTCCGCCTGCGCCGCCAGCAGCTCCTCCCGGTTGCGGAACCGCCGCCCGTCGGTCACCCGCTGCACCGAGTCGTAGCCGGTGCCGTTCCTCGCCTCGAACTCGGGATCGCTGAAGAAAGCGGCGGCCAGCACGGTGGAGCCGGTGCCATAGGGATAAGCCTCCAGCGTGATCGGTAGGCCCTGCTGCTGCGCCTTCGCCACCAGTTCGGCGCAACGCTCCACGTCCGTCTTGCTGGAGCTGTTGAAGTGGCAGATGTGCATGTGCGCCCCTGTGGCGCCGGCATAGCCAATCAGGCGGACATACGCCTCGACGGCGCTTTCCGGATCGACGCGCGACATGTAGGCGATGTGGGTGAAGGTCGGCACGCCATGCCCCGCCGCCAACTGGCACACCGCCGTAAGCTCCTGCACCCCGGCGCCGGGCGCATAGGCGTTCAGGATGCCGATGCCGATGCCGCCCTCGTCCAGGCCACGCCCGAGGCGCCCGAGTATCCCCGCCACCTCCGCTTCGCTGGCGACGTTCTCCACCCAGCGGCGGTCCCGCATGGCCCGGCCGAACGCTTCCAGCGAGGCTTCCTCGTTGGACCCGGTCATCGCGCCGATGCGGGCGAACGCCCAATTGGCCGAGGCGCCGTAGTTCAGTATCCGTCCCTGGGTGGCCTGGCGGCGATACCAGGCTGCGACCGGCATCACTCCCGCCTCCAGGTCGAGGGTCGTCGTCACCCCGTCGAAGGCCTGCATGCGGTCTGCGGGGATGGACTGGCCATGCGCGTGCAGGTCTATGAAGCCGGGGGCCACCACCAGCCCGGCGGCGTCAATGACCCGCTCGGCGCCGCCCAGCCCCGTCCCCACGGCGGCGATGCGGCCATCCAGCAGGGCCACGTCGCCCACGGCGTCCATCCCGCTCGCCGGGTCCACCACCCGGCCGCCTTTGATCACCAAGCCACTCATGTCGTCACCTCGCACGCCAAGAACCCGCACTCCCGCAGCCCGTCGCACGCACCGGGCTTACCTTCCCGCTGCGGTCACGCTGAACTCGCCGCAATCGTCTATCTTTGTCTCGGGCGGCTGCTCGTCAAAACAGCCCGAGGCCGGCCACGAGCAGCCCGAATAAGGACCGGGTAGAGGGTTCAAAGCCCCGCCCGTCCCAGGTTCATGATCGCACGGGCGCAGGACTGTGCACGGGGCACCAGGCTGTCCACCTCCAGGAACTCGTCCGCGGTGTGCGCCTTGCCGCCCACGGGACCCACGGCGCAGATCGTGGGCGCGCCCACCCCGGCGGTGAAGCCGCTATCGGCGCAGCCGCCGGTGAACTCGCCCTCGACGTGCAGGCCGCTCGCTGCCGCGCTGTCAACATACAGGTCGAACAGGCGCTTGGCGTCGGCGGACTGCACCAGGGGCGCAAACTCGCCCTTGATGACCAGTTCGGACTTGGTGCCGGGCACATAGGCGCGCTCGATGATGGCGCCGATACGGGCCATCACGTCTTCGCGGTCGGCAGGCTCGACGTAGCGCAGGTCAATCTGGCCCTCTGCCCAGGGAGCGACCGTGTTGACGCTCTGCCCGCCGCTGATGAGCCCGACATTGAGGGTGATGCCGCGCCCGAGATCGGTCAGCGCATGGATCGCGGTGATCTTTTGCGCCAGTTCACCGATCGCGCTGATCCCGTCCTGGAAGCTGCCGCCGGAATGGGCGGCCTTGCCGGTTACGCGCATCACCATGAACACGCCACCCTTGCGGCCGGTGACGACGTTGCCGGTGGCGCGGCCCGGCTCGCTGTTGAAGACGGCGCGGGCGTGCCGGGCTTCCGCCTCGATGACGGGGCGGCCTTCCGGGCTGCCGATCTCCTCGTCGCCGGTAAACAGGCCGACGAGCGGGGCCGGGCTGCCGCCGAACCGGGCGAATGCGGCGAGCACGAAGCAGTTCATCACCAGCCCGGCCTTCATGTCGGCGACGCCAGGCCCGTAGGCACGGCCGTCCCGGATGGTGAAGGGTCGGCGGCCCACCTCGCCGCCGGGGAACACGGTGTCGCGGTGACCCATCAGGACGATGTTGCCGCCGGCGTTGGACGGCTCGGGGACCGGGACGGTGGCGCGCAGGCAGTCGCCGTACCGGGACTGCGGCAGATGCTCGACCGGGATGCCGTGTTCGGACAGGAACCGTTCCGCCACGGCGCCCACGGCGTCAATGCCGGGCTTGTCGTAGCTGCCGCTGTCGATATCGACCATCTCGCGCAGCAGGCCGATCATGGCGTCGTGCTGGGCGGCGAGCCAGCCGGTGATGGCGGCCTCGGGGGATTGGGCGTCCATGTTCGCGTCCTTGCTGGGTGGCTCTGGGGAGTGTGGCTGGACAAATCCTTGCGCGGAAGCGGGGCGGCGTCGAGACCCGTCGCACGGCCGCTTGGCGGCATGCCGTCGTGCTGCGCCTGGCGCAGACCGGACGCTGCCCCTGGCTGGAGGGCTCGTCGCAATATATGCCGGGATGGTGCGGCCCCTGCTGGTACCGGCCTTGCTGGCAGCCGCATCACGGCCCGCCAAACCGCCTGCGTCGGCAAGACTGGAATGCGCGGAACGCCCGCACCACTCTCCTCTGCTCAACACCGCGATAGCCTCGATGCGATGTGGACGCGGCAACGGACCGGCGCGAACGTCTCTACAGCTTGGTGCTCACCAAGAACTCGGCGAGCTACGAGCGGCAGGTGCGTCAGCGGCAGAAGGATTCGAAGGACTTGGACCTGCTGGAACGCCAGCGGGTCATCGCAGGGCCGCGAATGGGGGACCGCAGCGACGGGCCACGCCGCCCTGAACACCCCCCGCCCGGGGGTTGCGTCACCGCCGTACCCAGCCGACGTTTAAAAGATCGCGGCCTTCCCGGCCGCGTGGGATCCCGAGGGGCGCAATGCGGCTGGCTGAGATGAACTGGATGCAGGTCGAGCGCTACCTGCAGGACGATGACCGGTGCGTGGTGCCGCTCGGCAGCACGGAGCAGCATGCGCAGCTCAGCCTCCTGGTTGACACCATCCTGAGCGAGCGCGTCGCGACGGAGGCCGCGCAGCCCTTGGGAGTCCCGGTGTTCCCGGTGCTCGCCTACGGCATCACGCCCTACTTCCAGGCTTATCCCGGCACCGTCAGCCTGCGCATGGACACCTACCTGCGCGTCGTCCGCGACATCCTGGATGGGCTGGCCCGGACCGGGTTCCGCCGCATCCTGCTGTGCAACGGTCACGGCGGCAATGCGCCGGTGGCGAGCCTGGCACCCGAGTGGATGGCGGACCATCCCGGCCACCGCGTGCAGGTGCACAACTGGTGGAACGCTCCCCAGACCCTAAAGAAGGTGCAGGAAACCGACGCGGTGGCCTCCCATGCCTCATGGATGGAGAACTTCCCCTGGACGCGCCTGCCGAACCTGCGCGGGCCGGAGGAGGCCAAGCCCATGGCCGACCTCGACCGCCTGCGGCTGCTGTCCCCGGACGAGGTACGCCGCACGCTGGGCGACGGGAACTATGGCGGGGCCTACCAGCGCAGCGACGAGGAGATGCTGGCCATCTGGCAGGTCGCAGTCGAGGAAACCCGGTCCCTGATCGAAGGGCCTTGGGCCTGAGCGGCCCGGGGAAGGTCAGCGCGGCGCTGCTTGCTGCCATCGTGCGCAGCGCCAGCCCAAGGCTGATGCAGCGGGACATCATCGCGGGCGGCCGGTCGCCGGCGCGGGCAAGGTTTGCTGCCGGCATAACAGCGATGTGTTGAACCGCCGGAACCGCTGGTTCGCCATCAAGCCTCCTCCCGGCCAATCGCCTCGATCGGCCCGGCAAACAGCATTTCCCGCTGCATCCAGGCTGTCCAACTCCACCCGATACCGCCGGCGGCAGGTCTCATGACCCACTGCGCCCATCCCATTGGGCGTCGGCACGCCCAGCGCCGCCGGTGATCAACTCCTGTCGTCAACACCTGGACGGATGCACAACGCCCGGCTTTGATGCCGCCCCGACGCAGTACGGGATGGTGGCCTTGGACGACTGGACAGCAGCGAAAGTCCTAGACCTCGCCCCGGATGCCGCAAGCCGCAAGGCCGGGCAGGGCCTTGGCCGGGCGCCCGCCTGGCTGCGGACGGGCCGGGACGGCCGCCTGGCCTGGGGCGAGATCAAGGGCAGCGGCGCCGCCCCATACATCACGGTACTTTCGTTGGATGGGCCAGTTTTCAAGTGTTCGTGCCCCAGCCACAAGTTCCCCTGCAAGCATGGCTTGGGATTGCTCCTCGTGCTGACCGCGGGCGCCATTCCCGCCGCGGAGCCGCCGGACTGGGTGGCGCAATGGCACGCCAAGCGCACGGCCGCCGCCGCCACTCGGCCTGCCGCCGACAAGCCGGTGGACGCCAAGGCGCAGGAGCGCCGCCGGCAGCAGCGCGAGGCCAAGGTGGACGCGGGCGTCGGCGAGCTGGAGTTGTGGATGCGCGACCTGGTCCGCCGCGGCCTGGCCAGCGCGCGGAGCGAGCCATATGCCTTCTGGGACCGCATGGGCGCCCGACTGGTGGACGCGCAGGCTCCCGGCCTGGCCCGGCGGGTCCGCGACCTGCCCGGCCTGCTCGCCCGCGGCGGAGAGGACGCTGCGGTGCTGGCCCTGGGCCGGCTGACCCTGCTGCTGCAAGGCTGGCGGCGGCAGGACGCTCTGCCCGACGCGCTGCGGGCGGAGTTGCGGTCAGCGGTCGGCTTCCCGGTCACCGCGGAGGACCTCGCGGCGCTGCCGGGGGTTGCAGACGTGTGGACGGTGATGGCGCAGGTCACCGAGGCTGCGGAAGCGTTGCAGGTCCGCTCGACCTGGCTTGCCGGAACCAGCGGACGGATTGCCCTGCTGCTGGACTTTGCCGCTGGCGAGCGGCCCCTGCCGGCGGCGTCCCGCCCGGGCCAGGCGTTCCGGGGGGAGGTGGTGTTCCACCCGGGCGCGTCCGGGCTGCGCGGCGTGATCCGGACACAGGCGCCTGCGGTGGCACAGCCTTTGCTGGGCGTGGGCATCACCGCGGCGCTTGACGGGGTCGGAGAGGCGCTGTCCCGGGTGCCTTGGCTAGAGGAATGGCCGATGACCCTGCGCGGAGTGCGGTTCGCCCGGGTCGGGGGCAAGTGGGCGGTTGCAGATGACGGGATGCTGCTTCCGGTTGCCGATGCCCCGTCCATGGTCCCATTCGTCGCCATAGCCGGCGGCATGGCGGCGGACATATTCGGCCTTTGGGATGGGCAGGCGCTGCGCCTGCTGGCGCTCGGGCAGGCGGGCCGGCTGCATCATCCCGTCATGGCCGATCCCACCCTGGTGCGGCAGGTGGCATGAGTGGCTCCGCTGCAGCAGCGCAGGCCTGGGGCGACACGCTCGCGGCCTGCGCGTTAGGCGTAGAGCGGGCCGGGGTTCCCTCCCTACCCGGCGAGCTGAACGGCCTGGCCGCCTCCAATGGTCCAGAAGGGTTGTTGCTGGCCGCCGCAGCGCTCGGGCCCTGGCGCATGGCTGGCCGGGTGCCCGACCCTGGCGGCGCCGTCCTGGTTGAGCCGATGCAGGAAACCCTGCCGGAATGCAGCGACGCCGCAGCATCCCGGTTGGAGATGGTCCTGTCCGGGCGGGGGCCGCAGAAGCAGGTCTGCCGGGAGTGGTGCCGCCTAGCTGCCGCGGCCGGCGTACGCGTCCCTGCCGGGTTGGCGGCGCGCCTGTATGCCCACACCAAGGGCCTCGACTGGGCCGGGGAGGCCGGCACGGTGCTGGCCGGCCGGCTGCCATGGCTGCGCGGGCTGGACGGTGTAGTCATCCCGGAGCCATCCGCGTCCAATTGGTCCGGCCCGGATCTGCCGGGTCGCGTTGCCGCCCTCCGTTTGATGCGCGCCGACCCTGGCGGGGCCCGTGCGGCGCTTGCTGCCGTCTGGGCATCGGAGCCGGCGGACGCCCGCACCCGCTTGCTGGCGGCACTTGGCACCGGGCTATGCGCGGAGGATGAGCCGTTCCTGGAGGAGCGCCTGGACGACCGCTCCGTCCAGGTTCGGGCGGAAGCATTGCGCCTGCTGTCGGACCTGCCCGGCAGCCGCTGGTGCCTGCGGATGCAAACGAGGGCGCGTGCTGCCGTGCAGTTCCGGCCTGGCGGCCTCCTGTCCCGCGACGCCATGACGGTCGTGCTGCCAGAGCCGGACGACACGGCCCGGCACGACGGGCTGGACGCCAAGGGCGCGGCCGGGCCAGGCGGGGTGCTGCTCGGGCAGCTTGCCGCCGCGGCTCCGCTGGCGTCATGGGCTGGCCCGGGGGACGGTCCGGCGCCAGAGCGGTGGATCAAGCTGGCCCTCGCCGGGGACTGGGCGGAGACCCTGGTCCAGGGCTGGTCGGCTGCGGCGGCGCGTGAGCGCGACCCGGCCTGGCTGGCGGCGCTGCTCAGCGCCCTGACGGCCGTCCCAAAGCCGAAACCCTGGATTGCCCAGGCCTTGCAGACCATCGCGCCGGCAATGCCCACCAAGGACCTGGAACAGGCTGTCTTGACCGCTCTCCACGACAGCCCGCAGCAGCTTGGCAGCTTGTTGCCAGCCTGCATCCATGCCTGGTCGCCGGCGTTTACCCGGGCGGCCCTGGACTGGCTTGCCGCCAAGCCGGCCGTCAGCGACGCCAGCGCCGTCGTGTCCCAGCACTACGCCATGAAGTCCGTCCTGGATCTGCTGGCCGTTCACGGCGACCCGGAGCTGGCTGGCCTGCTGTCGGCGCTGCAGGCCGCGCTGCCTGAAAAGGCCGTTCCCATGCTCCGCCGCGCCTTCGACGACGCGGCCGCAACCCTCACGTTCCGCCGCGCCATGCACCAGGAGTTCGCCCGATGACCACCACCGCCACCGCCCTGCGCCGAGCCGCCGAGGACGAGTTCGCCGGGGAGCTGGAGGCGCTCGCCAAGTCCGACACCCGGCCGCGCCCGCCCAACTGGCGCCTGTCGCCCGGCGCCGTCTGCACCTACCTGCTGGGCGGCACGCTGCCGGACGGCTTCAAGGTGTCGGCCAAGTATATCGGCGACCGGCGGATCATTGAGGTCGCGGTGGCGACGCTTGCCACCGACCGCGCCCTGTTGCTGCTCGGCGTGCCCGGCACCGCCAAGAGCTGGGTCAGCGAGCACCTAGCCGCCGCCATCTGCGGCACCTCCCGCCTGATCGTCCAGGGCACCGCCGGCACGTCGGAGGAGAGCATCCGCTACGGCTGGAACTACGCCCTGCTGCTGGCCAAGGGGCCGAGCCGCGAGGCCGTGGTGCCCAGCCCCGTCATGCGCGCCATGCAGGAGGGCGTGATCGCCCGGGTGGAGGAGCTGACCCGCATCCCCTCGGAAACCCAGGACAGTTTTATCACCGTCCTGTCCGAGAAGGTGCTGCCGATCCCGGAGCTTGGCGAGGAAGTGTCCGCCGCCCGCGGCTTCAACCTGATCGCGACCGCCAACAACCGGGACCGCGGAGTGAACGACCTGTCCAGCGCCCTCAAGCGCCGCTTCAACACCGTCATCCTGCCGCCGCCGGCGACGGCCGAAGAAGAGGTCCGGATCGTCGAAACCCGCGTCGCCAGCATCGGCCGTAGCTTCAGCATCCCCGGCGAGCCGCCGGGCGCCGACCAGATCCGCCGCGTGGTCGCGGTATTCCGCGAGCTGCGGGAGGGCGTCACGGAGGACGGCAAGGCCAAGGTCAAGCAGTCCTCCGGCTCCATGTCCACCGCCGAGGCGATCTCGGTCGTCGTTCAGGGCCTGGCGCTGGCGGCGCATTTCGGCGACGGCACCCTGCAGATGCGCGACCTGGCAGCGGGTCTGCAAGGCGCGGTGGTGAAGGACCCGGTGCAAGACGCCATCGTATGGCGCGAATACCTGGAAACCGTGGTGAAGGAGCGCCCGGCCTGGCAGGACCTGTATCGCGCCGCCCGGGAAACGGCGTAGGCGCCCATGGCCGTCCACCTGTTCGGCATCCGCCATCACGGCCCCGGTTCCGCCCGGTCCCTGCTGGCGGCACTGGAGGCATTGACGCCGGACTGCGTGCTGATCGAGGGCCCGCCGGATGCCGACGCGCTGATCCCGCTCGCGGCGGATGACGACATGGCGCCGCCGGTGGCGCTGCTGGTGTATCAGGCGGACGAGCCGCGGCGGGCGTCGTTCTACCCGCTGGCCGCGTTCTCGCCGGAGTGGGTGGCGATGCGGCATGCCCTGGCGGCGGGCGTGCCGGTGCGCTTCATGGACCTGCCGCAGACGATCCAGCTCGCTCCGGAAACGCCGGAGTCAGCCGCGGATGCGCTAGCCAGGGTGCTGCCGGCCTCCGCAGAGCCGCCGACCGCCGCGCTGGCTGGGGGCATGCCCGTCGCGTCGCCCGGGGGAGCGCCGTCCGGGGCCACGCCCGCCGCAGACGACCAGCCGTCCGCCGCGCGGCCCGTGGAGGACTCACCTGCCGCCCTTCCGCCTTCGGATGCCTCGCCTGGCGCTACGCCACCTGCGGATGACCCGCCTGCCGCCGCGCCGCAAAATGGGACCGCGGGTGAGGATGCTCCCTCGGCGGAGCCTGCGCCTGCCGAGCCCTACCTGCGCCAAGACCCCTTGGGCGAGCTGGCCCGGGTCGCCGGGTTCACCGATGGCGAACGGTGGTGGGACGAGCTGGTGGAAAGCCGCGCCAGCCGGGGCGACGACGTGTTCCATGCCGTCGCGGAGGCGATGACCGCACTGCGCGAGGCGATACCGGACGCCGGCCCCGAGGCGGGACCTCATGCCGCCAGGGAGTTCAAGCGCGAAGCCCGCCGCGAGGCCCACATGCGGACCACCATCCGCGCCGCAGCCAAAGAGGGCCACACCCGCATCGCTGTCGTCTGCGGCGCCTGGCACGTGCCTGCCCTCCTGCTGCACGACGCCCGCGGCCAGGCCAAGCTGGACGCCGCAACCCTCAAGGGCCTGCCGCGTGTCAAGACGGCGGTAACCTGGGCACCCTGGTCGTATGAACGTCTGGCTGCCAGCAGCGGCTACCGCGCCGGGGTGCTGTCCCCCGAATGGTATCACCTGGTCTGGCACAGCGGCGACCCAGGTGAAGGCGGAAGCATCGCCGCCCAATGGCTGACCCGCACCGCCCGGCTGCTGCGCGACGAGGACCTGGACGCATCGCCTGCCTCGGTGATCGAGGCCGTGCGCCTGGCCGACATGCTGGCCGGGATGCGCGGGCGCTCCCGCCCGGGGCTGGACGACTTGCAGGAAGCCTGCCTCGGCACGCTGCTGTTCGCCAATCCCGCGCCGATGGCGCTGATCCACCGCAAGCTCATCATCGGCGAGCGTCTGGGCACAGTACCGGAGGGCGCACCGCAAACTCCGGTGCAGGCGGACCTGGCCGCGCAGACCCGGCGCCTGCGCCTGCCCCTGCAAGCCGGCTCCCGCCCGCTTGAACTGGACCTGCGCAACGAGAACGACCTGGCCCGGAGCCGCCTGCTGCACCGCTTGCTGCTGCTGGACGTGCCCTGGGGCACCCGGCAGCGCAGCCGCGGCGGGCGCGGCACCTTCCGCGAGGAATGGGTGCTGAACTGGCAGCCGGACCATGCCGTCGCCGTGGTCGCGGCGTCCCGCATGGGCGCCACGGTCGAGGACGCGGCGGCGGCGCAGGTCGCGCAGCGCGCCGCGGCGGGCGGCAGCGTCGCGGCCCTATCCGCGCTGGTCGGCACGGTGCTGGACGCGCATTTGCCCGCGGCGGCCGACTCGGTGCTGCGCGCCCTGGCGGACGGGGCGGCGCTGGCGACGGACGTGTTCGACCTGATGGACGCATTGCCGCCGTTGGCGGAACTGGCGCGCTACGGCTCGGTCCGCCAGGGTGGGGCAGGCACCGCCGGGGCCGGAACGGTACTGGGGATCGTGGGCGGCATCCTGACGCGGCTCGCCGCCGGACTGGTAGCGGGCTGCCTGTCCCTGGACGACGAGGCAGCAGCCAAGGCGCAGGCCCGCCTAGGCGCAGTGCAGCAGGCGGTGGCGCTGCTGGAGCAGCCGGAACTGCAGCAAGAATGGACCGCGGCACTGGCCCGGCTGGCAGACCAGGACACGGTGAATGGCCGCGTCGTCGGGCGCGCCACCCGGCTGTTGCTGGACCTGCATCACTTCACTGCGGAGCAGGCCGGCCGGCGCCTTGGCCTCGCCTTGTCCCATGCCGCCGCGCCCGCCGAGGCCGCGGCGTGGATCGAGGGCTTCCTGGCCGGTAGCGGCGCCGTGCTGCTGCACGACGCGGCGTTGCTGCCCATCTTGGACGAGTGGCTGACCGGGCTGACCGAGGAGCGGTTCGTGGAAGTCCTGCCCTTGGTCCGCCGCACCTTGGCCACCTTCGCCGCGCCGGAGCGCCGCATGATCGGCGAGCGCCTGCGAAGCGGCTCGGCCCGAGTTGCCGAACCGGACGGCTTCGACGAGGCGCGCGCCGCCCGCGTCCTGCCGGTGCTGCGCTTGTTGCTGGGGACGCCGGCATGACCAGGGATGCCGGATTGACCAGGGACGCCCGCATACCAGGAACGCCGACATGAACGAGGACGAACGGCTCCGCCGGTGGCGCCTTGCGCTGGGCGCCGGCGCGGCGGACGGGACGGGCTTTGCGCTGAAGGGCACAGACCTCGGCATAGACCGGGCGCTCGACGCGCTTTACGACAGCAAGCGCTCGGCCGGCCTAGGCCCCTCGGCGCCGTCCGTGCCGCGGTGGCTCGGCGACATACGCAGCTATTTCCCAAGCTCCGTCGTGCAGGTCCTACAGCGGGACGCCTTCGAGCGGTTGGACCTCCATCAACTCCTGCTGCAGCCGGAGATGATGGAGGCGGTGCAGCCCGACATCCACCTGGTGTCGCAACTGATCGCCATGCGCGGGCTGCTGGGCGGCACGGTGAAGGAAACGGCGCGCCTGGTGGTGCGGCGCGTGGTGGAAGATCTGCTCCGCAAGTTGGAGGCTCCACTGCGTCAGGCGGTCGGCGGCGCCCTGAGACGAGGAGTCCGCAACCGCCGCCCGCGCCACAGCGAGATCGATTGGAACCGGACCATCCGCGCCAACCTGCGCCACTACCAGAGGGACCTAGGCACCATCATCCCCGAAACCCGCATCGGCCACGGGCGGGCGGCCCGGCCGAACCTGCGGGATGTCGTGCTGTGCATCGACCAAAGCGGCAGCATGGCGAACTCGGTGGTTTACAGCAGCATCTGCGGCGCGGTGCTGGCGTCGCTGCCGGCGGTGCGAACGCGGCTGGTGGTGTTCGACACGTCCGTGGTGGACCTGACGGACCAGTTGACGGACCCGGTAGACGTGCTGTTCAGCGTGCAACTGGGTGGAGGCACCGACATCAACCGGGCCATCGGCTACTGCGAGGGCCTAATCGAGCGTCCGGACGACACGATCCTGGTGTTGGTCAGCGACTTGTATGAGGGTGGGGTGGCCGCCGGGCTGCTGGCACGGGCGCACCGGCTGGTGTCCGCAGGGGTGCAGTTCATCACGCTCCTAGCCCTGAGCGACGAGGGCGCGCCGTCATACGACCGGCACCTTGCCGGGCAGTTGGCGGCGTTGGGCGTGCCGAGCTTCGCGTGCACGCCCGACCTGTTCCCGGACATGATGGCGGCGGCGATCCGCAAGGAGGACGTGGGTCAATGGGCGTCCACGGCTGGGATCGCGCGGGCAGGGTAGGGGCTGTGCCGGCTGGTGCGCGACGGCGCCGGCGCTCCGGCCGCAAATGGCCGATGTATGGAATGTCCCAAGCGGTATCACGTCGTTTGCGCGTTCTGGCTGTCACGGTACCGCAGCACGCCGGGTCGGCAGTCAGTCACGCCTGAACCCAGTGACGGCGCTGTCTCTCCGCGCATATCGCCCGACGCCATCGTGGCGTGGGGTTCGGCAAAGCGTCATGCTACCCGGCATGACCCTTGAGCAGCTCCGCGTTTTCGTCGCCGTCGCCGAGCGCCAGCACGTCACCCGTGCGGCCGAGGCGCTCAACATCGCGCAGTCGGCCGCGAGCGCCTCCATCGCGGCGCTTGAGGGCCGCCACGGCACCAAGCTGTTCCACCGCGTCGGCCGCGGCATCGAGTTGACCGAGGCCGGCACCCTGTTCCTGACCGAAGCAAGGGCCGTCCTGGCCCGGGCGGAGGCTGCCGAGATGGTCCTGTCGGAGCTGGGCGGCCTGAAGCGCGGCACCCTGGTCGTGCAGGCCAGCCAGACCATCGCAAGCTACTGGCTGCCGCGGCACCTGGTGGCGTTCCGGCGCGCGCATCCCGGCGTGGATATCCGCCTGGCCGTCGGCAACACCATGCAGGTCGCGGCGGCGATCCACGCCGGCTCGGCCGAGCTTGGCTTCGTCGAGGGCGCCGTGGACGATCCCGCGCTTGAAAGCCGGGTGGTGGCGCGTGACCAGCTCGTCGTCGTCGTGGGACTGGAACACCCTTGGGCCAAGTGCGGCGCGGTCACGCCGGACCGGCTGACCGAGAGCGACTGGGTGCTGCGGGAGGCCGGGTCCGGCACGCGGTCGGTGTTCGAGGCGGCGCTGGAGGGCTTCGGGGTACCGCCGTCAAAACTGCGCGTGGTGCTCGAACTGCCGTCGAACGAGTCCGTCCGCGCCGCGGTCGAGGCCGGCATAGGCGCCACCGCGATCTCCGCCTCCGCCGCCGCGCCCAGCATCGAGGCCGGGCTGCTGCACCAGGTCGGGCTGGCGCTGCCGGAACGGGACTTCCACGTGCTGCGGCACACGGAGCGCCACCGGAGCCGCGCGGCCGCCGCGCTGCTGGAGATCATCGCCTCGGCCTGACCGATCAGGTTTCCCGATTGCTTTCACCTCCTGCCGCTGTTGGACAGGTCGGCCCACCGAGCGCCTAGTGCCGACTCGTAACGATGAAGCAGGGGAGCGCAGCATGGCCGGAACGAGGCAGTTGAGCAGCACCGTCAACCGGCGCGGGCTGCTGCGGGGTCTGGGCGCCCTGGGCACCGCCGCCCTGGCGGTCCCGGCCTGGGCGCAGGGCACGGTGCATCTCGGCCTGAACGGCGGCCCGGACGAGCGGGCGCTGACCGCGGCCTTTCCGCAGAAAGCCTCGATGATCCTGCAGCGGACCCGGCCGCCGCTGCTGGAAACGCCGTTCGAGGTGTTCGACCCGGTGTCCAACGGGGGCGTCTTCACCCCCAACGACCGTTTCTTCGTGCGCTGGCACTGGGCCGTGATCCCCGAGCAGGTGGACCTGGCCAGCTTCCGCGTGGCGGTCCGCGGCCACGTGAACCAGGCGCAGTCGCTGACGATGGCCGACATCCTGGCGCTGCCCCGCGTCGAGCTGGCTGCCGTCAACCAGTGCTCCGGCAACTCCCGCGGGCTGTTCCAGCCGCGCATCGCCGGCGGCCAGTGGCAGAATGGCGCGATGGGCAATGCGAAGTGGACCGGCGTCCGGCTGCGCGACGTGCTGGACCGCGCCGGCGTGAAGCCCGGCGCCGTCGCGGTCCGCTTCAACGGCCTCGACCAGCCGGTGGTGGACGGCGCGCCGGACTTCATGAAGTCGCTCGCATTGGACCATGCCAGGGACGGCGAGGTCATGCTGGCCTACCAGATGAACGGCGAGCAGTTGCCGCTGCTGAACGGCTTCCCGCTGCGCCTGGTCGTGCCCGGCTGGTATTCGACCTACTGGGTCAAGATGGTGAGCGACATCGAGGTCCTGGACGCGCCGGACAACAGCTTCTGGATGAAGAGCGCCTACCTGATCCCCGCCACGCCGCATGCCGACGTGAAGCCCGGGCAGACCGGCTTCCCGACCGAGCCGATCAACCGGATGGTGCCGCGCTCCTTCTTCACCAATGTGACCCCGGCCAGCACGGTCAAGGCCGGTGCGCCGGTGCCGCTGCGCGGGATCGCGTTCGGGGGGGATTGCGGGGTGGCGGCGGTGGACACCTCCGTGGACGGTGGCCAAACCTGGCAGCCGGCGGCGCTGGGCCGCAACGAGGGCGCCTACAGCTTCCGGCAATGGACGGCGCAGGTGAACGCCCCCGCATCCGGCACGCTGACGGCGATGGTCCGCTGCACCAACACGCGGCGGGTGCCGCAGCCGATGGAGGCCAACTGGAACGGCGGCGGCTTCATGCGGAACGTCATCGAGACCGTCCACCTGGCCGTCGCCTGAACCGGACCGAGGAGCACCGCCATGGCCATCACCCTGAACACCGTCGCCTACGGTACCGTCGTCGTTGGCGGATTGGTCCTGTTTGCCATCGGCACTCCGGTGGAGCGGTCAGCCGCCCTGCAGGCGCGCCTGGCCGCCGACACGCCGGTCACGCCGGCCTACTCGGTGGCAGTCAACAAGCAGGTCGCCGCCTATGCCGCAGCCGTCGGTCCACGGGCGGCTCCGGCCGTGGCGGAGGCAGGCGGGATCAAGCTCCGCTCGGTCGGGTTCGACCTGCCCGCCAGCAGCCGGGCCTTCCCGGACGGACCCGGCGCCGAGCTGGTCACGAATAACTGCCAGTCCTGCCACTCGCCGGGCATGATCCTGAACCAGCCGGCGCTGACCCGGGCCGAGTGGACGGGCGAGGTCAACAAGATGCTCCACACCTACAAGGCGCCGTTGGCCGAGGAGGACGTGGGCGCGATCGTCACCTACCTGGCCAGCCTGAAGGTGGCGCCGTAGCCCTGACGGCACGTTGATGCACTGGATCGGTTTGCTTCCAGGCTGGATGTAAACCGATCCAGTCTTTTGTTTGCGAACAGGAACTTGCAGGTTCAGATGCGGTCGCTGCGCGTCCAGGCCTGATACCAACGGCCTTCCGTTTCGACCGTTCTTGCTGGCACGTTCCAAGGTTCTGTGTGAGCGCAGATACGGTCAAAGCAGAGGGCCGTTGGTATGACCGCAGTCTGCTCTATTCCCGGCCCTGGTCCAGCGTTGAGACCAGGGACACAGGGTCGGTGTCACGCGATGCCCAGCAGACGGATCAGCCCCACGCTGATCGCGCCCAGCGCCAGCAGGCTGAGCGTGACCGCGGCGATCACCCGCACCCCGGCCCGGGCCACCACCCGCAGGTCGGTGCCGAGACCGAGCGCGGCCATTGACACCACCGTCAGCAGGTTGGCCGCCGCCGCCATGGGGCCGAGCGCCACGTGCGGCACCACATCCGCCGACCGCAACCCGGCCAGCACCAGGAAGCCGACGATGAACCACGGCACCAGCTTATGCAGCGGCAGCTTGCCCGGCGCCGGGCGGTCGCCCGCGGTGACGTGCGGCGCGGCCTCGTCCGCCTCGTCGCGCAGGCGCCGGGTCAGCAGCGACAGGCCGAGCACGACGGGGCCGAGCATCAGCACCCGAACCAGCTTGACCAGCGTCCCCATATGGACCGCGACCGTGCCGATGGGCGCCGTCGCGGCCAGCACCTGCGGCACCGCATAGACCGTCAGCCCCGCCAGCACACCGTATTGCAGGTGGGTCAGGTGCATCAGCGCCGGCAGCAGCGGCAGGCCAAGCACCACCAGCACGCCCAGCACCGCCGTGAAAGCGATGGAGGCGGCCACGTCCTCGCCGTCGGCGCCGATGATGGGCGCCACCGCCGCGATGGCCGAGTTGCCGCAGATGGAGTTGCCGCAGGCGACCAGCGTCGCCATCCGGTGCGGCAGCCCGAGCAGCCGGCCGATGCCGTAGCTGCCAACGATGGCGAGCACCACGACCGCCGCAATCCCTGCGATCAGCAGCGGCCCAGCCGCCACGATCATCCCGGCGCTGATCGAGGCGCCGAGCAGCAGTACCGCGACTTCCAGCAGCATTTTGGCGCTGAAATCAATGCCTGCGAACCATCGCCGCCCCGGCGTCCAGGCCGTGCGTACGGCGGTGCCGACCAGGATCGCCAGCACCAGCGCCTCCAGCCAGGTGGCGCCGAACAACGCTGCCTCCGCATGCTCCAATCCCACCGCGGCGCCCGTCACGGCCAGGCATAGTCCCAGGCCGGGCAGCAGGCGGCCAAGCCTGCCGACTGCACCCTGGACGGACGGCACCGGGCGGAACAGGGCAGGGGATGGCGCAGCGACAGGAACGGACATGGAAGCCTCGTCTCATGAGGTCCTTCAGGTGCGCCGTCCCGTTCCGCTAGTCCAACAATAACGTCAGATGCAAATCATCAGTAGGGGCGATGGATGCCCATGTTAGCTGCCGCTGGCAGGCCGGCGGCACTGCCGATGGGCGGAGCGAAGCCATTCATGACCGCGGACCAGGCCGGGTATATGCAGCCGCCACCCGCAGACTGGGATTCGGCAACCAATTGTCCAAATGCCGACATTAAAGCAGCCGAACTCCTTCAGACCCCGTCAGCCTGCTCCAGCCTCACCCTGCGTCGCTCGCTCCCTGGCCGCTAGCTTCCGCAAGGGACGTCGCCCGGACAACTGGGCTTTCTACCGCAGGCCACGTCCGCATCGCCTCCGCCACGAGCGGGTCGAGACCGTGACCTCCCGCCCTGGCGTGCTCCCGAAACGCCGAGCGCATGCCCGGCGTCCAGAACGCCACCAGATGGTCCCTGATGCCGGCATAGGCTTCCTCTTCCGGATAAGGCCGGAAGAAACTTGCAATCTCGTTGGCCATGCGGGCCATCGTTTCAACCTTCATGGCGCCCTGCCTCCTTCCGCACCGCTAATCCGCATCGCCGAGCACCGGGGCAATCCGGGTCAACGACACATCCTCCTCGAAGAACCGCGCCTGCCAATCGGAAGGCCGGTTGGTCCGGCGCACCTGCACGGCCGTCACCTTGTATTCCGGGCAGTTGGTCGCCCAATCAGAGAACTCGGTCGTGATGACGTTGGCGCCGGTCTTGGCATGGTGGAAGGTCGTGTAAACCACGCCAGGCTGCATCCGCTCGCTGATGCGGGCGCGCAACGCGATGTCGCCAGACCGGCTCTCCAGCCCAACCAGGTCCCCGTCGTTGATCCCGCGGTTCTCGGCGTCGAAGGGGTGGATCTCCAGCACATCCTCCTCATGCCAACGGCTGTTTTCGGTGCGGCGGGTCTGCGCCCCGACGTTGTATTGGCTCAGAATGCGCCCGGTGGTCAGGATCAGCGGGAACAGGGCGCCGGTGCGCTCCTGCGTCGGCACGAACTCGGTCAGCATGAACCGGCCCTTGCCGCGGACGAAGCGATCCACGTGCATCATCGGCGTGCCCAGCGGCGCCGCCTCGTTGCACGGCCACTGCAGCGACCCCATCGCGTCCAGCTTGGCATACGACACCCCGGCGAAGCTCGGGGTCAGCCGCGCGATCTCGTCCATGATCTCGCCGGGATGGCCGTAGCTCATCGGGAAGCCCAGCGCGTTGGACAGCGCCATCGTCGCCTCCCAATCCGCCAGCCCGCCCAAGGGGGACATCACCTTGCGCACCCGGTTGATCCGCCGCTCGGCGTTGGTGAAGGTTCCGTCCTTCTCCAGGAACGACGATCCCGGCAGGAAGACGTGGGCATACTTGGCCGTCTCGTTCAGGAAGATGTCCTGCACGACGACGCACTCCATCGCCCGCAGCCCGGCGGTCACATGCTGGGTATCAGGGTCGGACTGCGCGATATCCTCGCCCTGGATATACAGCGCCTTGAAGCTGCCCTCCACCGCATCGTCCAGCATGTTCGGGATGCGCCGGCCCGGGTCGGCGGACAGCGCCACGCCCCAGGTCGCCTCGAACATCTCCCGCGTCGCATCGTCGGAAACGTGCCGGTAGCCGGTCAGCTCGTGCGGAAAGCTGCCCATGTCGCAGGCGCCCTGCACATTATTCTGGCCGCGCAGCGGGTTCACCCCGGCGCCCAGCTTGCCGATATTGCCGGTCGCCATCGCCAGGTTTGCCATCGCCATCACGGCCGTGGTGCCTTGGCTGTGCTCGGTGACGCCCAGGCCGTAGTAGATGGCCGCCGCTCCCCCGGTGGCGAACAGCCGCGCCGCGGCACGCACCTCGGCGGCAGGCACGCCGGTCAGGCTCTCGCTGGCCTCAGGCGAGTTATGCTCCTGCGCGATAAAGCGCGCCCAGCTTTCGAACTCCTGCAAGTCGCACCGCTCCCGCACGTAGTCCTCGGCAATCAAGCCCTCGGTAACGACGACATGGGCCAGCGCGTTGAGCAGGGCGACGTTGGTGCCCGGCAGCAGCGGCAAGTGGTGCTGCGCCTCGATGTGCGGGGAGCGCACGAGATCAATGCGCCGAGGGTCGGCAACGATCAGCTTGGCACCGTCGCGCAGCCGCTTCTTCATGCGCGACGCGAACACCGGGTGCCCATCGGTCGGGTTGGCACCGATTACCAGAATCACGTCGGAATGCTCGACAGAGGCAAAGTCCTGCGTCCCCGCCGAGGTCCCCAGCGTGGTGCTGAGGCCATACCCGGTCGGCGAGTGGCAGACGCGGGCGCAGGTGTCCACGTTGTTGTTGCCGAACGCGCCGCGGATCAGCTTCTGCACGAGGAACGTCTCCTCGTTGGTGCAGCGGGACGAAGTGATGCCGCCGACGCTGTCCCGCCCGTGCTTGGCCTGGATGCGCTTGAACTCGCTGGCGGCGTGGGCGATGGCCACCTCCCACGACACTTCCTGCCACGGGTCGGTGATCGCCGCGCGGATCATCGGCTTGGTCTTGCGGTCCTTGTGGGTGGCATAGCCGAAGGCAAAGCGTCCCTTGACGCAGGAGTGCCCGGCATTCGCCTTGCCATCCTTGTAGGGGACCATACGCACGACGGTCTCCCCCTTCATCTCCGCCTTGAACGAGCAGCCGACGCCGCAATAGGCGCAGGTCGTGACCACCGAATGCTCCGGGGTGCCAAGCGCGATGACCGACTTCTCATTCAGCGTCGCCGTCGGGCAGGCCTGCACGCAGGCGCCGCAGGACACGCACTCCGACCCCATGAAGTCGGTACCCCCAGCCGAGATCTTGGACCCGAAGCCGCGCCCCTCCATCGTCAGCGCGAAGGTGCCCTGGATATCCTCGCACGCCCGCACGCAGCGGGAGCAGGCAATGCACTTGCTGGCCTCGAACGTGAAGTACGGGTTGCTGGCGTCGGTCGGCGCGTCCAGGTGGTTCTCGCCCTCGTAGCCATAGCGCACGTCGCGCAGGCCGACCTTGCCGGCCATGTCCTGCAGCTCGCAGTCACCATTGGCCGAACAGGTCAGGCAGGTCAGCGGGTGGTCGCTGATATACAGCTCCATCACGCCCCGGCGGCGCTTGGCGATGGCGCCGTTCTCGGTGTGCACGACCATACCCTCCTCGGCCGGCGTCGTGCAGGACGCCGGGTAGCCGCGCCGTCCCTCGATCTGCACCAGGCACAGCCGGCATGACCCGAACGGCTCCAGGCTGTCCGTCGCGCACAGCTTCGGCACCTGGGTGCCGATGGCCGCGGCGGCGGCCATCACGCTGGTTCCCTTGGGCACAGTCACGTCCTGCCCATCAATGGTCAGCGTCACGGTCGCGTCAGCCACCCGGATGGGGGTGCCGGTGTCCAGCTCGCGGATCAGGGCCATGGCTGTCCTCCTTATTCCGCAGCCACTGGCAGGGCGCGGTGGAAATCCTCGGGAAAATGGGTCAGCGCACTGTTGACCGGCACGGGCGTCAGCCCGCCCATGGCGCACAGCGAAGCATCGGTCATCAACTCGCACAGGTCATCCAGCAGGGCGAAGTTCTTGGCCGGCTCGATCCCGGCGATGATGCGGTCTACCACCTCGACGCCGCGGACGGCGCCGATGCGGCAGGGGGTACATTTGCCGCAGCTTTCCGCGGCGCAGAAGCTGAAGGCAAAGCGGGCCTGCCGGGCCAAATCCACGGTGTCGTCGAACACCACGACGCCGCCATGCCCAACCAGGCCGCCCGCCTTGGTGAACGCCTCGTAGTCCATCGGCGTGTCCAGCAGCGCCTCGGGGAAGTAGGCGCCCAGCGGGCCGCCGACCTGCACCGCGCGGAACGGGCGGCCGCTGCGGGTGCCGCCGCCCCAGTCCTCGATCAGGCTGCGGAGCGTCACGCCGAACGGCAATTCGATCAAGCCGCCACGCGCCACGTTACCGGCCAACTGCACCGGCAGGGTCCCGAGCGACCGACCCGTGCCGAGCGCGGCGTAAGCCGGACCGCCGTTAGCCATGATCCAGGGCACGCTGGCCAGCGACATCACGTTGTTGACCACGGTCGGACGCCCGAACAGCCCCTCGATGGCCGGCAGCGGCGGCTTGGCGCGGACCATGCCGCGCTTGCCCTCCAAGCTGTCCAGCATGGAGGTCTCCTCGCCGCAGATGTAGGCGCCGGCGCCCATCCGCACCTCGATGTCGAACGCCTGGCCGGACCCCATGATGTCCGCCCCCAGCAGCCCGGCCCGGCGCGCAGCCAGCACCGCCGCGTTCAGGATACGTATGGCATGGGGATACTCGGACCGCGTGTAGATGTAGCCCTTGGTGGCGCCGACCGCGACGGCGGCGATCGTCATGCCCTCGATCAACGAGAACGGGTCGCCCTCCATCAGCATCCGGTCGGCGAAGGTGCCGCTGTCGCCCTCGTCGGCGTTGCAGGCGACGTACTTGCGGTCGGCGGGCGCCAGCCGGACCGTGTTCCACTTGATCCCCGTCGGGAACCCGGCGCCGCCGCGCCCGCGCAGGCCGGACAGCTTCACCTCGTCCACCGTCGCCTCGGCGCCCATCGCCAGCGCGCGTTCCAGCCCGGCATAACCGCCGTGGGCGCGGTAGTCCTCGACCGACACGGGATCAACCACGCCGCAGCGGGCGAAGGTCAGCCGGGTCTGCCCGGCGAACCAGGGATGCTCCTCCGGCCGGCCGATCCGCAGCGGGTGCGCGCCACCCTCCAGCAGGCCGGCGTCCAGCAGGCCCGGCACGTCGGCTGCCTGCACGGGGCCGTAGGCAATGCGGCCCTCCGGCGTCTCCACCTCCAGCAGCGGCTCCAGCCAGACCGCGCCGCGTGTGCCGGTCCGCACCACATCCAGGTCGCAGCCACGCGCGGCAGCCTCGGCCCGCAAGGCGCGCAGCACCGCGTCGGCGCCGAGCGCCAAGGCGGCCATGTCCTGCGGCAGGAAGATGCGGGTCATAGGCGGCGTGCCTCCGCGGCCATGGTTTCGAGCTTGGCGTCATCCAGCCGGGCCACCGGCTCGCCATCGAGCAGCGCCGCCGGGCTGCAGGCGCACAGGCCCAGGCAGTAGACCGCCTCGACCGTCAAGCTGCGGTCCGCCGTGGTGCCGCCCCAGTCAAGGCCAAGCCGCGCCAGCAGCCGGTCCGCCATATCGACGCCACCGTTGGATTGGCACGACTCCGCCCGGCATAGCTTCAGCACATGGCGACCTGGCGGAGCCCGACGGAAGTCGTGGTAGAAGGAGATCACGCCATGAACCTCGGCGCGCGACAGGTTCAGCGCATCGGCGATCATCGGCTCGCTCTGCTTCGGCACGCAGCCGAACTCATCCTGCAACGCATGGAGGATGGGCAGGGCAGCGCCTTCCATGCCGGCATGGGCGGCAATGATATCGGCAGCCAGGGCGGCATCCCAGCGTTCAACGGTTGATGGTATTTGGCCGACCAACGCAGTCATGATGCCTCGCCGCCCCCGTCCCGCATTTCCTTCATGGCCCAGCTATATCTGAATGTACTCCGTCGCCATCAAGCCTCCGTTTGAGTGTCGCGATAGCGAAAACCTATCAGATTTTCCGGCTCAGCAGGCGTGCCTCCATCATCAGCGCGGCGGCAAGCAATGGCAGCGGCTCCCGGTGCGGCAGGATCAGGCCGACCTCATGGGTTGCATCCGGCTCGGTAATCGGGATGCGGCGCAGCCGGGGCGTCAGCGCCAGCGTGTCCGCGACCCGCTCGGGCAGGATCGTGGCCCACTGTCCCGTCAGCACATGCGCCAGCAGGGTGACCTGCGAGTTGCTTTCCAGCGTCGCACGCGGCTCCACCCCGGCACTGCGCATCAGTTGATCCATGATGCGCCGGTTCTGCATGTCCGGCGTCAGCAGGCACAGGCGCACCCGGCTGAGTTCGGCCCATGTCACGCTGTCACGGCCGCCCAGTGCGCTATTCGCCGAGGTCACGAAGCGGTAGCGCTCGGTGTAGAGCGGGATGGCCTGCACCCGGCCCAAGCCTTCATTGTCGAGGTAGGTGATGCCGGCGTCCACCTCCAGGTCGTCCAGCATGCGCAGCACGGCGTCGGACGTGCAGGACAGGATGGTGAACTGCAACGCCGGATGCCGGGCCAGGCACGGGCCCGTCAGGTGCGGGACCATCGCCAGCGCCGTGGGGATCACCGCGATCCGCAGGTGCCCGGACAGGCCGGTTCGCATGGCCTGCAGCTCCTGCCGCATGGCGGCGGCGTCGCCGACCAGGCGCCTGGCCCAGTCCAGCACCCGCTCGCCTTCCGGCGTCAGCCCGTGATAGCGGGAACTGCGGCGGACCAGCATGACGCCCAGCTCGTCTTCTAATTGCTTGATGCCGGCGGACAGCGTCGGTTGCGCCACGCCGCACGCCTCGGCCGCCCGCCGGAAGCTGCGGTCGCGCGCCACCGCGATGAGGTAGGCGAGCTTGTCGATCACTGCCTGGGGTAAAGCAGCCCGGAGCGGCATCCTGCAAGCCCGCACCTACTGAGCAGGCTCGCGCGGCCCTGCCGCTTGTTGCCGTTGAGGCCCAACGCCGATAGGTGTCGTCGGATATAACGGCTTCGAGGTCCGCAATGCGCCGCCGCTTCCTGCTGTTTGCCTGGGCCTTCGCCGGGTCGCCGTTCGTGGCCCGTGCGCAGGAGGTAACGGCGATGGCCGCCTCCAGCCTGACGGACAGCATGTGGGAACCGGGGGCCATCCACAGCCACGCGGCGCCGCGTTTCGCCTTCGCCGCGTCGTCCGTCCTCGCCTGGCAGGTCGAACACGTGGTTCCCACCGGCATCGTCGCCTCCGCCAACGAGCCGCGGGCGCTGCTCGCCTTCCTGACCCGGCCGGAGGCGCCGCCGGCCCGCTGCAAGCTGGGATGCTCCATCCGCCGATGACGCGGGATTGTTGACCCTCCTCGATTGGCTGACGCCTGACGAGTGGCAGGCCGTCCGGCTTAGCCTCGTGGTGGCCGGGCGCAGCGTGCTGTTCGGGCTGCCGCTTGCGATACTGGCGGCGCTCGCCATCGCGCGGGGACGGTTCCCGGGCCGGGCACTGCTGGACGCCGTGGTCCACCTGCCGCTGGTGCTGCCGCCGGTCGTCGTCGGCTGGGGGCTGCTGCTGCTGTTCGGCGTGCGCGGGCCGGTGGGCGCCTGGCTGCAGCACTGGTTCGGCGTGCGCCTGGTGTTCACCACCGCCGGCGCGGCGTTGGCGACAGGGGTGATGGCGTTCCCGCTCATGGTGCGCGCGATCCGCCTGTCGCTGGAGGGCGTTGACCCTGGACTGGAGGCGGCGGCGCGGACCTTGGGTGCAGGGCCGGTGGACCGGTTCGTGACCGTGACCCTGCCGCTGATGGCGCCGGGCATCCTGGCGGGCGCGGTGGTCGCGTTTGCCGCCGGCTTGGGCGAGTTCGGCGCCGTCATCACCTTCGCCAGCAGCATCCCCGGGCAGACCCAAACCCTGCCGCTGGCGATCTACGCCGCGACGCAGGCGCCCGGCGGCGAGGCGACAGCGGCCAAGCTGTCCCTGGTCTCGTTCACCCTGGCCATCGCCGGGCTGCTGCTGTCCGAGGTGATCGCACGCCGGATGCGTCGGCTGCTGGGCATGTAGCGTTACAGATTACGGCCCGGCCCGGCTGCCCGGCTAGCCCGTCTGGTGCGCCAAGAACGCCGCCCGGTCGGATGGGCGTTCGATGTACTGGGCAAGCTGGGTCCAAAACTCGCTGGGCAAGGCCGACCGTGCCAGCGCGCGCATCGCCAGCACACGGGCGATCGGGCCGATGTGCCGGGTCAACTCGGTCTGGGCGTGCAGGATCACGTCGGGCGGGACGACCGACGGCTGCGGCCCGGCGTGCCGTCAAGGACCCGCCCAGCCCGGCAGTAGCCAGTCCGGCAGTAGCCAGCCCGGTACGGCGCCCCGCCTGCCCGCAGTCCCGCAGCGCCGCCGTCCGGAACTCCTCCCGCTCCGCCGCCGAGGCGATGTTGCGAGCCAGGGTGTCGCACAGCGCGTCCATCGTCACCGCCGTCCTTGCGGCGCTGCTGACCAGGCGGAAGGCAATCGGCCCCATGTGATGCGCCAGCCGGCGCTGCAGGGTGGACAGCACCTCCGGGTCCAGCGCCAGGTCTGCTGACGACAATTCGGACGGCGGCCCTCACCAGCACCACCGTCCCGTCTCCGGCGGCGTCACTGTCTTGGAGTCGGCGCAGCGCCTCCATCATCGCCGCAGCCGAGGCGAACCTTTCGGCAGGACACTTCGCCACCTTGCGCGGAAGGATCGGGTCCCAGCCTTCATAGACCGTGCCAATGGCGCCACGCCCGATGGTCGAGCGTATCTCATACTTGCCGAGGGTGGCGCCTTCCATGCTGCTCCTCCGTAGCCGGCCGTCGCGGGTGCGGGAGCAAGGCGTGCGGCAAAGGCCCTGCAGGCCTTGCAATAGTTACGTTATCTTATCGCTCCCTCGAAGTGAAGCAGGTCAAACTTTCGACCACGCAACGGTTGCCGCGGAATCATTCATCGTTGATATGCGGTGCAGCTTTGCTACACTCTCGAAACATCAAGCCCAGGGGATGTTGCGATGGCACTTCGAACGCTGGTCTGGGCTGCATGCGGGCTGGTATTGCTGACCGGTCTTGCCGTTGCCGAGCCCAAGCCGATGCCTGCAGACGCCAGGGCATACTTCATATGGCCCGGCGACGGCCAGGTCATCAGCGGCGGCAAGTTCTGGGTCCGCATGGGTTTGAGCGGTGCCGGCGTGGCGCCTGCTGGCGTGGAGATAGCGAACACCGGCCACCACCACCTGCTGGTGGACACGCCCCTGCCTGACGATATGACAACGCCGATCCCGAACGACCGCAACCACCTGCATTTCGGAACGGGGCAGACCGAGGTGCAGTTGGACCTGCCGCCGGGCAAGCACACCTTGCAGATGCTGGTCGGGGACGCCCAGCACATGCCCAATAATCCGCCGCTCTTCTCCAAGAAGATCACGATCACAGTCGTACAGTAGCAAGCGGAGCACCCACGCCATGACCTTGACCAAGAAGCGGCTGTTGCGGGCGGCAGTCCCGCTTGCCTGCCTGGTGGCTGGTCCGGCGCTCGCGCAGGCCCCCGCTCAAACAACGCCCGCTCAAACAACCCCGGCTCAAACGACGCCCGCTCAAACAATGCCCGCTCAAGCAACACCTGAGCAGACGGCTCCCACCGCTGCCGATGCGCATGACATGGGCATGGCGGCTGCCGCGATCCGGACGCCCGCGCCTGCAGGCGCCTACAATTACATTGGGTGGCCGCAGGACGGGACCGTGGTGCACTCGACACGCTTCAAGGTGTGGTTCGGCGCCCGCAACATCGGCGTGGCGCCTGCGGGCGTGAAGGTCGCGAACACCGGCCACCATCACCTCTTGATTGATGTGCCCCTGCCGGAGGACATGACGGTGCCGATCCCGAACGACCGCAACCACCTGCATTTCGGCGCCGGCCAGACTGAGACCATGCTGGAGCTGCCGCCGGGCAAGCACACCCTGCAGCTCCTGATGGGCGATGCGGCCCATGTGCCGCATGATCCACCGATTTATTCTCCCAAGATCACCATCCTGGTCAGGCCTGGCCCGGCGGCGCGGACGGCGGCGGCCCAGTGATGCAGCGGCTGCCGCAAGATCGCGCTGGGTTCGGGCGCAAGGCGAGGCGAGGGGAAGCAGCCTGATGCCTGGCTTTGTCATTGCGGTGCTGCTCTGCACCGGAGCAAGTTGCGACATGGTCCCCGTGGAGGCCGGCGTGTCGTATGCCAGCGAAAACGACTGCGCCGCCGCGCTGGCCGCACGCGGCAAGCCGCTGGGCGACGCGGCCGCAGCCCGCCGCCAAGGTGCCCATGCCGTCGAGACCGTATGCATGCAGCAGGCTCAACCGATCACCAAGGTCGAGGACCGCTATTATGTCCTGGAAACGGTGATCGTCCATACTGGCCCGAGCGCAGAATCGGGATATGTCGGCGTCGTCGAGGGCGGGCAGCGCACGCTGGTCACCGGCCTGGTCGATGGCACGAACTGGGTCCGCGTACTCCTTGCCGACGGAAACACCGGCTTCGTGTATGGCGACCACCTGCGCCAGATCGGGAGCCGCGCGCCGGCCCCGCAGGTATCCCCTCCGGCCACCCAGGCTGCTGCGAACGCTCCGGCTCCCACAGCGCCGCCGCCGTCAGCCCCCGTCCCGCCAGCCCCGGCCCCGCCAGCCCCCGTCCCACCGGCTGCCGCTGCACGGGTTCCAGCCCCAGCCATCCCCATCATGGTGCCGATCCCGGGTGGCAGCTTCGCGATGGGGTCGAACTTGGATGCGAGCGAGCGTCCGATACGCCGTGTTGCGATGCCTGCCTTCGCCCTTGGAAAGTTCGTCGTGACGGCCGCGGAATGGGGCGCGTGCGCAGCCGCCGGAGGATGCGCCTACAAGCCGGCGCAGGCAGAAACGGACCCGGAGCACAGGCCGATGACCAACCTGAGCTGGGACGATGCCGCCCAATACGTTCAATGGCTGCGCCAGACTACCGGCAAGCCTTACCGGCTGCCGAGCGAAGCGGAATGGGAATACGCTGCGCGCGCCGGTTCCACCACGCGCTATAGCTGGGGAGATCAGGTCGGAACTGGGCAGGCCGACTGCGAGGGCTGCGGTGGTCCGCACAACCCGCGCGCCCCGGCCAATGTGTCGGCGTTTTCTGCAAACGCCTGGGGCCTGTTTGGCATGCAAGGCGGCGTCGCGCAGTGGGTGGATGACTGCTGGCACTCCACTTACCAGGGCGCCCCGTCAGACGGGTCTGCATGGCGGACGCCAAACTGCCCGCGGCACGTGCTGCGCGGGGGATCATGGAAGAACCCGCCTCCCGACGTTACTGTGTCAGGACGCAACTTCTACGACTCCGGGGTACGCTACCTGGCGAATGGGATGCGCGTCGCGCTCACGACTCAGGACGGAAGACCGTAGAAAGGCCTTTCTGCGAACCAGGATGCTGGCCTGATATCGTGGATCGGGGCCGGCTATCGAGCCGTGGCATAGATAGGGGATGCCGCAGGTGGCATCGCTGGCTCCATTGTCGTCACGTTGCGAGGGCGGTTCGCCAGGACGGTTTCCTGCACCCGGCAGAACCTCCGGCAGCCGCCTGCTGGAACTCGCCGGGGTCGACGAAGCCCTGTGCGATCTGCTCGGCCGACGCGCCGGACCTGAGCGCCCGCTGCCGCCCGTTGATCCACGCCGCGGCTCAACCGTGCAAGACGCGGAAGTAGAGCCAGACGGCGGGGCTGATGACCTCAGCCGGAGAACGATAGCATCCCGGTAACGACAGCCGGCGTAGCTGGGCAGCCAGGCTTTGTCATCCCGTCCGCCTTATCAGCTCGCCCCCATCGCGCAAGCCGGCCAGCGGCCAGGCTTACGGCGTCCTGAACCGCATGCCTGTGCTTGGCCGCCCAAGCTGCCCCCGCGTCGCAGAACCTCGGACAGTAGAGGCGGCGTGCCCGCGCCCTTGATCTCCGCACCACGCCGGCTCACGGCCCAAATGGATCAGATCCGACGCCGCGCTTTGGGGGGTTAACGAAAAATATACCTGCCTGCGCAATAAAATATAACGGCTCTGAACGCGGCATCAACGGTTCGGTACGGCATAACCAGCAGCTTGAATAGGCCGCTGGCGGAACGCATCCGTCAGAATAGGAATTTCCTGCAATGAGCTTGTCGTCATCGCCTTGCCGCGAGACGCCGTGGCCACTCCGCCGACCGATCCAGTTCGGCGGCACGCTCGGCTTGGTCGTATGCATCTGCCTGGTGTTGCTGGCTACCGCGGCGCGCGACCTGTGGCGCGTCTACGAGAACAACATCGAGCAGAGCCAGGTCACCACCGCAACGGCCACCCGCCTGGTCGCCGAGCAGGCGGACACGACCATGCAGACCGCCGACACGATCGTCGCAAGCCTGGTCGAGCGTGTCGAGGCCGAAGGGGTCGGCCCGGACGCACGCAATCGGCTATACCGTTTGATGACATCGCTTGCGGCCGCCCTGCCGGCGATCCACGAAATGGGCATTACCGACCGGAACGGAATCGCGATCGTCAAGTCGCTCGTGCCCAATCCAATCGGGCTGGACTACAGTGAGCGCGGCTACTTCAAGTTCCACGCCAGTCATCCCGATCGCGGGCCATTCATTGGCGCGCGCATCAAGAGCAAGATCGACGGTTCCTACAATGTGACCGTCACGCGACGCTTGAACGAACCTGACGGCAGCTTTGCCGGCGTTGTCGTCACGAGCGTCTCGATGCAGGCGTTCCAGCGCCTGTTCGACCAGATGCAGGCTCGATCCGGAGGGGTGATCGCGTTGCTGTCCGAGGACGGGACCATCCTGGCCCGCAGCCCGCCCCTACCCGGCGACGGGGCGTCGCCGGCCGGAGCGGATCTGCAACAGCTCTTGACCAGGCAACCCGGCCCCTCGCCATTTGCCAACGTATCCGGAATCGACGGCGTGCGGCGGCTGGGCTCCTATCAGCATCTGGATCGCTTTCCGCTGACCGTGCTGGTGTCACAATCCGGATGGGACGTGCAGCGCAGCTGGCGTCAGGAACTGCTCTCACAACTGTCCATCCTGATGTGCATGACGGCTGTCCTGATCGTGTTTGGGCGCCGCGAGCTGAAATCCAAGCGGATGCTGAGCGCGCAGGCGATGCAGGACGGCCTCACCGGTCTCGCCAATCGCCGGCGTTTCGATGAGCAGATCGAGCGCGAGTTCAAGCGTGCGGCGCGGAGCGGGCAGCCGGTGTCGCTGGTCGTCATCGATCTCGACCACTTCAAGGCCTATAACGACCATTTTGGCCACCTGGGCGGCGACGAGTGTTTGCGGACCACGGCTCGGGCCATCCACGCCTTCACGCGCCGCGCCGGCGACCTGGCCGCCCGGATCGGCGGGGAGGAGTTCGCGATCCTGCTGCCCGGCTCGGACGCCGCCACCGCGAAAGCGATTGCCGAAGGGGTCCGGATGGCTGTGCACGGGCTTGCGCTGCCGCACGCCCCCACCGTCGGCGGCATGGTTACCTTGAGCGCCGGTGTAGCTACCGCAATGCCGTCCCGCGATGCGCAGAGCACCCACGCCCTGATCGCGCTCGCCGATGCGGCGCTTTACGCGGGCAAGGTGCAGGGCCGCAACGCCGTGGTGGTCGCCGGCGCGGGGCGGGAGCATGAGAACGCCGTGGGTTACCCGCGACGGGGCAGGCCCGGTGACAGCATGCTGGCCGGGACGCACCTGCAGCATGTCGCCACCCGTGCCGCGCTGCCAACATGCCAACCTGATTGCCATGTTGAACAAGAGCGTGTAGTAGGTTGTTCTTAAATCTAATAAGCTTCAGATCGGCTTGGACTTCGCTCACACGAGAGGGCTGTTTGCGCGCTTCGCGTGCAGCCTTGAATTATGCCTCCGCATATATCTTGGCATAGGGGGCCAAGTCGCGTTCGTCCTCCCAAAGGTTGCGCCAAATGCCGAGCATGCCTTCGAGCGGCTGGCCCACAACCTGCGACGAGAAGACCCGAAGGTAATCGGCCCGTTATAGCCGGCCTTGACGAGCACGCGGAACACGCCCGCAAGGTCAATCGAACCGGCGTCCGACCGCCGTGCTCGCGAACGGTCCCCTCATGCTGCAGCCGGGCTTTACCTAGGGGACTTGGGTCCGCTGTTGCCAATGGGCGCGTTTAACGCGCTGTTCCCAGCAAAGCGGCGCCGGCGAGCCTGCCGGCGGCGGCCCCGTTGGGAACGACACCGACGACCTCGCTGCGTCCCCGCATCTTACCGTCAGGCCGAGGCTGCACATCCATGCCGTGCCGCTTGGTTCTGTGAATGCTCAAAATCAGTTCGAACGGGGGCTTGCGCGGCCAGCAAGGCTTGGCGCACGCTCAAGATGGCAGCGGCACGCCCCGGCATCGTCCGGCGCGCCGCTCGAACCAGGCCGGAACGGCCGGACAAGGGAGGAAGGGATGCAGGCGTTCGACCACCGGTTCACACGGCGCGGGCTCGGAGCCGTGGCTGCCACCGCGGCCGTTGCCGCACTGGGCCGCCCCAGCCGGGCACAGGGCAAGCGGTTCAAGGTTGCCCTGTCCAACTCCTTCATCGGCAACAAGTGGCGCCTGGAGATGGAGAACGTCTTCAAGGCCGCCCTGGGAATGGAGCCGTTCAAGTCCGAGATCGAGGGCAGCGTCTTCAACGCCGACAACGACGTCAGCAAGCAGTCGCAGCAGCTTTCCAACCTCATCGCCCAAAAGCCCGACGCCATCATCATCGACGCCGCATCGCCGACGGGGCTGAACGGCATCATCAATCAGGGCGCAGCGCGCGGCATCCTGATGATCGCCTTCGACAACACCGTGACGACGCAGCGTTGCCTGAAGGTGAACACCAGCCAGTATGAAATGGGCCGGGCCTGGGCGGAGTTCCTGGTGGGCAAGCTGAACGGCCAGGGCAACGTCATCATGGTGACGGGCGTGGCCGGCACGGAGGTGGACCAGGAGCGCAACCGCGGCGCCGACGAGGTGTTCGCCAAGGCGCCGGGCATCCATGTGGTGAACCGCTTCACCGGCATGTGGGACTCCTCCACCGCCGAGCGCAACGCGGCCGCCATCCTGCCCTCCCTGCCGCAGGTGGACGGCGTTTGGTGCCAGGGCGGCACGGACGGCATCATCAAGGCGTTCATCAAGGCCGGCCGCAAGCTGCCCCCCGTGGCCGGCGAGGGCGAGAACGGGTTCCGCCGCTTCATGGTGGGCTATGACGGGCAGAAGGTGGACGGGCTTTCCATCGGTCAGCCGCCATACCTGTCGGTCATCTCACTGGAACTGGCCCGGCGCATCCTGCAAGGAGCCTATCCCAAGCAGGACCTGGTCGTGCCGCTGGCGCGGCTGACCAGCGACCAGGTGAAGCTGGGCGAGACCGCCTTCGCCGACCAGCCCGACTCCTTCTTCGCCGACTTCACCGACGGCGGGGAGACTCCAATCCTGAAGCTGTGCGTTGAGGCCGCGTTGAACGGCACATCCTGCTCCGGACGGCTGGACGTCAACCTGCCGTCGGCATGACGCCACGCCTCAAGAGTCCGCGCCTCATGACGCACCCATGACCGCATCAGTGACGGTGCCGGCGGTCGAGGCGGAGGGCCTGACCAAGACCTTCGGCGGGGTGCGGGCGCTGCAAGGCGCCTCGCTCGCCGCCCGGCCTGGCGAGGTCCACGCCCTGGTGGGGGAGAACGGTGCGGGCAAGAGCACGCTGATCAAGGCGCTCGGCGGCCGGGTGCGCCCCGATGCCGGCGCCATCCGCATCGGCGGCCGGCCCGTGCGCCTGCGCGGCCCGCCGGACGCGCACGCGCTGGGCGCCTGGACCGTATTCCAGGAGTTGACCCTGCTCGGCGGCATGACGGTGGCCGAGAACCTGCTGCTGTCCCGCGAGCCGCGGGGCCGTTCGGGGCTCATCAGCCGGCGCCGCCTCGCGGCACGGGCCGAGGAGGTGCTGGCCGGGCTGGGCGTGCATCACATTGACCCCTGGGCGCTGGTGGAGGACATCCCGCTGGCGGAGCGCCAGGTCATCGAAATTGCCCGGGCCATCAGCCACGCGCCGCGCATCCTGTTCCTCGACGAGCCGACCTCGGCGTTGGCCGAGCGTGAGGTGGCCTGGCTGTTCGGCCAGGTCGCCCGGCTGCGGCAGGCGGGCGCCTGCATCGTGTTCACCTCCCACCGCTGGAACGAGGTCCGCTCCATCGCGGACCGCATCACCGTATTCCGCGGCGGGCGGCATGTCGGCACCTTCACCGAGTTGTCGGAAGACGAGGCGGTGACCCTGATGACGGGCCAGCGCGTGGACACGCTGTATCCGCCGCTGCCCGCCGTGCCGCAGAATGACGTCCCGGCCCTGGAAGCGCGGGCGCTGGCCGGGCCACGGCTCGCACCGACCAGCCTCGGCGTGGCACATGGCGAGGTACTGGGCGTCGGCGGCCTGGCCGGGCACGGGCATCGGGAGCTGTTCTTCACCCTATTCGGCGCCCAGCGCGCGACGGCGGGGGAGGTGCGCCTGCAGGGCCGCCCGCTCCGCCTGCGCAGCCCGCGCGACGCCGTGGCCCGGGGCGGCATCGCCCTGGTGCCGGAGGACCGCAAGACCGAGGGCCTGCTGCTGCCAATGAGCGTGCGCGACAACCTATCTCTGGCCGTGCTGCGCCGCTTGAGTCGGGCCGGCCTGATGCGCCGCGCCCTGGAACGGCGGCTGGCCGGGACGGAGGTGGACCGCCTGCATGTCCGCACCGCCGGCCTGGCCACCCCGGTCGGCGCGCTGAGCGGCGGCAACCAGCAGAAGGTGCTGCTCGGGCGCTGGCTGCTGACGGAGCCGCAAGTGCTGCTGTTGTATGACGTGACCCGGGGCGTGGACGTGGCGACCAAGCATGAGATCTACGAGCTGATGATGCGCCTGGCGTCCGAGGGCCGCGCGGTCCTGTTCTACTCCAGCGACGCCGAGGAGCTGGCGCACCTGTGCCACCGCGTGCTGGTGATGCGGGAGGGAAGGGTAGTGGCGGAACTGCACACCCCCGGCATCACCGCCGAGCAGGTCGTCTCGGCCGCCGTGCGCGATGCCGCCTGACGCGCTGCCGCGGTCGGGCGCGCCCTTGGCCGCCCCCGTCCGGCGCCGCCCGCGTTGGGCGCACGGCCTGGGGCAGAACGTCGGCCTGCTGCTGGCCGTCACCATGCTGTGCGCAAGCATCGCCGCCTATTGCGCGGTTTACTACGCCGGCCAGGGCGCCTTTCCCGGTGGCTTCGAACTAACGACGACAGTTAACAACACCATGCCGCTGGCCCTGGCGGCGGTGGCGCAAACGCTGGTGGTGCTGACCCGCGGCATTGACCTGTCGGTGGGCGGGATCATCGACCTCGCCAACGCCGTCGCCGCCATCGGCCTTGGGAGCACGCCGGGGCAGATGCTGGGATGCTCGCTGCTGGTGCTGGCGGTCGGCGCCGCATGCGGGCTGTTGAACGGGGCGCTGGTGGCCTATGGGCGGCTGCAGCCGATCCTGGTCACCCTGGCCACCCTTTCGATCTACCAGGGGCTGGCAATCCGCGTGCTGCCGCAGCCCGGCGGCGAGGTGCCGGAAAGCTACACCGCCGTGCTCGCGAACCCGGACGCGCCGCTGTCCCTGTTGTATGTCGTGCTGCTGTCGCTGCTATGGTGGGCGCTGCGGCGCACGCGCCTGGGGGTCGGCATCCACGCCATCGGCAACGACGAGGCCGCGGCGGCGGCGAACGGCATCGCCCCAATACGCACCAAGCTGCTGGCCTATGTCCTGTCCGGGATCTGCTCCGCCGCCGCCGGACTGTTCCTGGCCGCGAACGCGACGGCCGGGGACGCGACCACCGGCAACCGCTACACCCTGACCTCCATCGTCGCCGTCGTGCTGGGCGGCGTGAGCCTGCTCGGCGGCCGAGGCAGCGCGGTGGGCGCCATGATGGGCGCCTTCGTCACCACCATGATCGTCAACGTCCTGTTCTTCGCCCACATTGATCCGCTGTATCAGTCCTTCTACGAGGGGCTGTTCCTTCTTCTGGCGGTGCTGCTGGCGGGCGGGGCCGGCCGGCTGCTGCGGCGGGTGTGATGGCGCGGCCGGCCCTTGCCGCCCTGGCCACGCCGGACCGGCGGCGCATCCTGTTCGCGGCACTTGCGGCGGTGCTGCTGTTCGCGCTTGGCGCCCTGGTCCGCCCGGGTTTCGCGCGGCCGGACAGCATCGCGGCGGTCCTCGTCGTCGCCTCCTTCGTCGGGATGGTCGCCGCCGGGCAGATGTTCGTGGTCCTGATCGGCGGCATTGACCTGTCGGTGCCGTGGGTGCTGAACGCGGCGGCGATCCTGCTGGCCACGTCCTCGTTGGGGGAGGACGGACGGGCCGTCTATGCGCTGCTGCTCACGCTCGGCATGGGGCTGGGCGTCGGCGCGCTGAGCGGCGCCGGGATCGCCCTGCTCGGCGTGCCGCCGGTGGTGATGACGCTGGCGATGAACGGCATCATGCAGGGCCTGACGCTCGGCCTCAGCGGCGGCATGACCTGCGCGGCCTGCGCCTCCTACGCGCCGCCGGTGGTGCGGGCAGCCGTGGGTGGCACGCTGCTCGGCGTACCGGCGGCGCTCTGGCTGTGGCTCGCAGTGGCGCTTGCCGTTTCGGTGGCGCTCAGCCTAACGGCGTTCGGCCGGCGCACCTACGCCATCGGCACCAACGCGCGGGCAAGCTTCCTCGCCGGCATCAACGTCCGCGCCGTCACGGTCGCGCTTTATGCGCTCAGCGGCCTGTTTTCGGCCGTGGCAGGCATCATGCTGGTGGGCTTCGGCGGCCAGGCCGCGCTGGGCATGGGCGAGCCCTACCTGTTCCAATCCATCGCAGCGGTCGTGATCGGCGGCGTCGCCGTCATGGGCGGCCGCGGCCACTACGTCGGCGTCGCCGCAGGCACGATCAGCCTCGTCACGCTGGTCAGCGTGCTGATGGCGCTGAACATGCCGGAATACGGCCGCAGCATCATCTACGGCGTCATCATCCTGGCCCTGTTGCTGCTGTATGGGCGGGAGCCGGGAGACGTGTGACCATACCAACCGCAATCTGCTGTGACCGCATTCCCGGCGAGCCTTGTAGGGCGTATAAGCGAAGCGCCATACGCCGCCCCACAGCATTGCGCCACGGCTGAAGGCGCCGAAGGTTGTCCGCCCCGCAACGGCCGCCGCTGCCAAAATGGCCACAGCAAATAGCGGTTAATATCAAACCGTCCGCGCCCCGTTGACGAACAGGAACACCTGATACAGCGACGTCGTGCCGCAAATATACAGCCGGTTGCGCTTCGGCCCGCCGAAGCAGACGTTCGCCACGGTTTCCGGCACGTGCACCTTGCCGATCAGCGTGCCGTCCGGGTCGTAGCAGTGCACGCCGTCCGCGGCGCTGGTCCAGATACGGCCGGCTTCGTCCAGCCGGAACCCGTCGAACAACCCGGCGGTACTATCGGCGAACACGCGCCCGCCCGAGAGCTTGCCGTCCGCCTGCACGTCAAAGACCCGCATGTGCGCCGGATGGTGCGCGCCATGCGTGCGCCCGGTGTCCACGATGTAAAGCTGCCGTTCATCCAATGAGAAGGCCAACCCGTTCGGCTTGATGAAATCGTCGGCGGCAACCGTGATGGCGCCGGTCTGCCCGTCAATGCGGTAAACGTAGGAGGCGCCGATCTCGCTCTCGGCCTTGTCGCCCTCGTAGTCGCTATCAATGCCGTAGGTGGGGTCGGTGAACCAGATGCTCCCGTCGGTCTTGATCACGACGTCATTGGGACTGTTCAGCCGCTTGCCCTCGTAGCGGTCGGCGAGCGTGATGATTTCGCCGCCATGCTCGGTCCGGCTGACCCGGCGGTTGCCGTGCTCGCACGACACTAGGCGGCCCTGCCGGTCCACCGTGTTGCCGTTGGAGTGGCCGGCGGGCTGGCGGAAGGTGGACACATGCCCGTCCGCCTCGTCGAAGCACAGCATCCGGTTGGCCGGGATGTCCGACCAGACAAGGCTGCGGTGCGCTGGGAAGTAGGCCGGTCCCTCTGCCCAATGGCACCCCGTATAGAGCTTCGTGACATGTGCGGTCGGGTTGAAAAGACGTGCGAACCGAGGGTCGAGCACTTCGTAATCTGCTACCGCCATGCCTGTCCTCCTGCAGTGCCGCCGGTGGTTACGGTCCACCGATGCGGGTTGGCGCGCGGCAGGTTGGCCCCGTTGGCGGCGATTGTCAGCAGAAACCTGGCGTTCCCATGCGACCGGTGGGGCGTGCGACTTTGGTCTGCCCAACCATCACTGCAAACCGCACTCGCGGCCGCGCTGGCGGCGGCCAACCGGCGGCGGGTCATCCAGCGCGGCAGCCCGCAGTTTTCAAATCGTTCGCCCGCCATCCACCGGGAAATCCACCCCGGTGATGAACTCGGCCTCGTCCGATGCCAGGAACAGCGCCGCGTTGGCAATGTCCAAAGGGCGCGACAAGCGGCCGAGCGGTATGGTGGCGATGAACCTCGCCCGGTTCTCCGGCGTGTCCGGCACCCCCATGAAGTCTTCGAGCAGCCCGGTCTCGCCCATGACCGGCGAGATGCAGTTGACCCGGATCTTCCACGGCGCCAGCTCGACGCCAAGCGACTTCGATACCAGGTTCACCGCCCCCTTGGTGGCGTTGTACCACGTAAGGCCGGGCCGCGGCCGGATGCCGGCAGTCGAGCCGACGTTCAAGATCACCCCGCCGCCATTCTCCCGCATGGCCGGCGCGATCTCCCGCACGAACAGGTAGATCGACTTCACGTTCACCCGGAACATGCGGTCGAACTCGTCCTCGTCCACCTCCAGCAGCGGCTTGTTCTTGTGCGTGGTGCCGGCATTGTTCACCAGGATGCCAGGCGTGCCCAGCCGTGCCGTGGTCTCTCGGACGACCCGCGCCACGTCCTCGGACGCGCCCACGTCGGCTTGCAAGGCGACTGCCTCCTTGCCCAACCCTTGCGCGACCTGCTCCGCCGCCGCCCCGCGCAGGTCAACTACGGCGACCCTGGCGCCTTCCTCGATGAAGCGTTTGGCAATGCCTTCCCCGAAGCCGCCACCCGCACCCGTCACGATCGCGACCTTGCCCGCGAGCCTCATTCCTTCTCTCCCATCATCTCCCGCCCCGCATTAAGGCGGGAGCACTTGCGTTTCGACCAGGTCGGTCCGCAGCGTAAAGCTGGGTAGGCCGGCAACCAGCGCCCTGCCTTTCAGGCTCGCGAAGGCTGCGTCGGACCGTTCTCAGTGTCGAACCACTGCTTGGAAGAACCATCGTAGCCGAGGCGCTCGCGGTCCACCAGGCTGACGGAATGGCCGCTCTTGCGGAGTCTTTCCCGCCGGAAATCCATTGCAGCGGGTGAACGGTCGGTCGCCCAGAAAGCCGTTTGCACGTTGGCGCTGACCTCAGGGCCAACGTGCGCCCGGGCAGCAGAACGTGGCCGTTATGCAACGTTGTTCCCGGTATCGTGTTGCTTGCCCCCGTCGCAGATGTCGCTGACCTTGACTACCTTATGTTGCACTGCACAATAGAAGGGGACCAAGCGGCGTTGCCGTGGTCTCCGCACATAGCGGGCTATCAGGGAGGGACTCCGATCAACATGACAGGAGTTTCACATGAGGATTTCATCAAGTTTCGGCTCTGCCACCGCCCAAGTCCGCGGTCGCGCTTCCGTCGGGACAATGCTGCAGCAGCTCGGCATGCGTTGGCAGCGCGCCAGGGCACAGGATCGGGAAATCGCCCGGATCACACGGGAGCTGCAAGGCTACACTGACCGCCAGCTCGTCGACCTCGGCATGAGCCGCGCCGACATTCCCGACGTGGCACGCGGCACGTTCCGCGCCGGCTGACGCACCGCCAACTTGGCTGCTGGCCGGCTCATGAGATTGGAGCCGAGCCAGGCAGCCTGCGTTCCGCAATGATGCTGGTGTCTGATCGCCACAGGACCCACTCAACGTCTGGACGAGCCGTCAAAAACTGCGGCAATCCCGGTGGCTGGGGACGAGCGGTGGCAGTCCGAACCGACACAGCACGCTGCATCTAGATGCCCCTGTCTACGACACGGCAAGCTGGACATCAGCCGCATCGTTAAGATGGGTGGAACCGTGCAATGGCGGTAGCCAACGCCGACGTCAGGGCAACAGGCCCCAACCCGTGCATCAACGCCGTTGCCCGGCTGATGACGGACTACTGCGGCTTCAGCTCCAGCTTCTGCACGCGCCAGTTCAGCAATTCCGCCACAAACAGCGTGTTCTCGGAGGGGCAGGCAAGCTGGTGTATCCAGCCGAACTCCCCCGGCATCTTGCCCGACTTGCCAAGGTAGCCCAGCACCTTCCCATCCAGGCTCAGCTTGTAGATGCGCCCAGGGTAGCCATCGGACACATACAGCACCTGGTTCGGCGCCGGGGTGATGCACACCGTCCAGGGTGCGCCCGCCACGAACGTCTTCGGCGTGCCGACAGGCGGACTCTGGTCTGGCCGGTTCCCGAGCGCCGGCTTCGCGGCCGGGTCGAACGGCACATCAATCGTGATCTGCCGCAATACGTTGCCATCCGTGTCGAAGACCTGCACCCGCCGGTTGCCGCGGTCGGCAACGTAGATGCGGTCCTGCGCATCGCTGGCGATGCTGTGCGGCGTGTTGAACTGGCCCGGCCCATCGCCAGGCGTGCCGAACGACCCAAGCCACTCGCCGGTCGGCGACACCTTGGCGACCCGGCTGTTGATGTAGCCGTCGCTGATGTAGCCGTTGCCCTTGCTGTCCCAGGTTATGTCGGTCACCTGCCGGAAATACCCGTCAATCGGCGGCTTCGGCGGCTTCGGATGCTCCAGCGGCTTCGTGTCCTCGTCCGCGGCTTCCTGCTTGCGTCCGAACACCATGGTCACCCGTCCCGCCGGGTTGAACCGGATGACCTGATCCGATCCCTTGTCGGCAGCCCAGATATTGCCATCCCGGTCAACCTTGACGTCGTGCGCGAAGGACCAGGCATACAGGTTCGGACCGATCTCGCGGATGAACGCCCCGTCCGGACCAAACTCCAGCAGTTGCGCCGCGGCGGCGGCATAGGCCGGGCCGTGCGTGTTGCCGCGGTTGAACACGAACACGTGGCCCCCTGCGTTCACGGCGATGCCCGACACCTCGCCTAGGAACATGGTGTCAGGCAGCTTCAGGAAATCGGCATCCGCGGTGTATGGGATCTGCGGCGGGGTGGTCTGCGCATGGGCCACGCTGCCGAGCAGCAGCAGGACGGAAAAGGCGGCGCGTATCATGGACGGACTCCCCACGTTTTCGCCTATGCTCGTCCAATCGTCGCGTGTGTCAATGGAGATGCGGATGCGTGTGCTGATCGGGATGCTGGCTCTGCTTGCTGCCGCGCCGGCCCTGGCGGCGGGACCGGACCAGGCGGCACTGGATGACGCCGTGCAGCTCGGCACGGTGGCGACGCTGGCGCCCTTGTGCGGGATACGGGACGAACCGTGGGCGTTCGACCTGCGCCGGGCTGCCATCCTGCGCTCGACCGGGACCCACCAGCCGGACGACGGCGCCTTGCGGACGGCGCCCGGCAGCACCCTGGTCCAGGGCGCGCTGGGCTACGCCGACACCGAGGCAACGGAAAACTTCGCGGAGAAGGCTCCCGAAGCGACCTGCGGCCCCTTGGCAGGCAGCACGGAACTGCGGGATGCCGACGCGATCGTGCAGATGTTCCGCGCGCTGAAGGCTTTAAGCCCGCCCAGCAGTTGACCGTCGTCCCCAGCGGTTCCGGCCAACGGCTTTCAGAATGGAGGGCTGACGTGCCGGCCTGACCCTGTGGCGCCCGGGACGGGCCAGCCCAGCTTTGCCCCAACCTCCGCAACAACGCGCTTCGCCGCCCCGGCGCCATCGTGCCATGCTGCCCGTCTGCACCTTGTGGGACGCCGACGCCATGCACCGACGCAACCTCGCCTCCACCGCAGCACTCGGCCTGGGCTGGGCAGCCATCCCCGTCAGCAGCCCGGTGCAGGCGCAGGGTGCCCCGGCATCCCGGCCCACGACCCTGGGCGGCGCCATCACCGATGTGCCCGGCGTGGAGGTCGGCCACTTCACCGACGGCCGGCGGCCCACCGGCTGCACCGTGATCCTGACCAGGGACGGCGCCGTGGGCGGCGTGGACGTGCGCGGCGCCGCGCCGGGCACTCGGGAAACCGACCTGCTCGATCCCAGCAACCTGGTCGAGCAGGTCAATGCCATCCTGCTCTCCGGCGGCAGCGCCTTCGGCCTGGATGCCGCCGGCGGCGTGATGCGCTGGCTGGAGGAGCACGGCATCGGCTACCCCGCCGGTCCCGTCCGCGTGCCCATCGTACCCGCAGCCATCCTGTTCGACCTCGGCGTAGGCGACCCAAAGATCCGGCCCGACGCCGCAGCAGGCTACGCGGCGTGCGAGGCCGCCCGCGCGGACGCCCCGGCGGAGGGCTCGGTCGGCGCCGGGGCCGGCGCCACGGTCGGCAAGCTGTTCGGCATGGGACGCGCGATGAAGGGCGGCATCGGCACTGCCTCGGCCAGGATCGGCCGCGTCACGGTCGGCGCCATCGTGGCGGTGAACGCCGTGGGCGACGTGATTGACCCGGCATCGGGCCGGGTCGTCGCCGGCACCCGGACCGAGGACGGACGGCGCGGGCCGGGGGCTGTCGAGGCGATCCTTGGCGGCGACGTGCCGCCCGCGCTGCAGGCGGGCATGGCGACCACCATCGGCGTGGTGGCGACCGACGCCCAGCTCACCAAGGCGCAGGCGCGCAAGCTGGCTGGCATGGCCCATGACGGCCTGGCGCGTACCATCGAACCGTCGCACACGCTATGGGACGGCGACACTCTGTTCGCGCTGGCGACGGGCCGCAGCGGATTGCCCGGCAACATGGTGGCACTCGGCGTGATGGCCGCCAGGGTCATGGCCTCGGCCGTGCTGCGCGCCGTGCTGGCGGCCAAGGGCATCAGCGGACCCGGCCTGCCAACCGTGCCGGGGGCGTCCGAGCTGGGGTAGCAGCCTCGCCGCCACGTCGTCGGCCAAGCCGCACGTGCAGCCACCGGCACTCCTCCACGTTGCATGAACGGCGCCCGCTTCCAGGTGGGCTGGCTGAGGTGGAGACGCATGGACCTTCTCAATGAAACCAAAACCGGACCCGCAATGCCGCACACGCTGACCCCGGACCTCGGCGCACGCTTTGCGGGCATCGCGCTCGGGCATGTGCGGCGCGAGTATCCGAACAAGCCGGACCATACCCTGGCCGGGCCGCAGGATGCCCGCACGCCGTCCTCGCTGCACCCGGTCTTCTATGGCAGCTACGACTGGCATTCCTGCGTGCACGGCTATTGGCTGCTGGCGCGTCTGCTGCGGCTGTTCCCGGAGATGGCACCGGCCCCGCGCATCCGCACGCTGTTCGACGAGCAACTGGTGCCGGAGAAGGTGGCGGCCGAGTGCGATTACTTAACCGCGCCCACTGCCCGCGGCTTCAAGCGGCCCTACGGCTGGGCCTGGCTGCTAAAGCTTGCGGACGAGCTGCGGCAGTTGCCGGACCCGCGGTGGGCCGCGGCGCTGGCACCTCTGGCGGACGCGTTCGCCGGGCGTTTCCGGGCCTTCCTGCCGGACGCGACCTATCCGGTGCGGGTCGGCACCCACTTCAACACGGCCTTCGGCCTGCGCATGGCCGCCGACTACGCCGAGGGCAGGGGCGATGCCGCGCTGCTGTCGCTGCTGGTGCAGACCGCCGAGCGCTGGTA
>CAXTCI010000004.1:0-60032 GCA_964242325.1 uncultured Acetobacteraceae bacterium
GGCGCGATCCGGTTGATGACGAAGATGTTCAGCCCCACCGGCGGGTGGATCAGCCCCATCTCCATCACCACGGACATCACCACACCGAACCAGATAAGGTCGAACCCGGCCTCCCGCAGCGGCGGCAGGATGATCGGCGCCGTCATCAGGATGATGCTGACCGGCGGCAGGAAGAACCCCAGCACCACCACCAGCACCAGGATTGCGAATAGCAGCATCCACTTGGATAAATGCAGCCCAACGATCCAGCCGGCGGCGCCCTGGCTGATGTGCAGGTAGCTCATTACGTAGCTGTAAAGCAGGCTCATGCCGATGATGAGCAGCAGCATCCCGCTCTCGCCCAGGGTGCCGGCGAAGATCGGCTTGAGGTCGCCCAGGTGATACGCCTGATACACCACTGCGATCAGTGCCAGTGCCAGCACGGCGCCTAGCCCGGCGGTTTCGCTCGGTGTGGCGATGCCGCCATACAGCGCCACCATCACGCCCGTCAGCAGCACCAGGAAGGGCAGCACGCGCGGCAGCGACGCCAGCTTGTCCTTCATGGTGTAGGTGTCCTGGCGCAGTATCTCGCTCCGCACGGCGCCGCGGGCGGCGGACACCGTGGCGCGGCCGAACTCCTGCTTCCACCGCACTACGGCATAGGCCGAGAACATTCCCAGCAGCAGTATCCCCGGGCCAATCCCGGCCAGGAACAGCCGGCCCAGCGACTGCTCCGCCGCCACCGCATACAGGATCAGCACGATGGACGGCGGCAGCAGGATACCCAAGGTGCCCCCCGCCGCCACCAGCCCGGCCGCGAAGCCGGGGGAGTAGCCGCGCCGCCGCATCTCGGGGATGCCGCTGCTGCCGATGGCGCTGCACGTCGCCGGGCTGCTGCCGGCCATCGCCGCGAACAAGCCGCAGGCCAGGACGACCGCGACGCCCAAGCCGCCGGGCACCCGGTGCATCCAGGTATGCAGCGTATCGTACAGGTCCTTACCCGCCCGCGACTTGCCGATGGCCGCACCCTTCAGGATGAACAGCGGGATCGTCAGCAGGGTGATGCTGGCCAGCTCCTCGTAAACGTTCTGCGCCACCGTATCGAGCGACGCGCCCGGCATGAACAGCATCATGAACACCACGGCGACGCCGCCGAGCGCAAAGGCGATGGGCATGCCCGAGAACAGCGCAACCAGCGTCGCGCCCCCATACATCAGGCCGATCTGCAAGGTATCCATCAGGGTCTCTTAATGCGGGGACGGCGCGAGGTGCGCGGGTTGGCTGTCCCCGTGGCCGCTGGCAAGAACCTGCAACAACAACTGCAACGCCAGCAGCACCATCCCCACGGACATGCAGCCATAGGGTATCCACAACGGCGGACCCCAGGCGGACGGCGTGGTCTGCCCGTCCTCCAGGGCCTCCATCAGCAAGGCGATGCTCTTCCAGGCGAAGAACGCCACGAACAGGAAGCTCAGCGCGTCCGCGAGGATGCCGCGCACCCGGTTCGCACCGGGGGACAACACATGGGACAAGGCATCGATCGCCACGTGCCCGCGCCGGGCCTGTATCCAGGCAGCCGAGGCGAAGGTGGCGCCGATCAGCAAGAAGGTGCTCAGCTCGTCCTGCCAGTCGCTGGGGATGCTGAAGAAGTATCGCCCCGCGACCTCCCACGTCAGCACCAGCCCGGCTGCGGCGATGGCGATGGCCGACAGCACGGCCATCACGGCGTTGATCCCGTCCAACCCGGCCTGCACCACGCCCAGCACGCCCCGGCGCGGGACATCCGTCTCCGGGATCGCGCCCGAGGCCGCGTCTATGCCGTGCGTGCTCATGCGGTTAGGCGACCGCCTGGGCCAGCTTCAGGAGCCCGGCGCAAGCCGCGTTGCGGTCGGCGAAGTCCTTCCAAGCGGTTCCCTGGGCCAGGTCCTTCCACTTGCCGATGGCTGCCGCGTCCATGTCCCGGGCCGTCACGCCGGCCTTGGCGAAGACGCGCGCCAACTCCTCGTCATCGGCGCGGGCGGCTTGCAGGGCGAAGGCCTCCATCTCGGTGCCCACGTCGGTGATGGCCTTCTGCTGCTCCGCCGGCAGCGAGTCGAACACCTGCTTGGACATCAGCATTGGCTCGAACATGAACCAGAAGCTGCCGGTGCGGCCGGTGGTGACGGCCTTGGCGATCTCCTCCAGCCGGAAGCTGATGATGCTGGTGCTGCTGGTCACGGCCGCGTCCAGCGACCCCGTCTGCATCGCGGCATAGATCTCGTTGCTGGGGACCGAGCTGATGATACCGCCGGCCGCCTTCAGCATCAGGTCCATCTCGCGGGATCCGCCGCGTATCTTCTGGCCCTTCACGTCGTCCGGCTGCACGACCGGCGTGGCGCGGGAGGCGGTGCCGCCGGCCTGCCAGACCCAGGTCACGATCTTCACGCCGCGCTTTTCCAGCAGGTTCGCAAGCTCCTGGCCGATGGGCTGGGTCTTCCAGGCCATGCCCTGCTCATAGGTCGTCACTAGGCAGGGCATCAGGCCGATGTTGACCTCCGGCACCTCCCCGCCCGCATAGGCCAAGGGGTAGACCGTCATGTCCAACGCACCCCGTCGCAGCGCCGAGAACTGCGCAACCGTCTTCATCAGCGATGAGCCGGGATAGATCTCGAAGGCCAGTTCGCCATTGGTGCGCTGCTGCACCTCGGCGGCGAAGCGGCGGGCAAGGCGGTCGCGGAAGTCGCCCTGCTCCAGCGTCCCGCCGGGGAACTGATGGCTGATCTTGAGGGTGCGTGTCGCCGCGCGGGCGCCTGTGGCGCGGAGCAGCGCCGGGGCGGCGAGCAGGGAGCCAAGTGCGGTTCGGCGGGTGATGGGCATGGGCGTTCCTCCTGAGGTCCGCGCTGTGACGGTTACAGGACGGATACGCCGGGCAGTGGGTGGGTGCAAGCTATTGGCGGCTGGTCGTTTCTGAGCCGCGGGCACCTCCGCGCTTTGGCTGTGCACGGCATGGCGAGTTGACGAATGCGGTCAGGCCGCCTGCGCGAGTTAACGATCCCAAGAGTTAACGCGGCATTGGCAATCCTGCTCCCCGCCGTTGCGTTGACAGCGGTATGGCTCGATCCTATCAGACCCAATCAATTTCCAGGGCTACCGAGGGTTGAACCTTCAACCCTTTGTCCACGGGTTGCATGTGTGACTGACGCCAGCAGTTCCGCCGCTGAGTGGCCAGCCTGGACATCATGCCGGCTGCCAACCGGCATCGCGAGGGGTTCGGCAGCATCGGCCAGCCCATTTTTGCCAAGCCCGCTTCGGCTTGCCGCATGACACTGCCGGAGCACCGGACACCGTTGGCCAACCCTGCACCATGAGTGCCCGCGAGTATCCCGCCCGGCCCTTGGTCGGCCTTGGCGTCGTCATGCTGCGGCCCGGCCCCGCGGTTCTGCTGGTTCGCCGCGGCAAGCCCCCCAACATGGGCGCCTGGAGCATTCCTGGCGGCGCACAGAAGCTAGGCGAGACGGCCGAGGCAGGCGCCCGGCGCGAACTGCTGGAAGAGGCCGGGCTGCAAGCCGGGCCGCTGCACCTGCTGGCCCACGTGGACAGCATCACTCGGGACGCCGAGGGCGCGGTGCAATTCCACTACACCATACTGGACTTCGCCGCCCGCTGGACGAACGGCGAGCCGCGGCCCGGCGGCGACGTCACGGACGCCACCTTCGCCCCGCTGGACAGCCTCGCAGCGTTCGGACTGTGGAGCGAGGCGCACCGGGTCATACGCCTGGCACGCGGCCTGCTGGATTTGTAGCTGCTTCGGACGCTCAGCCGATGCTGCCCGCGACACGCCGCAGGCCCTGGGCCACGGCGTGGGCGGCTTCCCCCCCAGTGCCGCGCGCCAAGGCGAGGCCATTCAGGTGGACCTGGACCGCCAACGGATGCCAGGTGCCAGATGCGCGCAGCCGGTCAATCAATTCGCATAGGCTGTAAGCCACCTCACCCACCGCATCCAGCCCGAACAGACCGGCGGTGCCGAACACGGCATTTGCCAGGACATACAGCTCGTCCAATGCCGCCTTGTCCGACCCCTGTGCTAGGGGTACGCCTAGGGTGGCCATGCGGGCGATCATGTTGTCTATGCTAGCGATGGCCCCCGGCTGCATGTTGCGCAACCGCGCATAGGCTGCGGCGGAGGCCTCGGCCGCGGTCATGCCGCCGGGCTGGTGCACCAGCTGGGCCAGGCGGGATACGGTCATCGGGCACCTACCGGGTTCATCAACGCATCAATCTCCGCTTGGGACATGTTGCCCCCGCTTGCCTCCCCGACCTCCAGCGGCAGGTCGTCGGCGCGCCGGCCGGCCGTGCCGAATGGCGGGCCAAGCTTCTGGAAGCGCCGGTCCGGCCCGGAATAGGATGGCACGGAGACGAAGGATCGCTGGTCGCGCGCCAGCCATCCCACCCGATCGAACAGCGTGGACGGCTGCACCGGCTTTGCCAGCACGACGCTGGCGCCGCAGTCCCGTGCGCGCAGCACATTGCTCCGCTGGGTATGGCCGGTCAGCAGCAGCAGCGGCACGGCCCGCACCGCCTCCGGTGCATCCCGGCGCACCCAGCCGATCATCCCATACTCGTCCGTGCCGCCGGGAACCGAGCCGACGACAACCAGGTCCGCCCCGTCCCGCATTAGCCCCTCCTGCGCTTCCGCAGCCGACCGATACCGCGCCAGCCGCCGCACCCCGAGGCCAGTCAGCATCTCGCACGTCACTTCAAGCTCCAGCCCGTTGGCCTCGATCACTGCAACCTGCAAGCCGCCCAGGTGAAGCCGGACGTCCAGCCCGGCATCAGCCATCGCCAAATAGCTCGATGTCTCCCGAAGCATCCGGGGCAGGCGCCGACTGACCGCGCAAACGCCGCTGGAGACAGCCGAGCGGCACGGTGTCCAACACCGCCGTCACCTGTCCGTCCCATCCCGGACCCAATCCGCACAGCACTGCGGACAACGCGAACAGGTGCTGCGTCATGCTGTCCAGCGCCTGCAGATCGGCCGCACCTGCCTGCCCCGGCGCCAGCGTGTCCTGCAGGCCCTCCACGATCCGGCCCAGCGTGGCAAGCTCGGCGCCGGCAGCTTCCAGCACTTCATGCAGGTCCGGCGCCATCAGAACAGCTCGACCCCGCCCGTATCCGGCAGCGGCGGCGCATTGCGCTCGGCTGCAAATACGTTGGCGTCCATGCCGATGGCCTGCTGGCGCGCCCGTCCGATGACAGGCCAGAACTGCACGCGCCGCCCAGCCGTCCCGCCCAGGCTGCCGGGGCCGAGCAGGATGCGTTCCCGCTGCACGAACCGCGTGGCGAACTCCGCATTCTTCGCGCCTACGTCGGTCAGGCCCTGCACCATCCGGGCGCCGCCGAACAGCTTGGCCTGTAGCCGCTCCCGCCGGGCGCCCCTTTGCAGCAGGGCGTTCACCAGCAGCTCCATCGCATGGACGCCGTACTGCATGCCCTGCCCCTCCCCATCAACACCGGGCAGCAGGAAGTGATTCATGCCGCCAACGCCGGTCAGCGGATCATACAGGCAGGCGGCGACGCAGGAGCCCAGAATGGTCGTCAAGCACAGCTCGGCATCCTCCGTCACATGCTGCTCACCCTGCACGATGTTGACCCGCCGCTCCGGAAGGTTCGGAGTCCGCGTCCTGCCGGCAAGGAGGGTGCCGCTCATTTCAGCGATCCGAACACCGCCGTCACCTTGTCGAGCAGGTTGGCGATGGTGAACAGCTTCACTAGGAAGTTGTTGACGCCATACTGGACCGCACGCTGCACCAGGTCCTTGTCGCCACGGCCAGTCAGCATGATGAATGCGGTCTTGCAGATCGGCGGATGGACACGCACGGCGCGCAGCAACGCCAGCCCGTCCAGGTTGGGCATGTTGAAGTCGCTGATGATCAGGCTGATCGCCTGGCCAACCGCCGGCTGCAGCAGCAGTCGCAGTGCCGCTTCCCCGTCCGGCGCCTCGTCGAAATCGCGGAAGCCGAGCTGTTGCAGGCCGTCGCGGACCAGCAGCCTCATGCTGAGCTGGTCGTCAACGATCATCACCTTCATCGTAGCGGGAGCGGGCATCAGGCTGGTATCCTTTCATCGGCACGGCACAACGCCAGCAGGGCGCCGGCCATCGCATCCAGGGAGACTTGCCGCTCAACGGCATCGAGTTCGGCGGCGACCCGCGGCATCCCGTAAACAACGCTGCTCGCCTCATCCTGCCCGAGGGTCCGGGCGCCGGCCTGGCGCATCGCCAGTAGGCCCCGCGCACCGTCGCGCCCCATGCCGGTCAGGATGACGCCAACCCCATGGGCCCCGGCGGCTTGCGCCACGGACGCGAACAGCGGGTCCACCGCGGGACGGTGGCCATTCACCAGGTCCCCGGCACGCAGCCGGCAGCGCAACGGGCCGCTTCCCTCCCCGCCGCTGACCGTGAGGTGCGCCGCACCGCCGGGCGCCAGGTAAACATGGCCGGGCAACAAGGGGACGCCGTCCTCCGCCTCCGCCACGCGGGCGGCGCCGGAACGGTCCAGACGCCGGGCCAGGCTGCCGGTGAAGGCGGCCGGCATGTGCTGCGTGATGACGACCGGGGGCGAGTTCGCGGGCAGATGCGGCACGATGGCCAGCAGCGCCTCGACCCCGCCGGTGGACGCGCCGATTGCGACCAGGCGACCATGCCCCCGCAATTCCGTCCGCGTCGGCATACGCGGCGCGGTGGGGCTGCGCGGCCGTGCGCCGGCGGCGGCGCGCACCGTCGCGGCCAGCGTCGGGCCGTGCAGGCTGCCCTTGTCCACGCACTCGAACGCACCGAGTTCAAGCGCGCGCAGGCTGGAATCCGCACCGCGGCTGGTCAGCGTGGACACCATCACCACCGGCATCGGCCGCAGCCGCATCAACTTTTCCAGGAAGTTCAGCCCGTCCATCCCTGGCATCTCGATGTCGAGGGTCATGACGTCTGGGTTCAGCGCCTTGACCGCCGCCCGGGCCTCGTGCGGGTCGGCAGCCTCTCCGACCACCAGCAAATGGGGATCGGCGCGCAGGGAATGGCGGATCATGGCGCGCATGGTGGCGCTGTCATCCACCACCAGGACGCGTACGGGTTGCCCCGCTGTCCCATACCCGGTCATCACTGAGCCACCTTCCGATAGATTGTCGTGCCAGCCGGCACGAAGCCCGCGGCCGCCGGGCCGGACAGGCGCTCGCTGTGGCCGATGTATAGGTGCGCGCCCGGCGCCAGCAGCGGCGCGAAGCGGGACCAAACCAGGGCCTGGGTGTCGGCGTCGAAGTAGATCGCCACGTTGCGGCACATGATGGCGTCGAAGCCGCCGCGCATCGGCCAGGTGCCGATCAGGTTCAGTTCGCGGAACTGCACCAGCCGCCGCAGCTCCGGTCCGGCCTCCAATCCATCCGCGGCCGGCCGGAACCAGCGCGACCGCTGCGGCGCCGGCACGGGGGTTAGCGCCTCCGCGTCGTAGTGGCCGGCCCGGCCCGCCGCCACCATGTCGGTGTCGATGTCGGACGCCAGTATCCGCACGTCTAGGTCGGCCGCATTGGGCAGCAGGTCGAGGATCGTCAGCCCAAGCGAATAGGGCTCCTGCCCGTTGGAGCAGGCTGCCGACCACAGCCGCACCCGCCCGCCTGCCTTGGCAGCCGCAAGCAGCGGCGGCAGCACGGTCGTGCGCAGATGTTCGAAGTGGTGCGGCTCGCGGAAGAAGCGGGTGACGTTGGTCGTCAGCGCCCGCATCATGTTCTGGCGCTCCTCGGCCCCGTCGGGGTGCTGCAGCAGCGCGACGTACTCGCTGAAGCCAGACAGGCCCAGGGCGCGCAGGCGCTTGGCCAAACGGGAATACACCAGCGTCGTCTTGCCGTCCGGCAGCGTGATGCCGGCATCCTGGCGCAGCATGTCGGCGATGGCGCGGAAGTCACGCTCGGTCAGCGTGAACTCCCCTGGCCGCTGATCGGCGCCGGCCGTGGCGTGTGCCGTTGTCATGCTGCAAGCTCCTGACGCGGCAGAATGCGGTCCAGCGACACCAGGCTGACCATGCGGCCCTCGACGGCAAGCAAGCCCTGGACGAAGTTCCGCACCAGCTCGGACGCGACATCCGGCGGCGGCTGCAGCGTACCGTCCTCCACCGTGAGGATGTCGGATACCGCATCCACCTGCAGGCCCACGATCTGGGTGGCGGCGCCGTTGGCGATCTGGGCCACGATGATGACCTGCCGCTCCGGCGCTTCCCGCGGCATGAAGCCCAGCCGGGCCGCAAGGTCCACGATCGGCAGCACCGCGCCGCGCAGGTTGATGACGCCGCGCATCCAGTTTGGGGAGCGCGGCAGCACGGTCGCCGGGGTCCAGCCACGGATTTCCCGCACGGCCATGATGTCCACGCAGAATTCCTGCGCGCCGATGCGGAACGCGATCAGTTCCCGCTTGCGGCCGTGCGTGGTCTTGGCGTCAAGCGTAAGGGCGTCAAGCATAGACCGCTCCTGCAGTTGCGGGGTGAGGGACAGGGCCGGCGGCCACGGCGTCCACGTCCAGGATCAGCGCGACGCGACCGTCACCCAGGATGGTTGCCGCCGCGACGCCGGGCACCGGGCGGTAATTGGCTTCAAGGCTTTTGATGACGACCTGGCGCTGGCCGAGGATCGCATCCACCAGCAGCGCGGCACGGCGCCCGCCCTCCCCTTCGACCAGCAGCGCCACCGCCCCTGGCTCGTCCAAGGGTGCGTCGCGGAAGCCCAGGGCCACCGATACGTCCACCAGAGGCACCCAGGTGCCGCGTATGGCGACGACGCGCGCCGCGTCCGTCGGCTGGTCGCCGAAGCCGTGCACGTCGCCGCGCTTCGGCTGCAGGGTTTCGATGATGGCGGTCAACGGCACGATCATCGTGTGCCCGGCCACCAGCACCACCATGCCGTCCAGCACCGCCAGCGTCAGCGGCAGGCTGAGGGTGAAGCACGAGCCTTGGCCCGGCTTGGAGGCGATGCTGATGCGCCCGCCCAACCCCAGCACCTGCCGGCGCACCACGTCCATGCCGACGCCGCGGCCGGAGATGTCCGACACGGTTTCCGCCGTGGAGAAGCCGGGCAAGAAAATAAGGTTGTCCACCTCGTCATCCGACAAGGTCGCATCGGCGGCGATCAGGCCCTTGGCGACCGCGCTGGCGCGGACGCGGTTACGGTTGATGCCGGCACCGTCGTCCGACACCTCGATCACGATGCGTCCGCCGCGGTGCATCGCCGCCAAGCGGACGTCCGGGCGTTCCACTCCATGGTCTATGGCGTTGCGGAGCATGTGGGTCAGCGGGTCCGCCAAATGCTCGATCACGGTGCGGTCCACCTCCGTCCCTTCACCCTCCGTCACCAGCCGGACCTGCTTGCCGGTCATGGACGCGACCTCCCGCGTCAGGCGGGGCATGCGCTGGAACACCGACTTCACTGGCTGGGCGCGTATGGCCATCACGGCTTCCTGGATGCCGCGGGTCAGTGCGCCGAGGTCGTCCAGGCCGGTCGAAACGCCGCTGGAGCGGGGCGCGCCCAGCTCACCCACGCGCTGGGCCAGCATGGCCTGGTTGATGACCAGCTCACCCACTAGGTCAATCAGGCGGTCCACCCGTTCCAGGTCCACACGGATGGTGGGCTTGGCCGCCGGTCCGGCTTCGGCAGCCCTCGGGCCGGCGGGGTGCAGATCGGCTGCGGCAGGAGCGGCGGCGGCCACAACGGGAGCAGCGGCGACCACGGCGGATGGCGGCGCGGCGGGCGCAGCCGGCGCAGGCAGTGGGACCGCCGGGCTAGCCATCTCCTGCGCGTCGGCCTGGATGCGGCGAAGCAAAGCCATCACGTCCGGCTCTGCCGCGGCGGGCGTGTTCAGGGACGCCGGGGCCGGCGCATCCGCGCGCTGCACCAGCAGGTCGCAGTCGCCGTCCACGAACTCGAACACTTCGCGTATGGCGGCCTCGGACTCGGCAGTATAAAGGTCAACGGTCCAGGCGAGGTAAGCGCCCTCCGGGTCCAGCGACGCCAGCGGCGGCAAAGTGTCCGTGTCGAGCTGGACCTCCATCGCTCCCAAGCGGCCAAGCTCCCGCAGCAGCAGCGACACGTCGTTCGCCTTGGCATACAGCCCGGCGTGGGGACGCAGGCGGATCTGCCACATGGTCTCCGCCGGGGTGTCGGCCTGGAACGGCACCACCGTGAAGCCGAAGTCGGCGAAGTCGTCGCCGCCATCGGACGCATCCGCATCGGCTGCCGCGGCGCCGTTGCCGTCCAGGGCGGCAAGCTCCGCCGCGACCGCGTCCACACGGGCCGGGCTGCCATCCGTCCCTGACTGCGCCGCGCGCACCAGGTCCTGCAGGCAGTCGGCCGCACGCAGCAGCACGCGCAGCACCGGCGGCTCCGGCGCAAGCTGGTCCGACCGCACGCGGTCCAGCGTGGATTCGAACACGTGTGCGAAGCGCACCAGGGGGGTCAGCCCAAAGGCGCCGGCGCCGCCCTTCATGGAATGAACCGCGCGGAACACGGCGTTCACGGTGTCGGGGCCGCCCGTGCCGGACTCCATCGCCATCAGGCCGGACTCAAGGTCGGCCAGGCCCTCCTCGCATTCCTGGAAGAAGGTTTGCCGGATGGCGTCCATCGGGTCGAGATCGTCGACTGCCATGGCTCAGGCCGCCACGCGACGCAGGGCATCCACCAGCTTGACCGGGTCGAACGGCTTGACGATCCAGCCGGTGGCGCCGGCGCTGCGGGCACGCGCCTTCTTATCGCCGTCGCTTTCGGTCGTCAGCACCAGGATCGGGGTGGCACGGTGGCGTCCCTGGCGCCGCACCTCCTCGATGAAGCCGAAGCCGTCCATGCGCGGCATGTTGATGTCGGTGACGATCACGTCGGGCTGCTCCCCTTCGAGGACCGCAAGCCCGTCCAGCCCGTCCACCGCCTGGATCACGCGGTATCCCGCCCTATCCAGCGCCAGGCGCAGCATGTCCCGCATCGTGCGGCTGTCATCCACCGTCAGCACCAGCTTGGTCATAGCGCGTCCTCCCCACAGAATAATTCATTCGCGCCGAGCAGCGCCGCCCCGGCCCGCAGGTCCTGCGACGCCGACAGCAGGCGGAAGGTGCGCCCGTCCGCCGCCCAGGTGCGCTGCGCCGACAGCAGCACCTGCAGGCATTGCCCACCGAGGTGCCGCACGGCCGAGCCGTTCAGAGAAATGTCGCCTCCACGATGCGCGAGCAGCGACGCCGCCAAATCCGGCGCGGCGCGCAGGTCCAGCGCGGGCGGCAGATCCAGCGCGGGCGGTGGCCCCAGCGCAGGCAGCGGGTCCAGGGGGGATGGCCGAGATATGTCGGGCGCGTCGTCCAAGGCCGGTGATCCCATCGGTTGTGCAATGGGGCCAAGCTACGGCACGACATTGAACATAGGGTTAAGCCGCCACGCGGTCCGCACCTGCGGCCCGGCGCCAAGGGGTTCCGCCGAATTCCGTCACCCGGCCGCGCCGCAGCGGAGCGCCCGGGTCCCGCGTGGTCCCTGCCAAACCGCAGCCGGGCTGCTTAGACCGTGAGCGGATACGGCCAGGCGACGGGGACCAGACTGCCGCCCAAACGGCAGGGACTGGACTGCCGCACCCGGCCATCCGCGGCGGCTCGGAGCCGCCATCGCACCCCCTGAACACCTCGCGTTCACACATGCCTGAGGCAGTCCGGAGCGGCTGTTAACTCGGATGGACCATACGTAGGATCGGCAGCGAGGAACCGTCCGGAAACGCTCGAAAGGAGCATCTGCATGAGCAGCACGACCCTGCCGCAACCGCGCCGCCGTGGCCTGCAATCCCTGGCGCCGACGTTCGTGGGGCTGTTCGAGCGCTACATGCCCGATCCCTTCGTGCTGGCCATCGGCCTCACGGTGCTGACGGCGGCCCTGGCGCTGGGGATCGCGCCCAAGGGAACGCCGGCCACCATCGTGACGACCTGGTATAACGGGGTCTTCGCCATCCTGGCCTTCGCGTTCCAGATGATCCTGATCCTCGCGACCGGGCATGCCCTGGCCCATGCCCCGGCCGTGTCCGGAGGGCTGCGCCGGCTGGTGTCGCTCGCGCGGACGCCCAACCAGGCCGTCGCGCTGACGTTCCTGGTCGCGGCGGCGGCATCCCTGCTGAACTGGGGCTTCGGCCTGGTCGTCGGCGCCATCCTGGCGCGGGAAGCCGCACGTCAGGTGCGGATGGACTTCGGCTGGCTGGTGGCGGCGGCATATTCCGGCTTCGTCGTCTGGGCCAGCGGGCTGTCCAGCTCCATCGCGCTGACGCAGGCGACGCACGGCAACGCGCTGAACATCGTGGAAAAGCTGACCGGCGCCATGCTGCCCCTCGGCAGCACCGTGTTCGCCACCTTCAACTGGCTGCCGACCCTGCTGATCGTGCTGGTGCTGCCTATCGTGTTCATCGCCATCCGCCCGGCGGAGGCGGACGTGGTAACCTTCGTGCCCGAGGCGGAGGCGCCGTCACCGCCGCCTGACACCTCCACCTCCCCGGCCCGGCGGATGGACCGCTCGCCGATCGGCGGGCTGCTGATGGTGGCGCTGGGGCTGGCGGCGGCGGGAGTGCTATGGGCGCAGGGGCTGTTCGCGCTGGACGTGAACATGATCATCCTGGTGTTCCTGCTGGGCGGGCTGGCGCTGCACGGGTCGCCGACCGCCTATGGCGTGGCGATGCGGAACGCCGCCAAGCAGACCGGCGGCATGATGCTGCAATACCCGTTCTATGGCGGCATCATGGGCATCATGTCGGGCACCGGGCTGGCGGACACGATCTCCAAGGCGTTCGTGGTGGCGTCGAACGCGCACACGCTGCCGTTCTGGAGCTACATTTGCTCCCTGGTCATCACCTTCTTCGTGCCGAGCGGCGGCGGGCACTGGGCGGTGCAGGGGCCGTTCGTGGTGCCGGCGGCGGTGGCGCTGCATGCCTCGATGCCAGCGTCCACCATGGCCGTCGCGATGGGCGAGCAGGTGGCCAACATGCTGCAGCCGTTCTGGGCCTTGCCGGTGGTGGCGATGGCGGGGATCGGGATACAGCGGGTGATGGGCTACACGGTCGTCACCTTCGTAGTGACGGGGGTGATCTATGGATTGGCGCTGCTGGTGCTGGTGTAGGGCCGGGCCGCCCGGTATGGCACCCGACTTCAGCCTAGTGAGCCCTTGAACAATGCCCGCCCGCCTGCTGCAAGACTTGGAACCCCTGACGCACGCCGAGCGCCAGCAGCGAATGGCGCTGCTCGGCCGGCAGGCCAGGGCTGGTGATGCCGCTGCAAGGTCCGACATCGCCGGGCTTGCGGAGGGCGGCAGCTATGAGCGCCGGCTGGCGTTGCAGGCGGGCTGGGGATCGCGCGACGCCCTGGCCGCGGTGCGAGGCCTGTCCGACCCGTCGCGCCTGCTGCGCACCGCCGCGGGACACCAGGCCGCGGCGTTTTGCGATGCCGCGCAGCTCGTGGAAACCCTGGAACGAGCGCCGCCGCCGATTGGGAAGCGCCTGCTGCTAGGGATGCGCCGCCACCGCCGGAAAGCCGAGCTGGATGCCTACCTGGAACTCCTGGAGGAGCGGAGCGACCCCAGGCTGGGCCGCCTGCTTTCCTACGGCTCGCCCGCCTTCGTGGCGCAACACCTGGCGGCGCGGGCCGAAGATGCCGGGCTCGACTGGCACCACCTGGCCCGAGCCCATCCTGGTCCGACAGTAGCCTATTTGACCCAGGCAGTCGCAGGGGCGGCGGAATTGGACGCCCTCCTGTTGTGGCAAGCCCGTGTTGCTTTGCCGCCACTGTCCGACCAGACGCCGGACGCGGCGCTGGACCTGGTCCGTGCACTGTCCGCCCGTGTCCCGCTGTCCACTTTGCCGCTCATGATGCTGGTCCAGCGGCGTCCGGACGAGGCGGCTGCCCTGTGCCTGTCCGCCGGGGACCGCTTGCCAACCAGCTTCGCGCCGGTCGCACACCGGTTGCGGGAAGACCTCCTGCTGGCGCTGCTCGACCGCTTCGGGGGGATCGGGGATCGCTATGGCGGGCCGGTGGCCTGGCTGCGCCGGTTGCCGCCGGGGCAGCGCGGTCCGGTTTACCACCTGGCCGGACGAGGCTGGCGCGACGCCGACGGAGCCATCGCCCTGCCGGTCCTGATGCTGCTGCCCCATGCCGACCGGCTGGCGGAGGCGCGGCGCCACCTGGACCTGCCTGCGCTCGCGACCCGGCCGGTTGTCCGCCTGCCCTATGCCAGCCTGCTCGGCTGGACGGAGGCGCTGGCGGTCCTGACCCCTTTCATACGCGATCCCGATGCAGACCTTCGCGCCGCGGCGCTCTACGCCCTGGCCGGCTGCGTGCGGTTCGAGCGCAGCCGCGCCCCTGACCTCCTGACCATCCTGCACGACCGCCGGCACGAGCAGGACCCGGTTCGCGGCAGCCTGCTGCGCGGCCTGGCCGACCTGCCGCCGAGCGTATGGCAGGAGGCGCACCTGGACGGCCTCGGCGTGGCGTTCCGCCAGGCCCTGGACGCCACCGACCTGTCTCCATTGTCGGCCAGCCATATCGAGCGCCTGCTGGTGGCGCAGATGCCGCGCCACCCCGGCTGGGCCGCGGCCTGGCTGGCGCAGTTGGCGCGGGAGCGCGGGACCCTGGGCACATATGCCAACGGCGACAGGGTGACGCCCGCCGGCATGGACCACCTGGCCCCGGCGCTAATGCCTGTCATCCGGGAATGGCGCACGCGGGAGAATGACGGCGCCATCCTGAACTTCGCCGGGCGGATCGGGCGCCGTCTGCGCTGCTGGGACGTGCTGGCCGACGTGCTGGAGGCGATGACGCTGGGCCAGGCAACCGTCGGGTTCGCGTCTTTGGCGCTGCAGGTGCTGGCCCGGAACCGGCCGGACCGGCTGCACCGGCTGATCCCGCTGCTGCTGCGGGATGATGCCGGCTGGATCACGCAGGCTCCCGTGCAAACCTTCCTGCATCGGCGCCGGCAGGACCTGCTGACGCCGCACCTCGGACGGATCGCCATCACCGGCCGCTTCACTACCGGGCGGACCTACCTGGTGCTGCCCTTTCGCACGGGGTTCGAACGTTGGACCCCCGCGCAGCAGCGAAGCTTCAAGCAGCCGCTGCTCGAAGTCATCGGGGACAGCGCCCGCAACGCGCTGGCCGCGATCTGGGCCGTAGCCCAGATGGCCGCGCTGCCGGATGTGGGCTGCGCCGAGCTGATCGGCTTTGCCGGGCTGGAGCCTTCACGCATCGTGGTGCGGGACGCCGCATTGCGCGGGCTTGGCCGGCGGGACAGCGGCGACGGCCTGCCCACCTTGCTTGCCGCGATGGACGATGCCCGCGCGCGCGTGGCGGTCTACGAGGTGCGGCGCTGCGTGCTGGAAATGCCGCCCGGCCAAGCGCTCGCCGTCCTGCGCGGCGTGCCGCTCGGCAGGGTCACCGTGGCCAAGGAGGTCGTGCGCCTAGCCGGCGACTTGGCAGACGAGGACGCCTACCGGTGGCTACTCGGGCTCGATGGCGGCTACGAGGGCAAGGCGCTGCATCGCGACGTGCGCGTGGCCCTGCTGCGCAGCTTGTGGAACTGGCTAGAGCGGGAGACGACCTGGCCGGTCCTGGAGCGTGCCGCCGCCTCCCCTGACCCGGCGCTGGCCGGCGCCACGGCCCGGATTCCCGATGCGCGTCTGTCGGCGGAAGCCGCCGGGCGGTTGTCGCGTTTGCTGGCGTTGCTGCTGCTGCACCCGGAGCCGCGGGTCCGCTTGGCGACGTTTGAGCGCTGCGCCACGGCGCCGCTTGCGGACCGGGAGGAAGCGATGCTGGGACCGCTGCTCGGCGCCTTGGCGTCGCCGTTCCCGGATGAATGCAGGGCGGCGGCGCAGGCGGTGTTCGCCACCTATGCCGGGCGGCGTGCGGTCCGTGTCGGCGAAGCGGCCGGGGCGGTGCGGGACAGCCGGCAGGCGGTGGCGGCGCTGGCTGCGGAACTGCGGGGTTGGGCCGGGGCGGACCGGGGCCGGCGCACGGCGACCGTGCAGGCCGTGCTGAACGCGTGGCAGCCCGATCCCATGCTGGCGGGAACCTGCGCCGGGCTGGCCGCATCGTCGCTGCCTGGCGCTGCGGCGGCGTCCTATTTCCGGGCGTCGGTGGACAGCCTGCATGCCGGCGCCGTCCAACGGGGCATCGAGGGGCTAGGCGCTTCAAGGGCTATGCCGGCTGAGCTCGAAAGTTTCGAGACGGAATTGGCCGGAGCCGGCGATCCACGCCTGCGCCGGTTGGCGCTGGCCGCCCTTGTCGTGCAGTCCGGCGCTGGCCGCGGCTGGAACGAGGAGCGCCTGGCCCGGATCACCCGGTTCCGGGCGGACCCGGCGCCGCTGGTCGCGGAAGCCGCTCAGTTCACCTTTCCGCCGGGCGTTGTGGAGTAGGCGGAGGCCGGGGCGGTGTTTCAGTCTGGCTGCTGGGTCCTGGTGGTTTGCAGACCTTTGGCGCGAGTGAGGTAATGGCGGATGGCTACTTCCATACGGCAATCCGCGGCCTCGACCCGCGAGAACATGTATTGGCCCGCCGGCGCCCCGAAGGGTGGCATCGTGTGCCTACATGGCAGCGAGGGTGGCTGGGCCGGCTGGAATGACCTCCATTGTGCCCTGTTTGCGGCAAACGGCTTCGTCGCCCTGAGCCGCAACTACACGCAGGACGCACGCCGGCTAACGCATCCGGATATCGACGACGTGCCCCTTGAAGGGACGCAGGCCGCACTCGCGGCCATGCGGGCCGAGGTGGCGCCCTTCGCCTGCGGCCTGGGCTTGCTCGGCATCTCGCGCGGGGCGGAGCACGCCCTGCTGATAGCCAAGCTCCTCGCCGAGGATGGTTGCGCGGAAGTGCCCGACGCAGTTGCCGTCCACTCCCCGCCGCAAGCAGCCCTGGCTTAGACCGGCCTGCAGCCTGCAAACCCGTGCGGCAGCGTAGCCGCTGCCCCTTGGCCCCGATCCGGGATCAGGCATAAACCCCACCACGCATTGAGGAAGTGTCCATGCTGCTCTACGAGCACCCGCTCTCGTCCTACGCCCAGAAGGTCAAAATTGCCCTGCGCGAGAAAGGCGTGGCGTTTGAGACGGAACTACCCGAAAGCTTCGGTACCGGGCGCACCGACGGGCCATTCGCCGCCGCCAACCCGCGCGCCGAGGTGCCGGTGCTCATCGACGGGCAGACGCGCATCTTCGAGTCCACCGTCATCATGGAATACATCGAGGAGCGCTGGCCCGATCCGCCGCTGCTCCCGCGCGAGCCGGGCGCCCGGGCAGCCGCGCGCATGACGGAGGACGTGTGCGACACCCAGTACGAGGCCGTGAACTGGGGCTTCGGCGAGGTGCTGTGGTTCCGCCGCGCCACCGGTCCGCTCGGTGAGGCGCTGCGGGCGGAAGCGGCGCGGCAAACCGCGATGCTGCAGGATTGGCTCGGTGGGCGGCTAGGCGATGCGGCCTGGTTTGGAGGAGCGGCGTTCGGCTGGGCCGATGCCGCCGCGGCGCCGATGGTCAATCGCTCCGTCCATTACGGCATGGCGCCGCCGCCGGACAGCGCGCTGGCCCGCTGGCACCAGCGCGTGCGGGAGCGGCCCTCCGTCGCCGCCACCTTCGCCGAGTTCGACGCGGCGGCGGGCCGCATGGCGGCTGCGGCCGATCTTTACACCACGGGCGGGCGGCGGCGGGAGTATCGCGACCACCGTTTGGAGTGGATGGTGAAGTCCGGCGGGATCGAGGTGGTGCTGGCGGGCTTGCGCGACGGCAACATCCGGTTCCCCTGGCCGAACGCTTCGTAGCCCGGCCTGGAAAGGCGATGCACCCGGATGGCGACGGCCACGCCGCCGGGATGGAAGCGCCAAAACGGGGCCGGCCTGGTTTCCATGCGTGTCATCCGGAACGGTTCAGGTTGCACCCTGTCCCGACCGCCCCTTCTTACACCTCCATGAGCCTCACGCACTCCGGCCGCGCCGCACCCAATCCCGACGCACCGGACACCGGGCCGCCGCCGCACCGGCACGCCCGGCTGATCGTCGGCGCCATGCTGGTGTCCACCTTCATGGCCGCGGTCGAGGTGACCGTCATCAGCACCGCCATGCCCACCATCGTCGGCGAACTCGGCGGCTTCGAGCTGTTCACCTGGGCCTTTGGCATCTACCTGCTGACCCAGGCGGTGATGACGCCGATCTATGGCCGGATGGCGGACGGGTTTGGGCGGCGGCGCGTGTATATCGGCAGCGTGCTGGTGTTCCTGATCGGCTCGCTGCTGTGTGGCTGCGCGTGGAGCATGGGGTCGCTGATCGCCTTCCGCGCCCTCCAGGGCCTGGGCGGCGGCGGGCTGGTGCCGATGGGCAGCATCATCATCTCCGACGTGACGCCGCCGGCCGGCCGGGCGCGGGCGCTGGGCTGGGTCAGCGGCGTTTGGGGCATCGCCGCCATCGTCGGGCCGCTGCTGGGGTCGTTCTTCGTCGACACGCTCGGCTGGCCGTTCGTGTTCTGGGTCAACCTGCCGATCGGCCTGGTGACGATGGCGCTGGTGGCCCGCTACCTGCACGAGCCCGCGCCGTCCGGGACGCGCACCAAGCTGGACCTGGCCGGCGCCGGGCTGCTGGCCCTGGGTATCGGTGCCATCATGGCGGCGCTGGTGCAGCACGAGTCCTTCGGCCGCACCGGCCTGCCGCTGCTGGTGGCGGTGGGCCTGGCGGCGCTGGCGGGCTTCGCCGTGCGGGAGCGCCGGGCCGCCATCCCGATCCTGCCGCTGCATTTGTGGCGCACGCCGATGATCGTGGCCGGCAACCTGTCGGCGCTGCTGTGCGGGATGCTGCTGATCGGCGCCACCGCCTTCCTGCCGTCCTGGACCGAGGGCGTGATGGGCCGCAGCGCCCTCGTCGCCGGAGTGGTGCTGGGCGTGCTGACGATCAGTTGGACCAGCGCCAGCATCGGTGCCAGCCGGATGATGACCCGGCTGGCCTACCGCCCGGTGGCGCTGGCCGGGTCGGCGAGCCTGATCGCGGGGACGGTGGGCTTCACGTTGCTGCGGCCCGAGCATGGCGCGGCATGGGTGGCTTTGGCCGGGGCGCTGACTGGGGTCGGGCTGGGTTTGCACGCGCTGGTGTTCAACGTCGCGATCCAGACCGGCACGGCGCGGGAAGACCGGGGGCGCGCGACATCCTTGTTCTTCTTCTGCCGCCTGCTGGGCCAGGCCCTGGGAGCGGCGGCGTTCGGCGGCGTGCTGAACGCCGGGCTGACCCGGGCGGGACCGGCCTCGCATGACGCGGTGCGCGACCTGATCGAGCCGGCGCACCGCCTGGCTCTGGCGCCGTCCGAACTGGAGCGGCTGACGGCGGCGCTGGGCGGCGCGCTGCATGGCGTGTTCCTGCTGGGCGCGGCGGTGGCAGTGGCGACGTTGCTGGCGGGGATGCTGGTGCCGCGGGGCGCGCGGGTGACGGCGAGTGGGTAGAGCAGACTGCAAAGCCAGAGCTTGAGAACTGCGCCGCATTATTTCGTCGACTCGGCATGGGTTGCCACCCCCGCCCGACCCGGCCTTAATCCGCCCTGCACGCGTCCGTCCCGAGGCGCGACCCTGACAGGAGGCCGTCATCCGCATTCACCTCGGCGCATCGCTGCTCGCCCTCACGCTCGCTGCCCCGGCGCTGGCCGAAACCGCATCGCCCGGCTTCCCCGCGTTGGAGGCCAGCCAGGGCGCTGCCAACAGCCAGCCCGGCCCGCGCAGCCTGCCGGCCCATACGGTCCCAGTGCCGCAGGCTGATGTCAGTCCCGCCGCCCAAGCCCTTGTCGCCGCGCCCTACCGCGTGCCGGCCTGGGACGCCAACCCACCGGACGACGCGGGCTGGCGCACGCTGGTCGCCAAGCTGGCCGACGCCACGTTGCCCGGCCTTGCCAAGGCGCGCGAGCAGCTCGGCGTTACGATGGAGGCCACCACCGTCGGCGGCGTAAAGGCGTTCGTATTCACCCCGCGCTCGATGCCGGAGGCGCATCGCAACCAGGTCATCTTCAACATCCACGGCGGCGGCTACGTTTACGGCCCTGGCGAGTCCGGCACCGCGGAGGCCATGCTGATGTCAGGGCTCGGCGGCTACCGAGTGATCGCGGTGGATTACCGGATGCCGCCTGACGCGCCCTACCCGGCGGCGATGGACGACACGGTGGCGGCCTGGCGCGCGGTGGTGGCCACGACGGACCCGCGGCGGATCGGCGTCGTCGGCACCAGCACCGGCGGCGGCATGACGCTCGCGCTCATGCTGCGCGCCAAGGCCGAGGGCCTGCCGCTGCCTGCCGCCATGGCGCCGGGCACGCCCTGGGCGGACCTGACCGAAACCGGCGACACCTACCGGACCCACGAGTGGCTGGACAACGTGCTGGTCAGCTACAGCGGCTACCTGACCCATGCCGCGAAGCTGTATGCCGCCGGGCACGACATGCGGGACCCGCAGTTGTCGCCGATCTACGGCGACTTCACCGGCCTTCCGCCGGCGATCCTGACCAGCGGCACCCGGGACCTGTTCCTGTCCAACACGGTGCGGACCCACCGCAAGCTGCGCCGGGCCGGGGTGGAGGCGGATCTGAACGTGTATGAGGGGCTGTCGCACGCGCAGTACCTGTTCGACCCGGCGGCGCCAGAGACCAAGGAGGTGTTCGGGGACATCACGGCGTTCTTCGACAAGCACCTGGCACCGTAGGAGACAGCCCCGGCGCTGGACTCCCCAATGCTGCCCCGTCACATGTCACGCATGGCAAAGACAGGCAGCAGCGCCGGGCGGGTGCAGCGCAGGCGAGACAAGCTGCGGGCCGCCGGATTGCGCCCTGTGCAGATTTGGGTTCCAGACACCCGTGCCCCAGGCTTCGCGCAGGAGTGCGCCAGGCAGTCGCGCCTGATCCGTGACGGCGAGGCATCCGAGGACGATGCCTGGTTCGACGCTTCGGACAAGAACGGCTGGACGGCGTGAGGCGAAGCGACTTGGTTACGGTCGCCCTGAAAGCGAGCGAGGCAAGCCACGCCCGGCCTTGATCATCCAGGCCAACGCCTTCTCCGAACTGCCGGCCGTCACGGTCCTGCCGATCACCGGCACTCTGGTGGAGGCGCCGCTGGTGCGGGTACTGGTCGAGCCAACGCCTGGGAACGGCTTAATTAAGCCGTCGCAGATCATGGTGGACAAGCCGCAAACCCCGTTGCGGGCAAAAATCGGCCCGGCATTCGGCCGCCTTGACGATGCGGCTATGGTGACCGTCAACCGTGCTTTGGCGGTGTTCCTGGGCCTAGCTTAGCAAGGTTCGAAGCCCCGCCTAAGCCCGCCGCAGCAGGAACAGCGCCTGCTCCCCGAACAGGTTCGCCAGCCCCGGGAACCGCCGCCATGGCGCCCGGCGGCCCGCATCGTCCACCGCCAGCCATTGCTCCACCGCATACCCTTCCTGCGCGCACAGCCCGAAGAAGTCGCGGATGGTGCAGGGATGGATGTTCGGCGTCTCATACCAGGGCCGGTCCCAGGTCGGCGTCATCGGCATCCGCCCGGAGCCCAGAAGCTGGCACCGCACCTGCCAATGGCCGAAGTTCGGGAAGCTGACCAGCGCCCGCGTGCCGATCCGCAGCATCTGCCGCAAGACCTCCTGCGGCCGCTCCACCGCCTGCAAGGTGCGGGACAGCACGACGTAGTCGAACAGCGCGTCGGGGTAGTGCTGCAGGTCCGTGTCGGCGTCCCCGTGCATCACCGGCAGCCCGTGCGCCACGGCGCGCGTCACCTCCGCCATGTCGATCTCGATTCCCCGCGCGTCGCAGCCGCGGGTGCGGAACAAGTGCTCGATGAGCGTGCCGTCTCCGCTGCCGATGTCCAGCACGCGGGACCCCGGCGCGATCATCTCCGACATGAGCTGCAGGTCCAGCCGCATGTTCTTGGCCACCTGCTGCACCGGCTGCTGCTTCACAGCCGCGCATGCTCCGCGCAGCCGGACAGGAAGCCGGACAGGGTGCGGTGGAAATCCGGCTCGTGCAGCAGGAAGGCGTCGTGCCCCTTGTCCGACGCGATCTCGACGAAGCTGACGTTCGCCCCAGCACGGTTCAGGGCGCGGGCGATGTTGCGGGATTGCGCCGTCGGGAACAGCCAGTCGCTGTCGAACGACACCGCGCAGAACCGCGTCCGCGTGCCGCGGAACGCCGCCGCCAAGTCGCCGTCATGCTCCGCCGCCAGGTCGAAGCGGTCCATCGCCCGGGTGATCGTCAAGTACGAGTTGGCGTCGAAGCGGTTGACGAAGGTGCTGCCTTGGTGGCGCAGGTAGCTTTCCACCTCGAACATGTCGCCGAACAGCACCGACCCGTCGCGGCTCACGTCCTGCGCCTGCAGGCGGCGGCCGAACTTGCGGGTCAGCGCCTGCTCGCTGAGGTAGGTGATGTGCGCCGCCATGCGGGCTACGGCCAGGCCGCGCGCCGGCGCCTTGTCGGTGCGCCAGTATTCGCCGGCGTCCCAATCGGGGTCGGCGAAGATCGCCTGCCGCCCGACCTCATGGAAGGCGATGTTCTGGGCCGAATGGAACGGCGCCGTCGCGATGGGCACGCAGGCGAACACCTGGTCCGGGTAGGTCGCCGCCCATTCCAGCGCCTGCATCCCGCCCATGCTGCCGCCGACGACGGCGAACAGCCGGGCGATGCCCAGCCGCTCCGTCAGCAGGTGCTGCGCCCGCACCATGTCGCGTATGGTGATCGGCGGGAACCCGGTGCCCCACTGCTCCCCGGTATCGGGACACAGGCTGCGCGGCCCGGTGCTGCCCATGCAGCCGCCGAGCACGTTGGCGCACACGACGAAGAAGCGGTCGGTGTCAACCGGCAGCCCCGGTCCGATGACCTGGCTCCACCAGCCCGGCTTGCCGGTGGTGGGATGCGGCTCCGCCGCATACTGGTCGCCGGTCAGCGCATGGCAGACCAGCACGGCATTGCTGCGGTCGGCGTTCAAAACGCCATAGGTGCGGTAAGCAACCGTCATGGACGGCAGCGCCGTGCCGCAATCCAGCATGAACGGACCGCCGAAGGTCGCGGTCTGCTGCGTCAGGACGTGCGGTGGCTCAGGAAGGTCCATGATTGCCGATGAATAGGGCTGGCGGGGCGAGGGAGCAACGTTGGAGGGCCTGCCCCTGTTCCGCCGGAACTTGGGAAGGACGCCAAGCCTGCCCAACCTTCGGCGCCCGATCCTGGGTCTGATCCGGGTTTGCACCCGCCTCCGCATCCGCTATGCACCCCTTTTCCCCACCCGGAACACCCCGGCCATGTCCAGCCCCGCGCCCCTGCACGCCGTCCCGCCGCAGCCAACCTCGCTGGACCGGCTGGCCGCGCTGCGTGGGGAGCTGGACGGGCTGGACGACCTGCTGCACGACACCCTGATGCGCCGGGCCGGCGTCGTCGCGCAAATCGGCGCCCTGGGCGTCAAGGGCCGCACGCCCCTCCGGCCTGGCCGCGAGGCCGCCATCATCCGCCGCCTGCTGGCCCGGCACGCCGGCCCCTTCCCCCGCGCCGGCATCGTCCGCGTGTGGCGGGCGCTGATCAACAGCTTCACCGCGCAGCAGCACCCCATGCTGATAACGGTCTGCGAGCGGGACGACAGCCAGGACGTGCTTGCCGCCGCACGGGAGCAGTTCGGCGCCATCACGCCATTCCGCCTGCACCGCACCCCGGCCGAGGCCATGCGCGACGTCAGCACCGGCCTCGCCACCGCCGCCGTGCTGCCGCTGCCGTGGGACGGCGAGGCGTCTGCAGCCGCCTGGTGGACCGCGCTGCTGCAAACCGACGAACCGCGCATCCACGTCGTCGCCCGCCTGCCATTCTGGACCGCCCGGCCAGAGGGCGCGCCGAAGGCCCAGGCCCTGGTGGCCGCCGCCGCCGCGCCCGATCCCAGCGGCGCCGACCGCTCCCTGCTGGGGCTGGAGCTGCCGCCGGACGTCAGCCGCGCCGGGCTCGGCGCCGCGCTGGCCGCCGCCGGGTTCCAGGCCGGGAAGGTGATCCTGCGCCGCGATCCCGGCGCATCCTCCGCCCATGCGCTGGCGGACGTGGACGGGTTCGTCGCCGACGCCGACCCGCGCCTCCCAGCCTTGTACTCCCCGGCCTTGTATTCCTCTGGCCTGCACTCGCTGCTGCGCCCGCCGGTCGTGATCGGCGCCTACGCCATCCCCGTCCAGGAGACGCCCGCATGACCGGCCCGCAGCCCCGCCCGGAGATCCTCGGCATCTCCCCTTATGTCGGCGGCGAAAGCAAGGCGCCCGGCCGGAACCGCGTGGTGAAGCTGTCCAGCAACGAGGGCGCCTTCGGCCCGCCGCCCTCGGCACAGGCCGCCTATGGCGCACAATCCGCCGGGCTACACCGCTACCCCGACGGTTCCGCTGGCGATCTGCGCCGGGCCATCGGCCGCCGGTTCGGCCTGGACCCCGAGCGGATCGTCTGCGGCGCCGGGTCGGACGAGCTGATCTACCTGCTCTGCTCCTGCTACGGACGGCCCGGCGGCGAGATCATCATGAGCCGCCACGCCTTCTCCCTGTATGAGATCGCCGGCCAGGCCGCCGGCATGGCCACGGTGAAGGCGCCGGAACGGAACCTGACGGCGGACGTGGATGCCATGCTCGCCGTCGTGTCGCCGCGGACGCGGATCGTGTTCCTGGCCAACCCAAACAACCCCACCGGCTCGCTGCTGCCGCATGATGAGGTGTGCCGCCTGCGCGCGGGCCTGCCGCCCGACGTGCTGCTGGTGCTGGACGCCGCCTATGCCGAGTATGTGGAGCGCCGGGACTATGACCCCGGCGTGGAGCTGGTGGACGCCGGCGACAACACGGTCATGACCCGCACCTTCAGCAAGATGTTCGGGCTGGGCGGGATGCGGCTGGGCTGGTGCTACGCGCCGCCGGCCATCACCGACGTGCTGAACCGCGTCCGCAGCCCGTTCAACATCAGCCTGGCGGCGCAGGCAGCCGGCATCGCCGCCCTGGCCGAGCCAGGCTGGGTCGAGGCGGGCCAGCGGCACAACGCGGAGCAGCGGGCCGCCCTGACCAATGCGCTGCAGGACGCAGGCATCAAGGTCTGGCCGAGCGAAGGCAACTTCATCCTCGCCGACTTCGGCACGCCGGATGCTGCGGCGGCGGCGGACGCCGCCCTGCGCATGCGCGGAGTGATCGTGCGTGCGATGAACGGTTACGGCCTGCCGCACTGCCTGCGCATCTCCGTCGGTACGGCCGAGGAGTGCGGCATCGTCGCCGACATCCTGGCCGAGCATCAGGCGGCACACCGGGCCGGGCAGCGCCTCCATGCCTGACACCAGCCCAGCCGTCGAGGCCAGGCTGGCCGCCGCCGCGCCAACGCCGGTGTTCCGCCGCCTGGTGATCGTCGGCGCCGGGCTGATCGGCAGCAGCGTCGCCCGCATCGCGCATGAGCGGGGACGGCCCGGCGGCGACCTGGCGGAGGAGGTCATCGTCACCGACAGCAGCCCGGACGTGCTGGCCCGCGTCGCCGTCCTGGGCTTCGCGGATGAAATCGAGCCCGATGCGGGCCGCGCGGTGCAGGGAGCGGACTGCGTGATGCTGTGCGCCCCGGTCGGCGCCTATGCCGGCATCGCCGCCGCCATCTCGCCGCATCTGGCGCCGGGCACGGTGGTCACCGACGTGGGCAGCACCAAGGTGTCGGTCATCCGCGACGTGGCGCCGCTGCTGCCGGCCGGCGTACGCTTCATCCCCGCGCATCCCCTCGCCGGCACCGAGTATTCCGGCCCGGACGCCGGCTTTCTGACGCTTTTCCAGGGCCGCTGGTGCCTGCTGTCGCCGCCCGCCGGCGCCGACCCGGCCGCCGTGGCCCAGGTGGCCGAGCTGTGGCGCCGCATGGGTAGCATGGTCGAAACCATGGAGCCGACCCACCACGACCGCGTCATGGCCATCGTCAGCCACCTGCCGCACCTGATCGCCTTCACCATCTGCGGCACCGCCGACGACCTGGAGGGCGGCAACGGCGACGACGCCAGCCGCGCCGAGGTGCTGAAGTTCGCCGCATCCGGGTTCCGCGACTTCACCCGCATCGCCGCCAGCGACCCGGTGATGTGGCGCGACGTGTTCCTGAACAACCGCGACGCCCTGCTGGAGATGTTGGCCCGTTTCACCGAGGACGCCCAGGCGATGGCCCGCGCCGTGCGCTGGGGCGACGGCGCCTACATCGAGGACCGCATCAAGCGTGGCCGGGCGATACGGCAGGGCCTGATCGAGCTGAAGCAGGCGTGATCCGCCCCGCTCCGACGATGCTGAAGCCGTTGCCGGCGGCCATCCGGATGCATTTCTGTATATCGCCGTCAGTGCGAGGCACCCAGCGCCAGGGTCATCCAGATGCCGCAGGGATCAAAGGCCACAGCATGCGGAGCCGGGACCGCCACGCCACCGTCAGCTACCAATGACCGGGTCCTACGGCACCCTTTGGGATTGGCGCCGGCAGGTGGCGGACCTGTATGCCGCGATCCGCGCCAACCCGGACCCGGAGGCGGCGTGGCGCCACTGGCGCGGCGTCCGCGACGGCCTGTTCCGCAGTCACCCGCAAACGCCCATCGAGCCCGGCACGCCGTTCACCGCCCTGCCCTTCTTTCCGTATGACCCGGCATTGCGCTTCCTTGTTGCCCTGGAAGCGTTGGACGGCCCGGAGGAAGCCTTTCCCGCCGGGGCCGATGGTGATTTGTGCATGCGTCCATTCGCCCGCACTTCAGGTCTGCGCGGCGCATTGGGTGGGGAACTGACGGCCTACTGGCTGCTGGGCTACGGCGGCGGGGTGTTCCTGCCCTTTGCCGACGCGACCAGTGGCCGGGATACCTATGGTGCCGGGCGGTATCTGCTGGATACGATCAAGTCCGCCGATCTCGGCGCCGCGCCGGATGGGCGGACGGTGCTGGACTTCAACTTCGCCTATAATCCGTCCTGCGCCTACTCGCCCCGCTACGTATGCCCGCTGGCGCCACGGACCAACCGGCTGCCGGAACCGGTGCGCGCCGGGGAACAAGCGCCGGCGTGACCCGGATCAGCCCGGTTGCCGCTTACCAGGTCCCACGTAGGGCGGAAAAGCGCAGCGCCTTCCGCCATCAGCCCAGCCCAAGGTTCGGCACGTTGCGCTACCGCGTTGCGTCCCAACCCTGTCCGCGTGTCCGCCTGCCAAGCTGGCAGCCCGCAAGCCAGAACCTCTATCCGGCCATCCCGCCGCCTCAAGGGTTGCACCCGCGCCGCCCGTGGCGCAGCGTTGCCGAAAGCGACGTCCGGGAGGGAACACCATGCTGTCACGACGGCTTTTCACCGCCTGCGCCCTATGTGCCGGCGGCGGCGTGCTCACGGCCACGGTCGGTGCCCGCGCCCAGGCCCCGGGCTTCACCCGAACCGTGCTGAACCGGACCGACGGTCCCGGCGACAACACCGCGATCATCCAGATCCTAGTCGAGATCGAGCCGGGCGCCCTCGTCGCCCGCCACACCCATCCCGGCGTCGAGACTGGCTATTTCGTCGAGGGTGGCGCCACGTTCGGCATGGCAGGCCAGCCCGACCGGGCCGTGAAGCCCGGCGATGCCTTCCAGGTCCCGCGGGAGGTGCCGCACTTCGTCAAGAACGGCCCGGCGCGGACGCGGGTGCTGTCTACCTACGTCGTGGACAAGGACAAGCCGCTCGCCAGCCCGGCACCCGAGTAGCGCGCGCCGCGGCGAATGTGATCCATCCCAGCCCAGCAGGCATGCAAGGGGCGCAGGGTTGGGATCAGCGATACTGGTGACGGGATTGATGACATACCGGGGGGAAACCGCCTTGGCCGACGGCGGGACTTCGCCTAACCTGACGCATGTCCATGGCTGACGGAGCTGGGTCCGTGATGCGTGCATGTCTGCTGCTGGCCACCCTCCTGCTGCCCTGGACGTGCCGCGCCCAGGCGCCCGACCCGATGGTGGCCCACGAAATCGCGCTGCTTGAGTTCACCGGCGGCGGTTCTCTCCTGACCCCGGCCGAGCGTGAGGAGGCTACCGGCGCCGTGCAGGAGGGAATGCGCGTGAATCCCGCGGCATGGACCGCATTGGACGCCAAGCGCGCCCGTGACTTGCAGGAAGCGGCCCATGGAAGCCCGGCTGTCATCGGCGCCCTGCGGCTGAGCTGGCGCCTCGGCGCGGCGCGGCACCTGGTCGCCGATCCGGACCTGGCCGGCATTGCCGCTATCGAAAGCCGCATCATCGAGGCGCACGACCCCGTGCTGGTGTTCGACGCCGAGCACGGCTGGCTCGTGACGGCGCACACGATCCGCGTGCTGGCGGAGGCGCTGCCGGCCGGGGCACGTGCCCTGGGCCTGCCGCCGCCAGGGCCGGACGCGGGTGCGCTGATGGCGCGCAACGTCGCCCAGTTCCTGCCGACGTTGGAGATGCCGGGCCATGATGGCTACACGCGGGCGGAGCAGGTGCTGCCTGGCGCCATACCCGGGATCGCCCGCATGCCCGCCTCGCGACGGGACGGCTTGCGCGACCTGATCTCGCAACTTCCAGATGAGGCGACGCGGGACTTGAACATCGCCCGGGCGATGGTCCTTGTCGGCCGGAACGCAGCGCAGCAGCAGATGGCATCCGGAGGGTCGGCAGGCTTCAGGGCCATGGCGGGACATGCCCTGATGATGCAGGACCTGGTGCAGCGGAAAATGCTCGAGTCCATCCGGCGCATGTCCCCGCGATGCAACGTTTATACAGGCACGATCCGGTCGAATCCGGTCTTCTGCAACCCGTAGCGGCGCGGTCCGGGAGCACGGGTCCGACACTGAGACTTGCGCCGCATGCCGTGCAATCCTGCATCCGCCGGATAGCCCAGGCGGCCACAGCCTGCCGTGCCGGGCGTTAAACGGCCGGTCCAACCCATCCCACACCCGCCAAGTGGATCAGGGATCATCATCACGACATAGGAAATGCCCGTCCATAGGACATAGGAGATGCCCGTCCATCACACCGCTCGCGCCCTAAGCTTCATGCGGAGGCCGACCGGCGCCATCGTGAAGTCCAGGCGTTCGTTCGGCGGCGCACCGTTCTCAGTCCCAACTTCAACCAACTCGTAATTGCGTGCGATCGTGGCCAGCACCATCTTCATTTCCAGCATCGCAAGATACCGGCCGGGACAGACCCGCGGACCCGCACCGAACGGCATTGACGCCGTAGTCAGTTGACGGTCGCCAGCGGCGGCGGCCGCTTCATCTGGCCCAATGTGCCAACGCGACGGGCGGAACTCGGCGGCGTCCGCCGCAATGCTTGTGTCCACCACCCCGCTGCGCATCGTGCAAAGCACCAGGGTTCCAGCCGGAAGTGCAACGCCGCCAATCTCGGTCGGCGCATTGTTTTCGAGGTAGGCCAGCGGTGCCACCGGCCGCAGCCGCATGGACTCGTTCGAGCAGTCCTCGATCGCTGTCATCTCGCCGGCCGCCTGAATGCTGGCCGGAACGAGGTTTGCCCCGAGGGACGCGTCCACCTCAGCAACCACCGCGTGCCACGCCTCGGGATGCGTGTGCAGGAGGTGCAGGGTCCAAGCCAGGGTATTCGCCGTCGTGTCCTCCCCGGCCATCAATACCGTGAACACGTTGCCGGCCACTTCCGCTTCGCCGAGCATCGCGCCGTCGGCGTCCCGCGCAGTCAGCATCACCTCAAGCAGGTTGGTTGGCTGTTCGGCAAGCGCCGGGTTTGCCGCAATACGTTCGCGGGCGGTTTGGACAAAATCCCTCACCGCCGCATGCCCGGCGGCCAAGTGCCGGTCGAACGCATAATCCGCTGGCAGCTTGACATAGCGCCAAACCGGAAAGGGCGCGGTCATGCGGCGCATCAGCACCGGAAGCAACTTGTCCAGATGCTCCTGAAGGGCGCTATGGGCTTGCTGGATGGTATTTACGTCAATCCCGAACGCAAGGCTTGCCGTCACGTCCACCGTGTAGCGCATCAGCGTGGACTGCAGATCAATCCACGATCCCGTCTGCGCTTCGGCATCCAACCGGCCCTTCAAACGCTCCGTCATCAGCTTGATCAGAGGGAAGTAGCGCTTCAGGTGACTGGGCGTAAACGCTGCCGTCACCAGCCGGCGCTGCCGCCGCCAGGACTCGCCTTCGGCATCAAACAGGCCATTGACGCCCATTTCATGGATCACCGCCCGCAGAGACCCGAAACGACTCCAGCCATTGGGCCGGTCGCGGAGCATACTGGCGATCAGGTCAGGCTGGGATACCACCAGGGCGTCACGAGGGCCCATCCGCAGGCGATACATCGGCCCGTAGACCTTTGCCCAGCCTTCAAGCTGCGCATGGAAGCGGGGAATACTGAGCTGAGGCAAGTTCCCCAGCACCGGCCATCCGCGCGGCCCGTTGAGATCGGCGATCCGCTTCGCCGCAATGGCAGGTGCCGGCTCCGTCCTGAAGTCCATGAAGCTCTCCGCCCTTCAGCCCTGGCCGGCGACGTCTATCGGTGACGTGGACGGATAAGGCGATCCAAACCTGAATGCGCCGTTGCATTATGTTGCGTTACGATAACAAATAGCAACACGGCTGGCATTGGACAACTGTTATTAACGACGAGCTTCCATACACTGGAACTGCTTTCAACCTTTTGGCCCGCAAGGCCTGGCGCATCCGCCGGCTGGCGCCGGCACAGGGCGGTCTGACGGGTGAAGCCGAGCCCTAACAGTCCGGCTGGCAGCACCCAGCGCCAAGCACACGGACGGCACGGCCAGCCCGGGCAGCGGTGCAGCTGCCCCGTGGTCATCGGCTAGCCCCTCCAGGCCCAACCTGCCATGCTCCGCGCCGAACGACCCGGGCGGCCCCCAATCGCGCCCCCGGCAGGAGGACGCCCATGTCAGCCACCCCCATCGAGGCCGTGGTTCCCGAGGACACCAGCCTACGCGCCTTCTATACCGACATGACGGCGTCGGAGCGGCGGACCTTCTGGGCCTGCGCCGGCGGCTGGGCGCTGGATGGCATGGACTTCATGATCTACCCGCTGGTGATCGGCACGATCATCAGGCTGTGGAACGTGGACCCTGGCTCCGCCGGGCTGGCGATCACCGTGACCCTGCTGGCCTCGGCGGTCGGCGGCTGGCTGGCCGGGTTCCTGGCCGACCGGATCGGCCGGGTGCTGACCCTGCAGGTGACGATCCTGTGGTTCAGCGTGTTCAGCATCGTCTGCGCCCTCACCCAGGACTTCAACCAGCTCCTGGTCGCCCGCACCCTGCTGGGCCTGGGCTTCGGCGGTGAATGGGCGGCGGGCGCCGTGCTGATGGGTGAAACCATCCGCGCCCAGTATCGCGGCCGCGCCGTCGGCAGCGTGCAGTCGGGTTGGGCGGTCGGCTGGGGCCTGGCGGTGCTGGCGCAGGCGGTGCTGTTCAGCGCCCTGCCGCCGGAGCAGGCCTGGCGCTGGATGTTCGTTGTCGGCGGCCTGCCGGCGCTGATGGTGTTCTACATGCGCCGCCACGTGGAGGAGCCGGAGATCGCCGCCCGCACCCGGGCCGAGGAACTGCGCAGCGGCAATCGCCCCAAGCTGCTGGAAATTTTCTCCCCGGGGGTGCTGCGGACCACCGTGCTGGCGTCGCTGCTGTCCACGGGCTGCCAGGGCGGCTACTACGCCATCACCGGCTGGCTGCCGCGCTTCCTGACCACCGAGCGCCATCTGTCCATCGTCAGCAGCACCGGCTACCTCGCAGCACTCATCGCCGGGTCATTCGTCGGCTACTTGGTGGGGGCCTGGCTTGCGGACCGGATCGGGCGGCGGCGCCTGTTCCTGCTGTTCTCGCTGGGCGCCATCGCCGTGGTGGTCGCCTACACCCAGATACCGCTGTCCAACGAGGTGCTGTGGGTGCTGGGCTTCCCGCTCGGCTTCTTTGCATCCGGCTACTTCTCGGGGATGGGGGCGTTCCTGACGGAGCTGTATCCCACGCGTCTGCGCGGCAACGGCCAGGGATTCTGCTACAACTTCGGCCGCGGCATCGGGGCGCTGTTCCCGGCGCTGGTCGGCTACCTGTCGCAGGCGATGCCGCTGGCCGACGCCATCGCGATCTTCGCCGTCGCGGCCTATGCGCTGTTCTTCCTCAGCGCCTATGCCCTGCCGGAAACGCGGGGCCGGGTGCTGTGCGCCGATGCCTGATCCCGTGACGCCTGATCTCGTAGCGGGCGGCGCACCGCCGGATTGCCCCGGCCCGGACCCGGCGCCGCGGGGTCCCCAGGAGTTCACGGTGCCGCTGGGCGCGGTGGACACCCACGCCCACGTCATCGGCCCGCCGCCCTATGTGGCGACGCGCAGCTACACCCCGCCAAAGGCATCGCCGGACGCCTACCTGGCGATGCTGGACGCGACCGGCATGGCTTATGGCGTGCTGGTCCAGGTCAGCGTCCACGGCACCGACAACCGGCTGATGGCCGAGACCGTGCGCGCCCATCCGGCCCGGCTGCGCGGCATCGCCGTGGTGCCGCCGGACTGGCGGGACCACGACTACCAGGCGCTGCGGGACGCCGGGGTGGTGGGGCTGCGGCTGAACACCCTGTATGGCGGCGGCATGGGGATGTCGGAGCTGGAGCGCTACGGCGCGCTGTGCCGGGACCTGGGATGGCACCTGCAACTGCTGCTGGACGCGCGGGACCTGCCGGAGCTGGCGCCGCGGCTGCGCCGGCTGCCGGTGCCGGTCGTGGTGGACCACATGGGGCATTTCCCGGCGGCGCTGGGCGTGGCGTCTCCAGGCTTCCAGGCGCTGCTGTCCCTGGTGCGTGAGGGCGCCTGGGTCAAGCTGAGCGGCGCCTACCGGCTGGATGACTCGCCGTGGGCGGCGACGGTGGACTTGGCGCAGGCCTTGTATGGTGCGGCGCCGGACCGCTGCGTATGGGGGTCGGACTGGCCGCACGTTTCGCATTGGGGGGCGATGATGAACGTGGGGGCGTTGCTGGACCTGCTGGGCGCCTCCCTGCCGGATGCGGCGGCGCGGCAGGCGGTGCTGGTGGACAATCCGGGGCGGCTTTATGGGTTCGGCCGCGGCCATGTGGGCGGGGGTCGGTGACGGGTCTGGCGCAGGCAGATTGGGATGTGGCGGCGTTTGGCTGATCTGCCGGGAGAGATGGCCGCGATAAGTGCAGGTGAGCGTCTTGCGGGCGGCACGTGCGGCGGTGGGTTGGCAATGTTTCGACTTGAGTGTCGGCTCTTGGTGGAAAGTGGCCTGCCGGCTTTCAACCGGAAGAACGTAAAAGCAGGCGTTGGAGCATGTCCGGCCCAAGCAGCTCCATTTGGACCGGACAAACGCTCGCAAAAACATGAGGTTGGGGTATGTTTGGTGTCTCCACTTGGACCGAACGTGCTCTAGTCACACGGTCCGGCGAGGCGGGGAGTGGTCTGCCTGTTCTCGGCCCGCAGCTTTACGACGCTTACGCTGGTCCATTGGCTTGGCGGTTCGTCGCACCACGGTGCCAAACTGCTCCGCATCCTCTTTGGCGCTGGCCGCGCGTCGCGTGCCTGCTGAGCACCATCGGCTGCCTTGCGACGGTCACTGTGATCTCATCGAGTGTCGCCGCCGCCTCTCCGAGCGGGACCGCCTCTTGCTCGGTCCGCATGTGCAAATCGCTGCCCGCACGGGTGATCTCGCTGCTGCCACTCTCGATCCCGGCCATGTTGACGCCGCTCGACTCCATTGAGTCCTGCATCCGCGAAAGCCGCAAGAATTGTAAATTCCTATGACGGGAACGATCATTGCCGCATTAGGTCTTCAGTAATAGCGCGCCGAAGCTAGTCCATCCATGAACATTGGGTTTTCGGTCGGGAATTGTCTGCGTGCATAGCTGAACCAAGTTATCCGAACGTTAAACCGTTTGCGGTCGGCGCCCTGCTGCCAGATGAAGCTGCCTGCCTCACGGAGCCGGCTAGCTGATGCCCTGACACAATCAAAACGTCCGGCGTGCGTCAGAGTACCCGACTTGGGTCGATCCAGCGATGCAGCAACGGCTTGAAGCGCCTGTTTTTCAATGCCGTGCGGCTTCCTGGATCGGTAAAGCGGCCTTGGAGGGCAGTGACTCCTGCGCCTCTGGAAGGCGCTGTTAAAGAGCCGTTAGAAATATGGGGGTATCTTCCCTCCAGTAGACGGGTACTGTGACCAATGATGACCGCGTTGCCGACCGCCCTTTCCGTATCGAATTTTACTCGGTGGCCGGCACTAATCGGTAGGGTGACCCTGTTCATCGGCGTCGTCTGTCTAGCCTTGGTTTGCATCTACACGGGGCAAAGTTGGATGGCACGTGAGGCACGCCTGCTCGCGGCGCAGACTGAGATTGATAATCTTGCCGGCTTGCTTGCCCAGCACGTCCAGGATGTTTTTGAGACGGCTGACGCCCTGCTGAAGACCCTGAGCGACTCGATCAGCGTCGCAGGTGACGACCGCACCGCGATCCTGCGTCTGAACCGGCAACTGCACGTGCGTGTTGCAGCCCAGGAGTTGTTTCATGGTGTGGCAGTATACGACGAGCACGGCAACTGGCTTTCCACTTCACTGGCCCCCTCGGATTTCGCCAAGGTAAGCACCCTGAACTATGCCGATCGTGACTTGTTCCAATATCACTATGACCATGCCGACGATGTTGCACTGATCAGTCCGCCCATCCAGTCCAAACTGGACGGCGTGTGGGTGGTCTCCATATCGCGGCGATTGAACCATCCCGACGGTAGTTTCGCCGGCGTGATGCAGGCAGCCATTAGCCTCGACTCCTTTCAGCGCTTCTTCGACACATTTGCGATTGGAAAAAATGGTGCAATTACTCTGGCCAGCAGCGCAGGCGCGATAATCGCCCGTAGACCCTTCGATCAAAATAATGTCGGGCGCAGCTTCACTCGGGAACCATCGTCCCAGAAAGTTCTCGATTGGAACCAGGTCGGCAGTTTCACAATGACCTCGCGCATCGACGCCGTACATAGACTCGGGAGCTTGCATCGGGTGCCCGGCTTCGACCTGACGGTCATCGTGGCGTTCGCAAAGGCCGAGGTGCTTGCTGACTGGTGGCACGAGACAATGGTTGGTTTGGTCTGGCTGGCCCTCACCGTCCTGTTCGTCTTAGTACTCGGATATCGCACGGCGCTCCAAATGCGCGATCGTATAGCGGCCGAAGCCAATGCACAGAAGCTGCGACTTGAGGTCGCCCAACTCGACATCAACGAGGCGGCGCATCGGGTGCACGATCGGAAACTGAAAAGCGCGAACGCGGACCTAAAGCAGTTGTCGACTGACCTCGCCACTGCGCGAGACGAGGCCAATCGGGCAAACCGGGCGAAGTCTCGCTTCCTCGCCGGAATGACCCACGAACTCCGCACGCCCTTGAACGGTATTCTGGGCTACGCGCATTTGCTACATAGGGGTGGCAATCTTAACGCCGCCCAAGACCTGCAGGTGAACATCATGCTGCAAGCCGGCAAGCACTTGCTTGAGTTGATCACCTGCGTGCTCGATCTGTCCGAGATCGAGAACGAACACGCCGAACTGCAAGCGGTCGCATTTGACCTACAAGCCGTCGCCGCCGCTTGCCTTGATCTGGTCCGCCCGACCGCTGAGGCCAACGGTCTGGCACTGGGAATGACCCTGGCCGCTGGCACGCCGTCTGAGTTGGTGGCCGATCCCACCCGACTGCGGCAAATCCTGGTCAACCTCCTGGGCAATGCTGTGAAGTTCACCCACCAAGGCGCGGTCGAACTGCACGTCCGGCTCTCAGCAAGCGGTTCCGCATTGCGATTCGAGATCCGCGATACCGGCCCCGGCATATCCGCCGAGCACCGTCAAAACTTGTTCCAGTACTTCGCGCGTCTCGACACCGAGATTACCCGAACAGTCGAAGGCGCCGGGCTCGGCCTTGCCCTTTCGAACCGGCTCTCAAAACTGATGGGCGGCAGGCTTGGTCACCAGGACAACCCCGGTGGTGGCAGCGTGTTTTGGCTGGAACTGCCGTTCGTCTCTGTCGCGGAGTCGTCTCCGGCCATAGTGCCTGGCGTCGATCTAGCGGACACTGAGGCAGTGTTGGCGCCGGGTCGCGTTCTGCATGTGTTGGTCGTGGATGACGTGCTCATGAATCGCGACATCGCCGGTTCGTTCCTGCGCATGTTCGGCCATGACGTCACTTGCGTCGAAGACGGGATGGAAGCGATCAAAGCGGTCAAAACAATGGATTTCGATGTGGTGCTGATGGATGTAAGCATGCCCTTGATGGATGGTCTCGAAGCAACGCGACGGATACGCGCGCTTGATGGCGTGCGTGCGTGCGTGCCGATCGTTGCCCTGACCGCTCAGGCCTTCACCGACCAGGTGGCGGAATGCCGCAAGGCGGGAATGGACAGCCATCTAGCCAAACCCTTCGACCCTGACGCGCTATGCGCTATCGTCGAGCAAGCGGCTGCGGGACCGCATGCGGCCCGGCGCGCACGTTCTACTTCGACGGCAATCCCTGTCGTCTCCGTCCCTGCCATACCGGTGATTGGCTCGGAGTTGCTGATTTGGGACCGCAAAGCATTCGAGCTTACGGCGGCTTACCTCGCACCCGCTGCGGTCGCCACCTATTTGCAAACCATAGCCGAAACCAGTGAAGCGCTTCTGCAGGAATTACTCGAACCGGAGGCCCTGAGCCGAACAGGCGATGCGCTTGCCGGGGCAGCGCACAAGCTCGCGGGCAGCGCCGGAGCATTCGGCTTCGATCGCCTCGCCGAACTAAGCCGCCGTTTTGAGCGAGCCGTAGGATCGGCTGCAGCAGAGACACCCGCGGTTTGTGAAGGTTTTGCTGCCGCAATCGAGGTTTCACTCCAAGCGATACGCGATCATCTTCTGCCGTCTGCAGAAAACGGAACCGACGCCGCGCTGACGACGACAGCAACGAAGCAGCTCACGGAGTTTGCCCTGCTCGCGGCAGAAACGTCCGGGTTAAAATCGGATGCGAGCCCGCATACATCGGGTCCGCGCCTTGATGTCGCGGCACTGAACGAAACGGGTTGATCAGCCATCAACGCCGTGATCGGAGCAGCGTGCTTTTCCGCGTAGTTGGTCAAAGTCGTGGCGACGCGCAAAGCAAAGACCCATTTCGATCTGACATTTGCGGCCATCGTAATCGAGGCGCCTCTAGGATACGTTTCGTGCGAGCCAGTGGGTCGAAGCGGTGGTCGGGCAAGCCGCGCCTGCCATCCCACTCGCCCGGCCATTGCGGTTATCAAATGGTCGATCAGCGCGGCGTCTCAGCGGCCGGAATGGCTCGGCGATGAACTCCGTCACGTCGACCCGTCACGCGGCTTCCCGCGCCACCTGGTGTCCAAATGAACGAGGAGAGTTGGACAAAGTTCTAGGGCAGCGTCCACCCAACGGCGCGCTAATGCCAAGTGGCAAACGTCCGAGTTTGATCTTAAGCGGCCAAACAACCGAGCCCTCGGCATCACAACCGCGGCGTCATGGCCCAGGACCCGGCACCCCACCCACCGCCGCCCCGATCACCGCAAGCGCCTGCACCAAGCAAGCCTCCACCGACTGCCTGGCCGTCTCGATGCGCGCCGGGGCACGATCCCATGCCTCGGTCGCCCCGGCCGTCACGTCGCACCAGCGGGGGAGCCGCTGGCCGGGCCAATCAGGCAGGCGGTCCTCGACCCGGCGGCGATGCTCCACAGGGTCCGAGCAAACCAACTCCACCTCGGCGATCCCGCACCCAGCCCGCGCCGCGGCATCGCGCAGGGCTTGGCGGGTGATGCCGAGAGGATTCACGCAATCGGTGACAACCGTCAGCCCAAGCCGCAGGTTGTCCTCCGCCACGGCATAGGCAGCCAAGTAGCCAACCGGACCAGGGTCCATGCCCTCGGCGCGCAACGCATGTTCAATGCTGTCAACCCGCAAGTGGACCGCCCGCAAGTAGCGGCACAAGGCCCGCGCCAGCGTGGTTTTCCCCGTGCCGGGCAGGCCCGACAGGCTGACCAGCACGGGCGCCATTACTTCGGTTGCCGCACCACCGGCACCGCCACCTCGTTCCGCCGGAATGGCGGCAAGGTCCAGGGCGGGTCATAGAACCAGGTCACCGGTGGCCCGGACGGCGCCCAGGCGCTCGGACCCAATAGCCCCAGCAGCCGTGCGCGCTGGGCGGCAATGGCGCCGTCGCTGGCGACACCGGAAAAGCGCACCACGGCCACTGTCTCCCCGGGGACGGTCACGATATGCACCCGGGCGTCGCGCGGAGCCGGCGGCTCGGCGAGGTCGGCAGGCAGGTAGAACCGTATGGACCACCCCGCCCCGGCCGGCGCCTGCGCGACCGGAGCCGTCATCTCGATCCGCTGCCCCGCGCCGGCATCCGCCTGGGCCACCGGCGCCGTCATCGCGATGCGGGACCCGCCGGCGTTGCCGCCGAAGATGTAGCCCGCGAGGCGCCGGAACCCCTCGCCCCGGGCCGCCTCCGCCGAGCCGGACACCACCGTCTCCGCCGCCAACCGCGGCGCATAGGCACGTAGCTCGGCGTCTCCCACCCGTTCGACCACGTCGTAATGCGGCTCCTCCGTCCCCGCCCGTATGCCGACGACGGAGCAGGCGGATACGAACAGGGTGCCGAGCAGGGACATGACGCCGATATGGCCCATCGCCTTTATCCTTCCAGCAGTCGGGCTACCACGGCGTCCGCCAATTCCTCTGCCGTCCGTCCCGCAGTGTTCAAATGCAGCTCCGGCGCTTCCGGCGGCTCATACGGCGCGCTGATGCCGGTGAAGTTGCGGATCAGCCCGGCGTCCGCCTTGGCATACAGCCCCTTCACGTCCCGCCGCCGGCACTCGTCGAGGCTGGTGTCCACGAACACCTCCAGGAACTCCCCCTGCCCCACCAGCCCGCGCGCCGTCGCCCGGTCGGCGCGGTAGGGAGAGATCAGCGACACCAGCACCACCAGCCCGGCATCCACCATCAGCGCCGCCACCTGCGCCACCCGCCGCACGTTCTCCACCCGGTCGGCCTCGGTAAAGCCCAAGTCGTAGTTCAAACCATGCCGCAGGTTGTCGCCGTCCAGCAAATAGCTGTGCACGCCCGCGTCCAGCAGCCGGGCCTCGACCAGGTTGGCGACCGTGGTCTTGCCGGCGCCGGACAGGCCGGTGAACCACACGACCGCCGGGCGTTGCCGCTTCTGCGCGGCGCGGGCGGCCTTGTCCACCACCGTCGCCTGCCAATGCAGGTTGGCGGCGCGGGTCAGGGCGTAGTCGATCATGCCCGCACCCGCCGTCGCGTTGGTGGCGCGGTCCACCATCACGAAGCCGCCTAGGGCGCGGCTGTCCCGATACGGCGCATAGGCCACTGGAGATTGCAGGGCGACGTTCACCACCCCCAGGTCGTTCAACTCAAGTTGCGCCGCGTCCAGCTTCGCCTGCGTGTTCACGTCGATCCGGTGGCGTATGCGCGTCACGCTGCCGGCCACCGTCGCGGCACCGATGCGAAACAGGTAGCTGCGCCCGGTCAGCAACGGCTGCGTGTCCGTCCAGATCAGGTGCGCCTGGAACTGGTCCGCCGTGGCGGGCGGCGCGTCCGGGTGGGCCAGCACGTCGCCGCGCGACACATCCACGTCGTCCAGCACCAAGGTAACCGCATCGCCCGGCCCGGCATCCCCCAGGTCCCGGCCGGACCCGATGATGCGCCGCACCCGGGACACCGTATTGCGCCCCGCCGGCGCAACAGAGTCTCCGACCCGCACCCGCCCGGCCGCCACCGTGCCGCAGATGCCGCGGAAGTCGGCGTCGGGCCGGTTCACCCATTGCACCGGCATCCGGAACGCCCCGGTGTCCGGCGGGGCGGCGTCCAGCGTTTCCAGGTGTTCCAGCAGCGCCGGGCCGCGGTGCCACGGCATACGCCCACCGGGGGCAACCACCCCATCGCCGTCCCTGGCGCAGATCGGCAGGGCAGTGATGCCCTGGAAGCCCAATTCCTCCGCAAAGGCCCGATACTCCGCCGCGATGGCGTCGAACCGCTCCTGGCTGAACTCCACCAGGTCCATCTTGTTCACCGCCAGCACCGCGTGCCGCAGGCCCAGCAGTCCGGCGATCAGGGTGTGCCGCCGGGTTTGCACCTGGATCCCGTGCCGGGCATCCACCAGGACCACCGCCACGTCCGCGGTGGAGGCGGCGGTGGCCATGTTGCGGGTATACTGCTCATGGCCCGGCGCATCGGCGATGATCAGCCGCCGCCGCCGTACGGTCACGTAGCGGTAGGCCACGTCTATGGTGATGCCCTGCTCGCGCTCGGCCTGCAGCCCGTCCACCAGCAGCGCCAAGTCCGGCGCGTCGCCCGTGGTGCCGTGGCGCCGGCTGTCCCGGGCCAGCGCCACGGCCTGGTCGTCCAGCACCCTGCCGGTATCGTGCAGCAGACGTCCGATCAGGGTGCTCTTGCCGTCGTCCACGCTGCCACAGGTCAGCACGCGGAGAAGGGTGGCCTCCACTAGAAGTATCCCTCCCGCTTCTTCTTCTCCATGGACGCGGCCTCGTCCCGGTCAATCAGCCGCCCACCGCGCTCCGTGGTCCGGGCGCCGGCGGTTTCGCGCACGATCTCCGCGACCGTCGCGGCCTCGGACGGGACGGCGCCCGTCAGCGGGTAGCAGCCCAGCGAGCGGAACCGGACCCGGCGGCGCACCGGCGCCTCTCCCGGCCGCAGCACCATCCGGTCGTCGTGCACGACGATCAGGCTGCCGTCCCGCTCAACGACGGGCTGCTCATGCGCGAAATACAGCGGCACGACAGGGATACCGCGCTGCTCGATCAAGGTCCAAACGTCCAGTTCGGTCCAGTTGGACAGCGGGAACACGCGAATGGATTCGCCGGGGTGGACGCGGGCATTATACAGGTTCCAGAACTCCGGACGCTGGGCCTTGGGGTCCCAGGCCTGCGCCGCGTTGCGGAAGGAGAAGATGCGCTCCTTGGCGCGCGATGCCTCCTCGTCGCGCCGGGCGCCTCCGAACGCGGCGTCGAAGCCGTGCAGGCGCAACGCCTGCAGCAGCGCCTCCGTCTTCATCACGTTGGTATAGTGGGCGCTGCTGTGGCTGAACGGCGTGACGCCGGCAGCCTGGCCTTCCCGGTTGGTATGGACGATCAAGCGCAGGCCGTGCTCCCGCACGGTCTGGTCGCGCAGCGCGATCATCTCGCGAAACTTCCAGCCAGTGTCCACATGCAGCAGCGGAAACGGCAGCGGCGCCGGGGCAAAGGCGAGCTGCGCCAAATGCAGCATGACGGCGGAGTCCTTGCCGACCGAATACAGCATCACCGGCGCCCGGCACTCCGCCACGACCTCACGGAAGATGTGGACGGCCTCGTCTTCCAGGCGTTTTAGGTAGGGGGTCATCGTAGGTTGCATCCTGGCAGGCGCCACCACCCAGGCGGAGCCAGTAGAACCCTTAACTGCACACGCCGCCGCGTGGAAGCCCTGCCGCAGGGTCCACACGCGTGTAAGCCGTTAGTAACCGTTCATAACTATCAAACATCGGCTCGCAGGAATAGCTTTGTCTGGAATTAAAGGAACCTTAATGCAGCCCAATGATGCACAGTGCCCGGTGTGCGGAGCGCGTGGTTTCGACTTCGCTGGGATGTTCGCCCGCCCAAAGCACCCGCACACGATGTATCGTTGCCGGACGTGCAAGGTCGTGGCGGACAGCCGCATCTGGGCGGTGGACCCGGAGCAGGATCTAGCCGCCCAGGCCGCCGCCACCGAGAACTGCTACACCAGGACCTATACCGCCGATGAGTTCGCGCGGCGTGTGGAGCTTGCCGACGCCACCCTGGGCGAGTTCGGCAAGTTCATGCGCGGCAACGGCTGCTTTGTGGAGCTTGGCGTCGGCGAGGGCTTCCTGGCACGGGCCGCGGCAGGCCGGTTCCCCACGGCATATGGCCTCGACCTAGACCTGACGGCTGCCGAAAACGTGTCCCGGCAGTTCGGCTGCCCAGACAACCTCCGCTTCCTGCCGCATGGCGAGTTTGCCCCGGCGGAAGCCGGACCCATCTCGGTGACCGCATTGTGGCATGTGCTCGAACACCTGCGCGATCCCCTGGCCGTGCTGCGTCCCTTCCTGGAGCGGATGCAGGACGGCGGACTGATCATCGGGCAGGTTCCGCTGCTGCGCGAGGACTACGTCTTCGACGAGCATTTCCTGTTCCACAACGAAAGCTCCCTGTTCCACCTGGCAGCCGCCCTGTGCTGCGCGCCCATCCTGATGCAGCGCGACGAGACCAACGACTTCCTCAGCTTCTGCTTCCGCAAGCAGGAAGCGCCGGCTCAGCAGCCCCCGGGTCAGCAATCCCCGGCTCGGTCTGGCCCGGCGCCCAGCCTCCGGTCCCTAGGCCCGCCGGCGCTGTTCGTATTCGGCCATCAGCGGTCCGGCACCAACGTGCTGATGGACACCCTCGCCGCCAGCATTGCCTGCGACGTGATCAACGAGGGCGACCACGCCGGCTTCAAGAACTTCCGCCTGCGTCCCGCGCCGGAGGTGGCCCGGCTGGTCGAGGCGTCGGAGCCGGGCTGCTTGATGAAGCCGATCACGGAGTCCCTCAACTTCCGCGAGATCATGCAGGCGCATCCGGGGTCGCGGACTGTGTTCGTCATACGCAACCCCCTGGATGTCGTGCCGTCCTTCCTGACCGAATTCCGCGACTCCCTGCCCGCCGTTGCCTACGAGATCGTACACAACTACCGCTGGACCCGCCTGCGCGACGCGGGCGTGAGCCTGGAGTGTTGGGCCGAGGTGGACCGCGTGCTGGACAAGTACGCCGGCCGGTTCGATGCCCGGCGAGACCTGCCCTCGGTGGCGGCGCTGAGCTGGCTGCTGCTCCATACGGCGCTGCGGGGCCGGGGCATCCTGGGCGCGGCGGGGTGCGCGGTCGTGGATCACGACGACCTGTTCGATGATGGCGGCGCACTCAGCCGCAAGATGGCGCCGCTGTTCAGCACGCCAGTACAGATCGCCCCGGCACGCCGGCGCCGGCGTGAAACCCACTTCTTCTCCAGCAGCGTGGACATTGAACTCATGAAGGACTGCCTCGACACCTACCACGCGTTCTGTGGGGCTTCAGCCAATGTCTGACGGCATAGCCCGCGCGGACACCGCGCCGTGCTTCCTCGACGCGCCGCCGCCGATGCACGTGACCGGCTTCGTCGAGGAGGTCAACGAGCGCTTCGTCCAGGGCTGGGTGGACTGCGGCGGCCGGGTTGACCTGGCGCTGGTGGTGGATGGCACCCCAATGGTGGTGCAGCCCGCCGACCTGCCGCGCGTGGACGCCGTCAACGAGGGATTTCTCGGCGCGAAGGGCTTCCGCTTCTACACCGCCGCCTGCAGGCTGGCGCCGGGCGCGCATGTGGTGGAGGTGTTCCCCATCGTGGACGGCGCCCGCTGCCAGGCATTGCGCGGCGTCGGGGTCGCGCACGCCGTCTTCGACCTGGACATCGCGCCGGCCGCATTCCCTTCGCCGTCCGTGGTGGAGTTCCTGATCAAGAACCATGCCATGCGCCCGGAAATCAGGCGTTTGCTGGTGGCCGATCCCGGCATCCGGTTCCGCCCGGAAACCTGGACCGGCGACGTGATGTTCGTGGACGGCCTGCCCGGGCCGCACACCATCCGCTACCGTGCCACCAACCTCGTCGAGGAGTTGCTGACGTTCGGCTATGACTGCTGCGTGCTGACATCGGATGAACTATGGCGGATCGAGGCCGGGGCCTACACGGCGCGGGTCGTGCAGTTCGTGCGCTGCCCGCTGTCGGGGGTTTATGCCAGCGCGGCGGCGGCGGCGCGTCGCACCGGGGCGCGGATCGGCTTCGACATCGACGACCTGGCATTCGATCCCGGGCTGATGCCCTACATCGACGGCCTGCGGGCGCTCGATCAGACCAAGATCGAGGAATATCAGGCGGGGATGCTGCACTACCGCGCCTTCCTGCGGGAGGCCGACTTCGTGACGGTGCCGACCGGGACGCTGCGGGACGCGGCCGCGGCAGTGGGCGCGAACGTCCACGTCGTAGTGAACTCCATCTCCCGTGAGGTGGGCGCAGTCGCTTACGGGCAAACGCCCAGGGACCCGCGGGTGGTGCGGATCGGCTATTATTCCGGCACCAAGACCCACCAGGCCGACTTCGGCGTGGCTGCCAGCGCATTGATCGAAACGCTGCACACCCATCCCAGCGCCCGGCTGCGCGTGGTCGGCCATCTCGACCTGTCCGAGTTCGCCGGGTTCGCCGCCGTGAACGCCCAGGTCGAGCGGGTGGACGCGATGCCGTATCCGGACATGCTGCGCAACATGGCGGAGTGCGACGTCGTGATCGCGCCGCTGGAGCTGGACAACCCATTCTGCGAGGCAAAAAGCGAGCTGAAGTTCTTCGAGGGCGTGCTGACCGGCTGCGCCGTCGTGGCCAGTCCGACCGGGCCGTTCCGCGGCGCCATCACCGATGGCGAGACCGGCTACCTCCCCGCGACCCCGCGGGAATGGCGGCACGCGCTCGCAGCCCTGGTCCGTGACCCGGAGCACCGGCGCGACGTGAATCAGGCCGCACGGGAACGAGTGCTGGACCGCTACGCCGCGCGCAACGCCGCCGCGTCGTTCATGGCCGCGGCCGGGCTGATCGAGCAGCCGGCCAACGACATCCGCCAGCGCGGCCCGCTGCCCGTGCCGCACCGTCCCGGCACGCCGCTCAACATCGGCTTCGTGCTGCCGGCCATCACCGTCGGCTCGGGCGGGCTGCGTAAGGTGCTCCGCATCTGCTACGACCTGGAGCGGTTCGGCCACCGGGTTTGCCTATATGTCATGGGCAACGCCAGCGCAGGCGACAGCCGCGCGGCGATCCGGCGGCACTACTACCCCTTCGCCGGGCAGGTGTTCCGCTACAACGGCACGGTCGGGACGCACGACACCCTGGTCGCCACGGCGTGGGAGACGGCCTATGTCGTCCGCCGCCACTGCCCCGACCCGTCCCGCGCCGCCTACTTCGTGCAGGACTTCGAGCCGATGTTCATGCCGGTCGGCACGGGATATCTGAAGGCCATGGCGACCTACGGCTTCGGCTTCCACCTGATCGCCTTTGGCGCCTGGATCGCCGCCAGGCTGCGGCACGACCTCGGGCTGGCGTCATCGGTCATCCGGTTCCCGCTGAACCACCAGGCCTACTTCCCTGCGGCCGAGCCTGTCCGCAAGGGCAAGAGCGTGCTGCTGTTCGCCCGCCCATCCCAGGAACGCCGGGCCTATGACCTGGCCGTGGGCGCGCTGGCCATCGTCGCGCGGCGCCTGCGGGACGTGCAGATCGGCTTCTATGGCGAAAACAGCTATGGCTCCGTGCCGTTCGAATACACCAACCACGGCCTGATCACGTCGGAGATGGGGCTCGGCGACCTGTATCGCAGCACGACGGTCGGCATCTGCCTATCGCCGACCAACCCGAGCATGGTAGGCTATGAGATGATCGCCTGCGGCACCGCGCTGGTGGATCTCCGCCTGCCCGGCGCGGAGGTGAACTTCGACGGAATGGACGTGCCCTACCTCGCAGTCCCGACGGAGCAGACCCTCGCGGATGCGATCATCGCCGCAGTGACGGACGATGCGGCCCGGGCCGGGCATGTGGCCGCCGGACTGCGCTACGCCGCCACGATGGACCATGAGGAGTCCGTAGCCGTCATGTTCGAGCGACACATCCTCGGTACTCCCGCCGAGCCGGCGGCGGAGGCGCCTGCGCCGCCCGTCCTCGCCACCCTGAACGGCGCCGTGCTGCCGTCGGCACGGCTGCGCCGGCGGCAGGTGGCCGCGGCTGCGGCTGACTGATGCCCATGGTGGACCGGGTGCTCGGCGTGCTGGGCGGCATGGGGCCGCTGGCGAGCGCGCAGTTCATGCTCCGCCTGACCCTGCTGACCCCGGCTGAGCGCGACCAGGACCATATCCCGGCGGTGCTGTGGTCCGACCCGCGGGTGCCGGACCGAAATGCGGCGCGCAACGGCACCGGGCCGGACCCGCTGCCGGCGCTGGTCCGCGGGCTGCAGGGATTGCAGGCTGCCGGCTGCGGCGCCGTCGCGATCCCGTGCAACACGGCGCATGGCTGGATCGAGGGAATGCGGGCCGCCACGGCCTTGCCGATCCTGCACATCGTGGACGCCGCCGCCGACGACCTGCGGCGCTTGCAGGTGCCGCCGGGCCAGGTGGGCGTGATGGGCACGGCGGCGACGCTGGCGATGCGGCTGTATCAGGACCAACTCGGCGCCCTGGGCTGGGACTGCCTGGTGCCGACGCCAGACGAGATGGCCCGGCTGGTCACGCCCGCCATCGCGCTGGTGAAGGCCAACCGCGTGGCGGAGGCTTATGCGCCGCTGGCCGAGGCAGCCGGCCTGCTGGCCCGGCGCGGCGCGCAGGCCGTCGTCCTGGGCTGCACGGAAATCCCGCTCGGCATCGCAGCTGGGCCGGCCATGCCGGTTCCGGTGGTGGACACCATAGACGCGCTGGCGCGGGCGGCGGTGCGCTGGGCGCGGAATACTGTATAGTCCGCGACCCAACATTCAGTAGGCCACCCCAATGCCCAGCGTCCGCGAACCGATCCTGCACCCCACCGCGATCCGCGACCTGCGCCCCACCCAGGTCACCGTCGGCATGCGGGAGGTGGAGGCCAAGCGCAAGGCATGGGCGGCCAAGTCCGACGGCAAGGGCGCAGAGTTCCTTGGCACCCACATGATCCCGGTGATCCTGGGGCCGAAAGGCCGGCCCTACGTCATTGACCACCACCATCTCGCCCTCGCCTTGCTGCGAGAGGGCGTGGAGAATGTCGCCGTCACGGTTGTCGCCGACCTGCAGCGGCTGCCGCCGGACTCGTTCTGGTTCGTGATGGACAACCACAACTGGATGCACCCCTTCGACGATCATGGGCGACGCCAGGCCTACGACGCCATCCCGAAGTCGGTGGAGGGGCTGGTGGACGACCCGTATCGCTCACTGGCCGGGGAGTTGCGGCAGGTCGGCGGCTATGCCAAGGACACGACGCCGTTCAGCGAGTTCCTTTGGGCCGATTACCTGCGCCGGCAAATCGAGCGCAAGCTGGTGGAAACGCAGTTCAACGAGGCGTTGAAGCAGGCGATGCAGTTGGCGAAAGGCGCGGACGCCGACTACCTGCCGGGCTGGTCCGGGCCGGTGGCGCGCTGATCCGCCTCGACCCCGGCCTCGCGGGGCGGCAGGATCAGCGGGGCATCCCGCAGCATGGACACCGACCTGGGATTGCACCCGGCCAGGATGCCGGAAACACTGCCTCCATATGGCTCAAACTGGGCTGGCCATCATCGTGTGCGCCGCCAGGGCCGCCAGGCTGACGAGTGCGATCAGCATCTGCGGCGGGCGCAGGCTTGCGAAGAAGCCCGGCGCCTCACCATGCCGGGCGGCCACCGGGTCGAGGACGGCGACGCTGGCGTAGCCGGATCGGTGACGCTCCTGGACCCGCGGCGTGACTGGTGGGTGGGCATACGCGACCTCCAGGCCCAGTTCGGCACCAGCTTCGACGCCGCCGCGTTGGCGCAGGTGCCAGTGCAGATGCTGGTCGGCGACGCGGACCTGGAAACCTGGGAGATTACCCACAAGCCCGGCAGCGCCTACTGGATGGAGGGCGCCAACGACGCCGGCCGCACCCGGCCCGAGCGCCTGCGCGCCCTGGCCCAGTCGTTCGAGGCCGCAGGCGTGCACGTCCGCTTCGACCTGGTGCCCGGCGTATCGCATGAGCGGACCAAGGTGCTGCACCTTGTCGAGGACTTCCTGGCCGGCGTGCTGGCCGGGATGACCCGGTAACAGGAGAGTTTCGATGCCCGACGCCGTCCCAACGCCCGATCCCCTGGACACTCTGCTGGCCCAGGTGGACGCCGCCCCGATGATGGGCGACCTGCAGGTGTTCGCACAGCGCACCAAGCTGTCCGGCACGCCGGAGGAGCTTGAAAGCTTCCGCTACCTGCAAGGCCGCATGGACGGCCTGGGATACCGCACCACCCTGCTGTTGCATGACGCCCTCATCAGCCTGCCCGGCGCCTGCCGCGTCGAGGCCAGGGGACAGTCGCTGCCGAGCATCACCCACTCGTTCTCGCGCCCATCCGCGCCTGGGGGCATGCGCGGGCGGCTGGTGGACGTTGGGCGGGGCGGGGCCGACGAGTTTGCCGGCAAGGACCTGCGCGACGCGATCGTGCTGGTGCAGGGCATCGCCGGGCCGGACGTGGCCGCCCGGGCCAGCAGGGCCGGCGCCGCCGGGCAGCTTCACATCAGCCCGCATGGGCACCTGCATCAGATGTGCATCTCGCCCGTCTGGGGCAGCCCGGCCCCCGAACGGATGGCCGACCTGCCGACAACCGTCGTCGCCACGATTGCCCTGGCAGACGGCAACGCCCTGCAGACCCGCCTAGCCGCGGGCGAGGCGTTGGACGCGGTGATCCACGCCGAGGTGGACACCGGCTGGCGCAAAACGCCGATCCTGGTCGCGGAGTTGGACGGACCCGACCCGGAGAGCGAGTTCATCCTGTTCTCCAACCACCACGACACCTGGTTCCAGGGCGTCATGGACAACGGCGGCGCCAATGCCACCACCGTCGAGGTCGCCCGGGTCTGCGCCACCCGGCGGCATGAGTGGCGGCGCGGGTTGCGCATCTGCTTCTGGTCCGGGCACTCGCACGGGCGCTACTCCGGCTCTGCCTGGTATGCGGACGAGCATTGGGACGAGCTGGACCGGCGCTGCGCCGCGCACGTCAACCTGGACTCGACCGGGGCGGTGGGGGCGGCCGTGCTGACGGAGTCGGGCGTCGCAACCGAGCTTGCGGCGGTGGCGCAGGCGGCCATCGCGGCCGAAACCGGCCAGGTGCATGAGGGGCGGCGCATCGGGCGGTTCGCCGACCACTCATTCTGGGGCATCGGCGTACCCGCCATGTTCGGCAGCCTGAGCCACCAGCCGCCGCAGCCGGACATGCGGAACGCCCTCGGCTGGTGGTGGCACACCGAGCACGACCTGCTCGACAAGATAGACCCGGCGAACCTGGTGCGGGACACGCGCATCGCCACCCGGGTGGTTTGGCAACTCCTGACCGACCCGGTGCTGCCGTTGGACATCGCGGCACAGGCGTCCGACCTGCTCGGCCAACTCCGAGGGCTGCAGCCAGCGTTGCAGGGCCGGGTCGACATGGCGCCGCTCCTGCGCTTGGCGGAAGCGTGCCGGGCTGCGGCCACCGCGCTAGCGGACGCCCCGTTGCCGGACGGGGCGGTCGGCGATCCCTGCCGGATCAACCGGGCATTGATGCGCGCGTCCCGGGCCCTGGTGCCGCTGGACTACACCGCCGGCGGACGATTCCAGCCCGACCCTGCGCTGCCCCTGCCGCCCTGGCCCGTGCTGGAGCCGCTACGCGCCCTGGCCGCCGCCCGCGCCGGCACGGACGACGCTTACGCCCTGGCGGTCAGCGCCGCCCGCGCCCGCAACAGGCTGCTCAGCGGGCTGCGCGACGCCGTCATGGCGCTGGATGCGAGGGAATGAGGCGGCCCTCCGCGCGACGCGACGGGGCATTTAGGCAAATTCAGCTACGTGCCGGGCCTGGACGCGCCGTGGTGGGGAATTGCCCGGACCAAGCCTGTCCACTGGTATCCAGGGGAACCGGGAAGCACCGGCAGCATGAAGACCTGGTAAGCCGTCACCCCTAAGCGGCGCCGCAGCCATGAACACAAAGGCGGCGTCAAGGGCAATCGCACCCCGGCGTCGGACCCACGTTCTGCTGGACGACATGATGGTCGATCCACTCCGCCACCAGCCGGCGAGCCTCGTTCAGCGAGGCCTCGGGGTGATGGATGCGATACAGGGTCGTGCAGGCGCGGAAGGCATCCATGTCGGCATTGCCGTGGCTGCGCAACTCCCGGTAGGCCGTCACCACGGCGCGCTCGCACCGGCGTGCGATCGGGCTGACCTGGTAGCTTGCGGCACGGACCACGGCGAACCCCTACTTGCGACACGTCGCAGCGTCGGGGCTAATGTAGGGACCGGCAGGAGGGCGCGCAAGCGAACCCGCGGCATCGTGGCTGCCAAGGGGGGCTGCATGGACCAACTCATCGCGGGGTATCACCGCTTCCGCCGCGAAGGCTGGCCGGAGCGTCGCCGGGTGTTCGAGGCGCTGGCGCAGGACGGCCAACGCCCGGCGGCGCTGGTGATCGCCTGCGTGGACAGCCGGGTGGACCCTTCCGCGATCTTCGACGCGGCGCCGGGGCAAATGCTGACGGTGCGCAACGTCGCCAACCTGGTGCCGCCCTATGCGCCCGACGCCGCCTATCACGGCACCAGCGCCGCGTTGGAGTTCGGGGTGCGCGTGCTGGAGGTGCCGCATGTCGTCGTGCTGGGCCACGGCCAGTGCGGCGGCATCCAGGCATTGCTGCGCGGCGCGCCAGACACGGCGCAGGACTTCGTCGTGCCCTGGATGGGCATCGCCGCCCCGGCCCGCGCCCGCGCCCTGCAATGCGATACCCCGGACGCGCAGCAGCAATGCTTGGAGCATGAGGGCATCAAGATGTCCCTGGCCAACCTGATGACCTTCCCCTGGATCGCCGAGCGCGTCCGCACCGGGTCGCTGCACCTGCATGGCGCATGGTTCGCCATACACACCGGGGTGCTGCAGGTGCTGCAGGCTGACGGGACCTTCGCCGCGGCTTAGGTCCCCCAGGCACTTACCCGCCGACGATCTCCGCCAGCGCCTTGCCGACCTCCGCCGTCCCGGCCTGCCCGCCCATGTCCCGCGTCCGTGGCCCGCCATCCCGCAGCAGCGTCTCGATGGCGGACACGACGGCCGCCGCCGCCTCCTTCTCCCCCAGGTGCTCCAGCATCATAGCGCCGGACCAGACCTGGCCGATCGGGTTGCACACGCCCTGCCCGGCGATGTCCGGGGCGCTGCCGTGCACCGGCTCGAACATGCTGGGGTGCAGGCGCTCCGGGTTGATGTTGGCGCTGGGGGCGATGCCGATGCTGCCGGCAACCGCCGGGCCGAGGTCGGACAGGATGTCGCCGAACAGGTTGCTGCCCACCACCACGTCGAACCAGTCGGGATGCTGCACGAAGTGGGCGCACAGGATGTCGATGTGGAACTGGTCGCGCTCGATCCCCGGGTAGTCCGCGCCGACCGCGGCGAACCGCTCGTCCCAATAGGGCATGGTGATGGTGATGCCGTTGGACTTGGTGGCGGACGTCACCTTGCGCCGCGGCCGCGTCTGCGCCAGCTCGAAGGCATAGCGCAGGATGCGGTCGGTGCCGTGCCGGGTGAACACGGTCTGCTGGGTGGCGAACTCGCGGTCGGTACCCTCGAACAGGCGTCCGCCGAGGCTGCTGTATTCGCCCTCGGTGTTCTCGCGCACGACGATGAAGTTGATGTCGGCCTCCGTGCGCCCGGCCAGCGGCGACCGGGCGCCGGGCATCAGCCGGCAGGGGCGGACGCTGGCATACTGGTCGAAGCCGCGCCGTATCGGGATCAGCAGCCCCCACAGCGAGATATGGTCGGGCACGCCGGGCCATCCCACCGCCCCCAGGAAGATGGAGTCGTGCGCCCGCAACTGGTCCAGCCCATCCGCCGGCATCATCGCGCCGGTCTGCGTATAGCGTTCGCAGGACCAGTCATACTCCTGCACCTGCAGGCCAAATCCGAAGCGCGTCGCCGCGGCATGCAGCACGCGCAGGCCCTCCGGCGTGGTTTCCTTGCCGATGCCGTCGCCGGGGATCGAGGCGATCTTGTAGTTGCGCGTCATGCCGTTGCCTTCCGTGGTTCCCGGCAGAATGGACGCTCGGCGCCCGGCGGTCTAGGAACGGCCCGGCAGGAGGGGCATGGCGATGGCTGGCGAGCACATGACGGACTGGGACCGCGACGCGGCGCTGACGACGGCGCGCATCCTGCTGGAGATCAAGGCGGTCAACTTCCGGCCGGAGGAACCCTACACCTTCACCTCCGGCTGGAAGTCGCCGGTCTACATAGACTGCCGCAAGATCATCTACTTCCCGCGCGCCCGAGTAAAAATCTGCGAGCTGGCGGCGGAAAAGATCGGCCGCCACGTCGGCTATGAGAGCATCGAATGCGTCGCCGGCGGCGAGACGGCCGGCATCCCCTTCGCCGCCTGGATCGCCGACCGGATGCTGGCGCCGATGGCCTACGTCCGCAAGAAGCCCAAGGGCTTCGGCCGCAACGCCCTGATCGAGGGCGACGTGCCCGAGGGCCTGCGCACCCTGCTGGTCGAGGACCTGACGACGGACGGCGCCAGCAAGATACAGTTCGCCCAGGCGCTGCGCGATGCCGGCGCCCTGGTGAACCATGCCTTCGTGGTGTTCTTCTACGGCGTGTTCCCCGGCAGCTTCCAGAAGCTGGCGGCCATGGACATCACCCTGCACCACCTGTGCACCTGGTGGGACGTGCTGGAAGCCTGCCGCGACCGCCCCTACTTCGCCGAGCCAGCCCTGGCGGAGGTGCGGCGTTTTCTGGAGAACCCGGTCGCCTGGTCCGCCGCGCACGGCGGCGTCGCCAGCGCCGCCGAAGCCGCGGAGCGCAAGGCGGCGGCCCAGTAGCATGGCGGTCCGCGCGCCGGAGCTTGCGGCGCCGGGCGGCGTCTGGCTCAACACGCCGGCGCCGCTGACCCTGGCGGGCCTGCGCGGGCGCATCCTGGTGCTGGATTTCTGGACCGGCTGCTGCGTCAACTGCCTGCACGTCCTGCCGGCGCTGGCCAAGCTGGAGGCCGCGTTCCCCAGGGATGTCGTCATCATCGGCATACACAGCCCCAAGTTCCCGCACGAACAAGACCCGGCCACCGCCCGCGACGCGGTGGCCCGGCTGGGCATCACCCATCCCGTGCTGCACGACCCCGGGCGCCACCTGTGGAACCAGTATGCCGTGCGCGCCTGGCCGACCCTGGTGTTCGTGGACCCCAACGGCTACGTGCTCGGCCAAGCCAGCGGCGAGCCTGACCCGGCAACGCTGCTGCAGACCATCCGCCGCATGGTGCGCGCCGCCACCGGGCTGGGCGACATGCAGCCGGCCGACCTGGACCTGCTGTCGCCGCCCCCCGTCCCGCCGACCCGGTTCCGCTACCCCGGCAAGATCAGGCCAATTCCCGGACGGGCGCGGGACGCCGCGTGCTGGGCGCTGGCCGACGCCGGACACCACCAGATCGTGCTGCTGGATGACAGCGGGACCGTGATGGCGCGCATCGGCAGCGGCGTTGCCGGGGCACAGGACGGGTCGGCGTTGCGGGCATGCTTCCGCGACCCGCAAGGCGTGGCGGCAGATGCCGAGTCGATCTGGGTCGCCGACACCGGCAATCACCTGATCCGCCGGGTGGACCTGGCGAGCGGCGAAGTCACCACCGTCGCCGGCACCGGCCTGCGCGGCGGGGTGCTGGGAGCGGCCACGCCCGCGCTCGACACCGCGTTGGCCTCGCCCTGGGACCTGGTGCCGTTCGGCGGCGGGGTGCTGTTCGCCAATGCCGGCACCCACCAGCTCGGCGCCCTGGACCCGGCCGGAGAGGTCGAGCGCCTGGCCGGCACCGGCGTCGAGCACCTACAGGACGGCCCGGCGGCGGAAGCCATGCTGGCGCAGCCGAGCGGCCTGGCGCTGGACGGCGCCCGGCTGTTCTTTGCCGACAGCGAAACCAGCGCGGTCCGGTTGCTGGACCTGGACACGATGGAGGTTTCGACGCTGGCCGGCGCCGGCCTGTTCGACTTCGGCGCCCGCAACGGGGCGCTGCCGGAGGCGCAATTCCAGCACCCGCTGGGCGTGGCGATGCTGGGGGAGCACACGCTGCTGGTGGCGGACAGCTACAACAACCGGGTGCGGCTGGTGGACCTGTGGGAGCGCACGGTGTCGGACCTGGATGACGGCTTCATGTGCCGCGACCGCGTGTGCCTGCCGGAAGGGGGCGAGCCGGCCGGGGTGTGCGCCGACCCGCGGGCGCCGGGTGCCGATCCGCGCATCCTGGTAGTGGAAACGACGCGGCACCGGGTGCTGGAAGTGCGGCCGGCTCGGCGGACCTACCGGACCTGGGCGGAGTAAAACCCTACGGTCACGTGCCCGAGCCCTTGCACGACCGTTTTCCTACTGCTCCCCAAAGAAGCGCAGCAGCGCGTCCGAAACTGCCTGGGGTTGCTCCTCAGGCTGGAAATGGCCGCAGTCTGCGATCGTTTCCCCCCGCACATCCATGGCGAAGGGCCGGACGGCCGCCGCAATATCGGCAATCGATCCCTGGTCCGCACTCAACCCCAGCACCGGCATGGTGAGCTTGCCCTTCTGCACAAGCTCCCGGTTCTGCTCGGCCGAGCGAGCAGCCGCGCGGTAGAAGGCCAGCCCCGCACGCATGCCGCCAGGCGCGCAGAAAATCCGCAGATACTCCGCCATTTCCTCGGCGCCATAGCAGGAGGGATTGGCCGTCTTGTGCTGGAAAAACCACTCCAGGTACGCCCGCTCCCGTCCCTCGATCAACGTTTCGGGCAAGTCCGCGACGGCGTGAAAGGCGAAATGCCAAGTCTTCCAAGCCTTATCGGGCGCGGACGGCAGCATATCGGGCAGCGTGACGCCCGGGATGCCGGCGTCCATGAGGACCAATGCGCTGACCTCATCCCCGAACATCAGCGCATAAGGGAAAGCGACCCACGCGCCGACGTCGTGCGCGGCGAGATGGTATCGCTTGAGGCCGAGGCGTTGCAAAAGCGCGTGCACGCGCTTTGCCACCGTCTGCGTGTCGTAGCCGTCCAACGGCTTGTCGCTATCGCCCTGGCCCGGCAGGTCTACCGCAACGACGCGGAATCGTTCGCCGAGCAGCGGCATCACATGCCGCCATGCGAACCAGCTTTCCGGAAAGCCGGCGAGCAGGACGACGGTGCGCTCCACGTCCGCTCCGCCCGCGACGTAGTGGAAGCGCAGCCCTTCGGCAGTAGCAAAGCCGTGGTTGAAGCCAGCCGGGGCCGGCGGGAGATGGCCCTGGGTCATGGATCAGGTCCTCAACGGATCAGTGCGGCACCGCCGATGAGCAGAACTACCGCCAGGAGGTGACGCGGGGTCAAGAGGATATGCGGCAAGCCCAGACTGAAGTTTGCCGATGAGGTCTGGCATGTCCGCTCCGGGCTGGCCGCCGTCACCCCACAGACCCGTCGCTAAGACACGTTAACCGCCGGCGCCCTGCCCGCACCCACGCGCGCCAGGCCAGCGCCACCCCGAACAGCGCTGCCGTGCATGCTGTCGCCGCCGGCAGGCCAAGCCCCACCCCGCGCCGGCTCGCCAGCCCATCGCCGATCGGCGTCCCGGCGCACCGCTCGGCCAGCACGACCACCCAGTATGCCAGCATCGCGGCAGGGAACCACTGCCAACGTGCGGCCAGCACCGCCAGGAGCAACGCCGTCAGCAGCCCGGCCGCGGCGAACAAGCCGACGCTATGACTCGCCAGGTCGCCCCCAACCGTGCCGAACACCCCCGCCACCAGCATCGCCGTCCAATACCAGCCGTCAATTACCGGCGACGCCACCCGGGTCATGGTCCCAGCCCGCGTCTGCGCCCCCGCCAGCAGGGCCACCACCGCAAGCACCGCCATCACCAGCACGAAGCCCAGCCGCAGATCCTCCGTCAGGAAGTCAGCCACGTTGGTCGCCGCCCCCCGCAGCACGACGATGGCGATCCAATAATACAGCTCCGTCCGGCGCCCGGCCCGCCAGTCGCCAGCAATTGCCAGCACGGACGCGGCTACCAGCAAACCGAAGCTGACCGCGCCCGGCAGCCCAAGCCGCCCGGCAAACACGTCGCCGAGGTTCGTGCCGAGCGCACTGGCAGCGAGCATCGCCAGCCAGAACAAGGGCTCCGTTTGCAGCGCCCGGAAACCGAGGCCGGCCTGCGCTGACGCCGCCACGGGTCTTGATGGATTGTTCACGTCCATCGCTTATTCCTATCCGTCGCTGCCGCTGCCTGTAAGCGACAGGTCTGTGACAATCGGTGCCGCCGCCTGGCGCCGAGGCAGGACAACCGTTCGAGCACGAGCGTAAATTGCGTGGGGACCCCGAGCCTTACCGAGCGCATGCGGCCATACGGAAGTTGGTCCAAGCAGGCCGCATCCTACGCCGCCACCTCCCCGGTGGACTGAAACGAGGGCGACGCGCCGTCCGGCAGCCCCGCTTAAATCCGCCGCATCGGCAGCGACCACGCCAGCACCAACCCCGTCGCGCTGAACCCGGCGATCACCAGGAAAGCCGCCCGGAACGCCCCGGCGATATCTTCCGCCAGCACCGCCCGCTGCGCCGCCGGCAAGGTGTCCAGCAGCGCCGGGCCACGCTCCACCAGTTCGGCGAACACGCCGGCCACCGCCTGGTCGTGCCATGCCAGGGTCGCAAACAGCACCGCCCCCACCGCCGCCGTGCCGAGCGCCGCGCCGATCGAGCGGCTGAACTGCACCGACGCCGATGCCGCACCCAGGTTGGCCGACCCCGCCGCGATCTGCACCGTCACCTGGACGATCGGCATGGCCGTCCCCAGGGTCAGCGACATCAGCAGGAACACCGCCGGCAGCCACAGCAGCGGCACCCACCCGGCCCCAAGCGCCATCAGCACCCAGCAGGCCGTGACCACCGCCAAGCCGCAGGACGGATAAATCGCCGTACGCCCGGTACGCGCCACCGCCCGGCCCGTCAGCAGCGCACCCATCGCGATCCCCACCGTCAGCGGCAGCAGCAGCAGCCCCACCTGCCCCGGCCCGGCGCCTCGCACCACCTGCAGATAGATCGGCATGAACGTCACCGCACCGACGATGGTGGCGCCGACGCAGGCCGCCATCGCATCCGCCCGCCAGATCGCCCCGTCCCGCAGCAGGTTCACCGGGATCAGCGGCGACGCCCTCCGCCGCTCCTGCCGCAACAGCAGCAGCAAGGACGCCACCGCCAGCGCCACCAGCGCCGCGATCCCCGGCAGCGCCGCGATGGCGATGTGCTGCGCCCGCTCCAGCGCCAGCAGCAGCGGCGCCACGAATCCGGTGAACAGCGCCAGCCCGATCCAGTCGAACCGCACCCGCCCCGGCGCCCCGGCCCGCGACGGCAGCCGCAGCGCCAACACGGCCGCAACCGCGCCCAGCGGCACGTTGATGAGAAACACCGACGGCCAGCCGAAGCGCGCCGTCAGCCACCCGCCCGCGACCGGCCCGAAGGTGGATGACACCATGAAGATCGCCGCCAGGTATCCCTGGTAACGCACCCGCTCCCGCGGCGGCACGGTCTCGCCCACCAGCGCCTGCGACAGCGTCATCAGCCCGCCGCCGCCTGCTCCCTGCGCCACCCGCGCGGCGATCAGCCACAGCAGCGTCGGCGCCAGCGCACAGGCGACGGAGGCGGCGACGAACACCGCCAACGCCACCAACAGCAGCCGCTTGCGGCCGAGCACGTCGCCCAGCCGGCCATACACCGGCGCCGCAATGGTGGTCGCCATCAGGTAGGCGACGACGATCCAGCCGATCCGCTCCACATCGCCCAGGCTCGCGGCAATTTGCGGCAGGGCGGTCGCGACGATGGTCTGGTCCACCGCCGCCATGAACATCGGCAGGCAGATCGAGGGGAATACGCGGAAGAACAGGCCGCGGGTATCGGATACCTCGTTCTCCGCCGCGGCCTCCGGCATGGCGTCGGGCGGGCTCATGCCGGCACCTCGCGGCCCATGGCCAGGAACTTCTCCCGCCGCCGGGCCAGCAGCGCGGCAGGCTCCAGCGCCGTCAACGGCGCCAGCGCGTCCTGCACGGCGCCGCCGACCGCCGCGATGGCCTCCGCCGGCATCCGGTGCGCGCCGCCCAACGGCTCCGGCACCACGGTATCCACGATGCCCATGCCGAGCAGGTCCGTGGCCGTCAGCCGCAACGCCTCCGCCGCTACCGAGGCCTGCGCCGCATCCCGCCACAGGATGCTCGCACAGCCCTCTGGCGAGATCACCGAGTAAACCGAATGCTCCAGCATCAGCACCCGGTCCCCGGCGGCAAGTGCTATGGCGCCGCCCGACCCGCCCTCGCCGATGATGGTGGCGACGACCGGCACGGGGGCGTCCAGGCACGCCTCGATGGAGCGGGCGATGGCCTCCGCCTGGCCGCGCGCCTCGGCGTCGATGCCCGGGAAGGCGCCGGCAGTGTCCACGAAGGTCAGCAACGGCAGGCGGAAGCGCCCGGCCAGCTCGATCAGGCGGTGGGCTTTGCGATACCCTTCCGGCCGGGCCATGCCGAAGTTGTGTTTCACTCGCGTTTCGGTGTCCGACCCGCGCTCGGTCCCCAGCACCACGACAGAGCGCCCGTTGAACCGGCCGAGGCCGCCGACTACCGCCGCGTCGTCGGCAAACGCCCGGTCCCCGGCAAGCGGCGTGAACTCCTCGATCAATCCCCTGATGTAGTCCAGCGCATGCGGCCGGTCGGGGTGCCGGGCGACCTGGGTCTTCTGCCAGGCCGTCAGGTTGGCGTAGGTCTGGCGGAGCTGCTCGTCCGCCTTCTGCTCCAGCGCCGCGACTTCCTCGTCAATGTCGATGCCGCCGGGCTGCTGCATCCGGCGCAGGTCCTCGATCTTGCTTTCCAGCTCCGCAACCGGCTTCTCGAAGTCCAGGAAGTGACGCATCCCCCGGGCTTAACCCGGCCCGGACTGTTTCGCCAGGGGATGGTGCAGCGCAACCAACTCCTGCAACCGTTCGGACAGGACGTGCGTGTAAATTTGCGTCGTCGCGATGTCGGCATGACCCAGCAGCAGTTGCAAGCTGCGCAGGTCGGCGCCGCGGGCCAGCATGTGGCTGGCGAAGCTGTGGCGCAGGACATGCGGGCTGACGCGCCCCGGGTCCAGCCCGGCCTCCAGCGCGACGCCCTTCAGCGCCACCGCGAAGCCCTGGCGCGTCATTGCCTGGCGCGGGTCGCGGCCGGGGAACAGCCAAGGCGACTTGGGGGTGGCCTCCACCAGCTTGGCGGCGGCGGCCTTGGCGCGGTCGGACAGCAGGACCATGCGCTCCTTGCTGCCCTTCCCCCGGACGATCAGCATCTCGGACCGCACGCCCAGGGCGGTGCGCGGCAGCGACAGCAGCTCGGACACTCGCAGGCCCGTCGCATACAGGGTTTCCAGGGCGGCATGGGCCAGCAAGCCGGGCACGCCGGGCTTGGCGCGGGCGGCGGCGAGCAGGGCGTCCACCTCGGGTTCCGTCAGGTTGCGCGGCAGGCTAGTGGGCAGGCGCGGGGCATCCAACAGGTGGCTGGGGTCGTCCAGCCGCACGCCGTTGATGACCAGGAAGCGGCAGAACCCGCGCAGGGAGGACAGGCGCCGAGCCGCCGTCCGAGCAGAAACAACGCCGTGCAGCGAGGCCATGTAGCCGTGCAGCGTCTTCTCGGTGGCCACCGACACCGATTCGCCCTGCCCAGCCGTATGCGCCGCAAACGCGAGCAGGTCGGCACGATAAGCCTCGATGGTATTGCGCGCGGCGCCACGCTCGGCCGCAAGCATCTCCAGAAAAGCCTCGATGTGCCGATCCACCGGATCAGTCCCGCCACCGCTTCCTGCCCCCTCTCCCTCCGGGAGAGGGTTGGGGTGAGGGGGTCTTGGCTGCGGAGCGGGAAACGCTCGCCCCACTGAACCAAGGCTCACCCAGGCCAAGGGTAGCGCTTGCCCGCCCCCTCACCCTAGCCCTCTCCCGGAGGGAAAGGGAACAAAGCCCACCCCTGCGCACAAAACCACCCACCCCTACCGCGGCTGAAACCGATCGTTCGGCAGCACGTGCTGCACCTGTTCCGTTCGCGGCCCCGGCGGGAACACCCCCAGTATCAAAGCAACTCCCAAAACCAGCGCCAGCACGGCAGCGACGACGATCAGCGTAACCCGACTCATGCGCCACCCTTGGCCCGTTCAACCGGTCATGTGCTAACCTCCCCGCCCATGACGCGCAACACCGCCCCGGCCCTGGCCGGGCTGTCCCCCTCCATCGCCACCGACATTCCCCCGGCCGTTGCCGGGCGCAGCGTCGTGCTGGTCGGCCTGATGGGCGCGGGCAAGACCAGCATCGGCCGCCGCATGGCCGCCCGCA